>PMBM01000092.1:20394-37904 GCA_003153855.1 Propionibacteriaceae bacterium
GCATGGAGATCGGTGAAGTCCTCACTGGGACCGGCGGCTCCGTCCAGCGGTACGACGTCGGCTTTGAGCTGTACGAGGTAGCCCGACACGAACCGTGCGGCGAGACCGAGCCGACGCAGGATCGCGACGAGCAGCCAGCCCGAGTCGCGGCAGGAGCCGAGCGCCGCGGAGAGCGTGTGGCCGGGCGTCTGGACGCCGACCTCGAGACGGGTCGTGTACGCGACGTGCGTGTAGATCGCCTGGTTGACGGCGACGAGCATGTCGACGATCCGCATCGAGCCGTCGCGGGGGAGGAGCGGCTCGACCACCGCGTCGATCCACGCGTCGACGGCGTCCGGGCCGGCATCGGCCGGGTTCGCCGGGATGCGGTGCAGGTACGGCTGGAGGTCGCGCTCGAGGTCGTACGGGTAGGCGAACGGGAAGCGCTCCGCGTACTCCTCGACGAAGAAGTCGAACGGGTTCACGACCGTCATGTCCGCGACGAGGTCGACGACGATCTTGAGCTCCGACGCCGGCTCCGGGAAGACGACGCGTGCCATGTAGTTGCCGAACGGGTCCTGCTGCCAGTTGAGGAAGTGGTTCTCGGGGAAGACCGTGAGCGCGTAGGCGGACACGGGGGTACGGGAGTGCGGCGCCGGCCGCAGCCGGATCGTGTGCGGGCTGATCGTCACCGGACGCGCGAACGTGTACGTCGTCTCGTGCCGCAAGGCCACCTTGATGGTCACGGTTCGACCGTACTTGGGTGACGTTTCCACCAGGTAACGCTCGCGTCACGTGGACACTGTGGAGACGTCAGGTCCTGAGTCCGACAGGCGACGGTGATAGCCATTTGTTCGTCGTCGCCACTAACCTAGACATCGGCTGGCACCCGATGGGGTCTACTGTGGCCGCCGAGCGACGAGAGGATGACGTGCGCAAGGGGACCAGTGAGGACGTACGGCGAGAGAACCTGACGGCTGTCCTGCGCGCGTTGATGGTCGGCGGGAACATGTCGCGCGCTGAGCTCGGGCGGCTCACCGGGCGGAACCGATCGACGGTCGCCAGCCTCGTATCCGACCTAGCCGTGCTGGGATTGGTCGATGAGCAGGACCCCGTGACGGACGGTACCGTCGGGCGGCCCAGCCATGGTGTGGCGCTGAGCACATCCGTGGCTGCCTTCGCCGTTCACCCCGAGGTCGACGCGCTCACGGTGGCCATCGTCGGGCTCGACGCCCAGGTGCGCCGCAAGGTGCGGCACGAGTTCAAGCAGATTCCGTCGATGATGGACGTGGTCATGCTGGCATCGACCATCATGGCCGCGATGGGTGCCGACGACTCGGGATTTCGTATCACCGGGATCGGTGTCGCAGTGCCTGGGCTCGTGCGCACGGTGGACGGTCTCGTCCGCAATGCGCCCCATCTCGAGTGGCGCGACGCGCCGCTGGGACAGGCCTTCGCCGAGGCGATGTCGCTGCCGGTACACGTCGCGAACGACGCCCAGTTGGGGGCCCTCGCGGAGCGCGACTACGGCGCCGGCCGGGGGGTTTCCGACTTCGTCTACCTCAACGGCGGCGCGAGCGGCATCGGAGGTGCCATCATCGCGGGCGGTGCCTTGCTGGGTGGGGCGCACGGATACGCCGGTGAGCTGGGCCACACGCCCGTCAGCGGGTCGGACCGCGTGGACACCGTCGGGATCCCCGGCTCGCTGGAGGCCGAGGTGACGCGCGAGGAGATCGTGACCCTGCTCGGCGGCGGCCACATGGATCCCGAGGCGCTCGAGTCCGCACTGCTCTCCGACCGCTCGGACCCCGTGCGCGCCGCCGTGGCTCGGCAGCACGGATATCTCGCGATCGCGCTCGGGACGGTCGTCAACGTCCTCAACCCGGAGCGCGTCGTGCTGGGCGGCTTCCTGGCGTCGCTGCTCGCGTACGACCCTCAGGGCCTACGCGCTGCTCTCGAGGCTCGAACCCTCGCTCCCGCCATGGAGGGGGTCGACATCGTGAGCGCTCAGCTGGGCGCCAACCTGCTCTTGATCGGTGCGGCCCACAGGGCGCTGGAACCTCTCGTCGACGATCCGGCGAGCCGGTCCTGGGGGAGCACGGACTGACCCTCGCTCGGCTGGCTCAGCGAAGAGCGTCGACGACCTTCTCGATGCGGCGCTGACGGGTTGCTTCCGTCTTGGCGTCCGCGACCGACCGTACGTGCTCCTTGCGGTGCGACGGCGCCAGCGCAGCGAACGTCTCGCTCAACCCGGCCTTCGAGAGCGCCTCCGCGAGATCGTCCGGTACGGGAGTGTCGCGCGCCGACGTGTCATGGGTGAGCGTGACCTCGTGGGTCTCGCCCCCGGCGACGCCAGCCGCACGGCGATGCTCAGCGGCGACCCCCACGAGGTACTGGCCGCCCATGACGGCGACGGTCGAGGGATAGCTGTACCCGGCGATCGTGACGATCACCGGAACCCGCTTCCCCGCGCCGAAGCCGAGGACGACATCCTCGGGGACCACGATCCCGACGTTGTTCCCGCTGAGAAGCAGCGTGGTGATGAAGCTCGGCATGGTGACCTCCTTGAACGTGTCCCGACAGCCTAGGAGACGAACGCGTAGGTGAGAACGAGCGTGCCCAGCTCGGAGACCGCGTGAGACTCCAGCCGCAGGCGACGCTGCTGCGGAAGGTCCCCGAAGAGGGCCGCACCGGTCCCCAGCAGAAGCGGATGGATGAACAGCGTCACGGTGTCGACCAGGTCCGCGGCGAGCAGAGTCCGGGCGAGCTGACCGCTGCCGAGCACGACGATAGCGCCGTCGCCTTGCCGCTTCAGCGCCGACACCGACGCCACGACCTCGTCTCTGATGATCGTCGTCGGATCCCACGATGTGTCCGTCAGGGTGGCGCTGACCACGTACTTGCGGGTGGCGTTCAGGTGAGCCGCCATCGGGTTGTCGTCGGGCTGGGACGGCCAGAAGGCCGACATGTCCTCGTAGGTGCGGCGGCCGAACAGGTACGCCGTCGTCTCAGAGGTGGGACCCGTCGCGGAGCCGTCCGGGAAGACGAGGGGGTAGTCGTTGCCCCATCCGCCGTACGGGAATCCTGCCTCCGGTCCGGCCAGACCCTGCATCACGCCGTCCACGGAGACGAACTCGACGAGACCGAGCTTCTGCATCACGAACCTCCTGCGTCAGGCGCCGCCCCCGCTGGGCTCTGGCGCGAGAAGCCGAGCGTACGCGCGGCCGGCTCAGCCGAGTACGTCCAGCGCCTCGGCCCAGGTGTCGACGCAGTGGATGGCTGAGGCCATGCCGCGACCGGCCGCCAGCGAGGTCAGGAGCGGCCATGCCGGCAGCGTCCCCGTCCAGTACTCACGGCCGACCAGGACGAGCGGAGCGATCCGGGTCCCGTCGGGCGCGTAGTACGCCGGCGTCACCGCCTGGAAGATCTCCTGGACCGTCCCGGCGGCGCCCGGCAGGTACAGCACGCCGCCCCCGCACAGTGCCAGCAGCGTGTCCTCGCGCAGCGCGTTGGAGAAGTACTTGGCGATCTCCGAGGGGAACACGTTCGGCGGCTCGTGGCCGTAGAACCAGGTGGGGACGCCGTACCCGCCGCCCTCGGGGTACTTCGCACACACCTCGAGCGCCACACGCGCCCAGGCGTCGACGCTCGGCAGGAACCCGGGAACCACCGCCAGACTCGCGAGCACCTCGTCGAGGTCTGCGGGGGCCGACGCCATCCGCGCCCCGAGGTTGACGGCTTCCATCGCGCCAGGGCCGCCGCCCGTGAGCACGGTCATGCCGGCACGGGTCAGGGCGAGTCCGAGCTTCGCCGCGTCCGCGTACATCTCGCTGCCGCGGACGACTCCGTGGCCGCCCATGACGCCGACGACGTGTGCGCGGTCGATCCTGTCCACCGCGTCCATGAGCGCGTCGCCGATGGAGTGGTCGTGGAGGCTCATGGCGAGCGTCGCCGCGACGTCCGGGGGAGTGCCCTGAGAAAGGCGCCACGCGTTGCTGAGCGCATCCGGCGACTCCGCGTACGCCCCGCCGCCGGGCACGTCCCCGTACAGCTCGGCCGCTGTGTACAGGCTGGCCCGGTACGGGTCGAACGGCAGCCCGGCGATCTCCGGGAACACCAGTGCGCCGCGGTCTCGGAGCGAGTCCTCGACCTCCAGGGCGATGTGGCAGCCCAGGAAGACCGCGCCCTGCGGCCTGGCGGTCAGGAGGGACTCGGATCGCTCCCTCAGGTCCAGATCCTGGACGAACCAGCCGGCCATCGACCGGCTCCGAGACCGCAGCCGGTCGAACTGGTCCAGGGACTCGACCTCCACGCTGCCGACCGTGTGTGTCACCCCTCCACTGTGGCGCATGGGCGAAGCCTGCACCCGTTGGAGTGAGCGTGTCCTCACGTGTGCTGCAGGTGTTCGCGGGTCCCGATACCGTGAGAGCACCCACGAGACACTGGCCCGACCACGCGAGGAGCATTCAGGCGCATGTTGGACGTCGATCCTTCCCAGCTGGAGAGTGCGGTCGCCGACCTCCAGTCGCAGCTGCGCGACGGCCTCGTCGCGGCCGACATCCTCGACCTCACCACCGGCATCAGCCTGGTGGGGTTCAACGCGAACCCGCAGTCGTCGGCGCTGTTCACCCTCATGACCGAGCAGATCAACAAGATGCTCGAGGGGATCATGTACCCCGGCCTCAACCGCTACTTCCTGCTCGACCTCCACAGCGACCACAGTGCCGTCGTCGTGCGGTCGCAGGAGGACATGCTTCTGGTCATGCTCATCGACAACACCAAGACCACCCTCGGGATCCTGCTCAGCGTCGCGATCCCGAAAGCACTGGCGACACTCGAGGGTGCACGGCGCTAACTTGATGGACGTGCGAGAAGTCGTCCTGCTCGGTTCCACCGGATCCATAGGGACCCAGACCCTCGATGTCGTGTCGCGCAACCGGGACAGGTTCGCGATCACGGCGCTCTCGGCCGCCGGTAGCCGGATCGACCTGCTGGCGCAGCAGGTGCGGGACTTCTCTCCGAAGGTCGTCGCCCTGCCGACGAGCGAGGCTGCGGACGCGCTGCGGAAGGCGCTCGGTACGGACTGTCCGGAGCTGTCCGTCGGCCCCGACGCCTCCACGGAGCTCGCCGCCGCCGACTGCGACGTCGTGCTCAACGCGATCACGGGTGCTGCCGGCCTTCGCCCGACGATGGCGACGCTCGCCCGCGGCACGACCCTGGCACTGGCCAACAAGGAGTCGCTCGTCATCGGTGGCCGGCTCGTCACGTCCGCTGCGGCGCCCGGACAGCTCGTCGCCGTCGACTCCGAGCACTCGGCGTTCGCGCAGGCCCTGCGGGCGGGACGTGCCGACGAGGTGCGGCGCCTGATCCTCACGGCGTCTGGTGGCCCGTTCCGCGGCCGTACGGCCGACCAGCTCCGCGACGTCACGGTGGCCCAGGCGCTCGCCCACCCGAACTGGTCGATGGGCCGCGTCATCACGATCAACTCCTCGACGCTCGTCAACAAGGGCCTCGAGCTGCTCGAGGCCCACCTCCTCTACGACGTGGCGCTCGAGGACATCACGGTCGTGGTGCACCCGCAGTCGATCGTGCACTCGATGGTCGAGTACGTCGACGGGTCGACCATCGCACAGGCCTCTCCGCCGGACATGCGGCTGCCGATCGGGCTCGCGCTGACCTGGCCCGACCGTCTCCCCGACGTGGCAGCGCCGTGCTCGTGGACCGACCCGACCTCCTGGACGTTCGAGCCGCTCGACAACGAGACGTTCCCGGCGGTCGACCTGGCACGTGCGGCGGGCGCCGCAGCAGGTACGGCACCAGCCGTCTACAACGCCGCCAACGAGGCCGCCGTGGACGCGTTCTGCGAGGGCAGGATCGGCTTCCTCGACATCACGGCCACCGTACGTATCGTGCTCGACGAGCACCTCGCACAGACGGTGGACGTAAAATCGACACCAGGAGCAGCCTGGATCGCCGACGGCGACCTGAGCATCCAGGCCGTCCTGGCCGCTGACTCGTGGGGCCGGCGTCGCGCCGAGGCCATCACGCGGAAGGAGTCGGAGTGACCGTCGTCTGGGGCGTACTCGCCGGACTGGGCTTCTTCGCGCTCATCATGGCGTCGATCGCGCTGCACGAGTTCGGACACCTGATTCCGGCGAAGCTGTTCGGCGTCAAGGTGCCCGTGTACTTCGTCGGCTTCGGCAAGCGCATCTGGTCGTTCCGGCGGGGCGAGACGGAGTACGGGATCAAGTGGATCCTGCTCGGTGGCTACGTACGGCTGGTCGGGATGTACCCGCCGGGTCGAGCCGACAGCAAGGGTCGCCTCGCCGCGTTCGCTGACAGCGCGCGCGACGCCGAGCGGGACGACATCACTGAGACCGACGTCCGTACCGGGCGGCTGTTCTACCAGAAGAAGACCTGGCAGAAGCTCATCATCATGGCCGGCGGTCCGCTCATGAACATCCTGCTCGCGTTCTTCATCTTCC
Source organism: Propionibacteriaceae bacterium (assembly GCA_003153855.1). Lineage (GTDB taxonomy): Bacteria > Actinomycetota > Actinomycetes > Propionibacteriales > Propionibacteriaceae > Fen-668. The sequence goes on from PMBM01000092.1 coordinate 26,859, forward strand.
TCGGCATCAACCTCGCATACGGCCAGCAGGAGCAGACCCTCGGCATCGCCTCGGTCTCGGACTGCCTCCAGCCCGCACCCGCGGCATGCGTCGCCCCGCCGGCCAAGCAGGCGGGCATCGAGGTGGGAGACACGGTCGTGGCGCTGAACGGCACCTCGGTCACGACGTGGCGTGACCTCGTCGTCCTCGTCCGTGCCCAGGGCGAAGGACCGCTGGCCTTCACCGTCGACCGCCCCGGGCAGGGGCGCATGACGCTGCCGACCGTCAACGGTGTGATGCGACAGCTCGCCGACCTCAACGACCCGACCAAGACCGTGACGGCCGGGTTCGCCGGCATGTCCAGCGGTGTCACGAACGTCCGCGTCGGCCCCGTCGGCACCGCCCAGGACATGTGGAAGATGACGACCCAGAGCGTGAGTGCTCTGGCGACGTTCCCGCAGAAGGTCTTCATGACCGGCTACAACCTGGTCACCGGCAAGGCGCGCGATGTCAACGGCCCGCTCAGCGTCGTCGGTGCCTCTGTCGCGGCGAGCGAGATCGCCACGACGGACCAGCTGACGCTCGGGAGCCGGATCGCGTCCTACTTCTCGCTGCTCGGTGCCGTGAACCTGTTCGTCGCCATCCTCAACCTCGTCCCTCTCCTGCCGTTCGACGGCGGCCACATCGCCGGGGCGCTGTGGGAGGCGTTGCGGCGAGCGCTGGCTCGTCTGTTCAGGCGTCCCGCGTACGGCTTCTTCGACACTGCGCGCCTTTTGCCATTGGCGTATGTTGTGGGGGCGTTCCTCGCGATCGCTGGAGTCATCCTCGTGGTGGCCGACATCGTGAGTCCCATTCGCATCTTCTGACCGAGGAGCCCACTCCGTGCCCGTGACCCTGGGGATGCCCAAGCCTCCCGTACCCGTGCTCGCGAAGCGCCACCCGACGCGTCAGATCAAGGTCGGCAAGGTGCTCGTCGGCGGCGACGCTCCGATCTCNNGGCTGCGACATCGTCCGCGTGGCGGTCCCGAGCCAGGACGACGCCGACGCGTTGCCCATCATCGCCAAGAAGTCCCAGATCCCGGTCATCGCAGACATCCACTTCCAGCCGAAGTACGTGTTCGCGGCGATCGACGCCGGCTGTGCGGCCGTACGCGTCAACCCCGGCAACATCAAGGCGTTCGACGACAAGGTCGGCGAGATCGCGCGTTACGCCAAGGACGCGGGCGTGTCGCTGCGCATCGGCGTCAACGCCGGGTCGCTCGACAAGCGGATCATGGACAAGTACGGCTCCGCGACGCCCGAGGCGCTCGTCGAGTCCGCTCTGTGGGAGGCGAGCCTGTTCGAGGAGCACGGCTTCCACGACTTCAAGATCTCCGTCAAGCACCACGACCCTGTCGTCATGGTCCGCGCGTACGAGCAGCTCAGCGCGGCCTGCGACTACCCGCTGCACCTCGGCGTCACCGAGGCCGGCCCGGCGTTCCAGGGCACGATCANNGTCGAAGAGGTCAAGGTCGGCATCAAGATCCTGGAGTCGCTCAACTTGCGGCCGCGCCACCTCGAGATCGTCTCGTGCCCGTCGTGCGGTCGCGCGCAGGTCGACGTGTACACGCTGGCCGACGAGGTCACCGCCGGTCTGGCCGGCATGACCGTACCGCTCCGCGTCGCCGTCATGGGCTGCGTCGTGAACGGCCCCGGGGAGGCGCGCGAGGCCGACCTCGGTGTCGCGTCCGGCAACGGCAAGGGCCAGATCTTCGTCCGCGGCGAAGTCGTCCGCACCGTTCCCGAGGACCAGATCGTCGAGAACCTCATCGCCGAGGCCATGAAGCTGGCCGAGGAGATGGGCGAGACGGCCGGAGCGCCGATCGTCACGGTGGGCTGAATGTCCTCGCACGTCCGGACGCTCACCAACGAGGACTTGCCGAAGGTCACCGAGCTGCTCAGCAGGCGGCCCTTCGAGAACGTGTTCGTCGCCTCCCGGATCCGTACGGGCGGGCTCGAGGCGTTCATGCTCGGCTGCGACGTCTGGGGCTACGAGGAGGACGGCGAGCTCGTGTCGATCCTCCATCACGGGGCCAACATGGTGCCCGTGAACGGCACGCCGGCGGCCCTCGACGCGTACGTGACCCGCATCGGCCCGATCCGAACCTGCGCCTCGATCCTCGGCGTCGCCGACGAGGCGCTCAGCCTGTACGACAAGCTCTGCCGCAAGTGGCCCGGCGCCTGGCAGCGTCCCCGCGAGATCCGCGCCTGCCAGCCGCTGATGGTCATCTCGGGACCGCCGACCGTGGCCGCCGACCCGCGCGTGCGCAGGATCGGTCCGGGCGACGGTGACAGCTACTTCGAGGCGGCCGTCGCCATGTACACCGAGGAGGTCGGCGTCTCGCCGCTCGACGGTACGAACGGCTACCGCTGGTACGTGGACCGCCTGCTCGAGACCGGCTGCGCCATGGGGATCGTCGAGGACGGTGGCGTGATCTTCAAGTCAGACGTCGGCTCCTCGACCTCGAACATCTGCCAGGTGGCCGGGGTGTGGCTGCGGCCTGACCTTCGAGGTCGCGGCAAGTCCACACCGGCGATGGCAGCCGTCGTCGAACTGTGCCGCGAGCAGTGGCAGCACGTGACCCTGTACGTGAACGACTTCAACACGACCGCCCGCGCCCTGTACCGGCGGGTCGGCTTCGACGAGGTCGGCGCCCTCGCGACGGTGCTGTACTGACGCTCTCCTGACCCCTCAGGGGTTGATGACGAAGAACACCAGGAACGCGGATCCGAAGACCATCGCCACGATGACGGCTAGGGCGATCCATGCTGCCCGGTTCATGACCCGAGACCGATGAACAGCATGCCGACGACGAAGACCATCACGAGGGCGATGAGGCCGATGAAGAGGCCCGTGCCTTTGCGCTTCTGCTTCGTGAAGCCCATGGAGCCCGTCGTGAACTGGTGCAGGGGCGAGGCGTAGAAGACCTCGATCGCCTGACCTGGGTAGAGCGCGACGTCGAGCGCAGCCTGTCCGTACTGACGCATCCACTGCGTGTACGCACTGACGCGGTACGCGCCGGCCGGAAGGGCGTAGTCGTTCGGTCCGTACGAGGCCTTGACCACCTGGTTGTTGATGAGCAGCGTCGGCGTGACCACGCTGCTGGTCAGCACGCTGCCCTGGAGGTGCACGCGGAGATGCCCTGTGGCCACCTGCTGTGGGTATGCGCCGTGTGGCGGCGTCTGCTGCATCGCGAGGTAGTTCCCGTTCGGCTCCGGATAGCCCTGCGCGCCCGAGGGGCCCTGCTCCCACCACAGCGGTTGGTAACGGGGGTCGTTCTGCTCTCCAGGCTGCGTCACGGAGACGAGGGTACGCGACGGCAGGCTCCCCATCGACAGGGATGCACCGCTGGCTCGCAGGGCCCGTACAGGCCTATGACAGGCGCCACCCCCACCTCGCCCGAGGGGTCCGGGCGACGACCATGGTCGGCAACCGACAGCGCCGGGTCGCTAGGCTTCGGCACTGAAATCCCATTCGCCTCACCAGGGAGTTGTCCGTGGCCGTCACGACGATGTCGCAGCTGTTCGTCCGCACGTTGCGGGAGGACCCGGCCGATGCCGAGGTGCCGAGCCACCGCTGGCTCGTACGCGCCGGCTACATCCGCCGCGCGGCCCCCGGCATCTACTCCTGGCTGCCGCTCGGCCTGAAGGTGCTCGCGAAGGTCGAGCAGATCGTGCGCGAGGAGATGGTCGCGATCGGCGCCCAGGAGGTGCGGTTCCCCGCGCTGCTGCCCCGGGAGCCGTACGAGACGACGCACCGGTGGACCGAGTACGGCCCGAACCTGTTCCGGCTCAAGGACCGCAAGGGCGGCGACTACCTCCTCGGCCCCACGCACGAGGAGATGTTCACGCTGCTGGTCAAGGACCTGTACGGCTCGTACAAGGACCTGCCGCTCACGCTGTTCCAGATTCAGACCAAGTACCGCGACGAGGCCCGTCCGCGCGCCGGTCTGCTCCGCGGGCGCGAGTTCATCATGAAGGACTCGTACACGTTCGACATGGACGCCGAGGGTCTGCAGCGCTCGTACGAGATCCACCGCGGCGCGTACATCAAGGTCATGGACCGGCTCGGGCTCGACTACGTCATCGTCAAGGCGATGTCGGGGGCGATGGGCGGGTCGGCGTCCGAGGAGTTCCTCGCGATCGCACCGAACGGCGAGGACACGTTCGTACGGTCTCCCGGTGGGTACGCGGCCAACGTCGAGGCTGTCACGGTCGTGCCCCCCGCTCCGGTGGACGCCTCGTCGACGCCCGCGCCGCTCGTCATCCACACGCCGGGCGCAGGCACGATCGACACGCTTGTCACCGCCGTGAACGAGACCGCACCGCGCGCCGACCGCCCCTGGACCGGGGCCGACACGCTGAAGAACGTCGTGTTCATGCTGCAGAACCCCGACGGCACCAAGGAAGCGCTCATCGTCGGCCTGCCCGGCGACCGCGACGTGGATGTCAAGCGGCTCGAGGCAGCGATCGCACCGGCCGAGGCCGTCGCGTTCGGCGACGCCGACTTCGCCGCGAACCCGGCGCTGGTCAAGGGCTACATCGGCCCCGCCAAGGACGGGCAGCTGATGCTGGGCAAGGAGTCGGCGAGCGGCATCCGCTACCTGGTCGATCCGAGGGTCGTGGACGGTACGGCCTGGGTGACCGGCGCCAACGTCGCCGACCACCACGTCGTCAACCTCGTCGCGGGCCGCGACTTCACCACCGACGGCGTGATCGACGTCGCCGAGGTGAGGGCCGGCGATCCGGCGCCCGACGGGTCCGGTCCGCTGGAGCTCGCACGCGGCGTCGAGATGGGCCACATCTTCCAGCTCGGCACGAAGTACGCCGAGGCGCTCGGGCTGAAGGTGCTGGACCAGAACGGCAAGCTCGCGACCGTGACGATGGGCTCGTACGGGATCGGCATCTCGCGGGCCGTCGCCATGGTCGCCGAGACCACGTGCGACGACCGGGGTCTCGCGTGGCCGCGCAACCTGGCGCCGTTCGACGTGGTCGTGCTCGCGGCCGGCAAGGAGCCGGAGCTGGCCGCGGAGGCTCAGCGCATCGCGCTCGAGCTGTCCGGATCGGGACTCGACGTGCTGCTCGACGACCGCAAGGCGTCGCCGGGCGTGAAGTTCACCGACGCCGAGGTGCTCGGCATCCCGACCGCCGTCGTCGTGGGCCGTGGCCTGGTGAACGGCGTCGTCGAGGTGCGGGACCGTACGGCCGGCACCAAGGACGAGGTCGGGGTCGACGACGTGGTCGCACGGGTCATCGCGGACGTGCGCGGAGAGTGATCCTCGGTCTGCCGCTGGCCACGATGGCGCTGCTCGTCGTGGCCGCCTTCGCTGCCGGCTGGGTGGACTCGGTCGTGGGCGGCGGCGGCCTGATCCAGCTGCCGAGCCTGCTCATCGGCCTGCCCGCCGACACGGCGGTCGCCACGGTGTCCGGCACGAACAAGCTGTCGAGCGCTGCCGGTACGGCCGTCGCGACCGGGATGTACCTGAGCAAGGTCACGGTCGAGTGGAAGGTGGCGCTGCCGCTCATGGCGGCCGCGTACGCGGGGTCGACCGCCGGCGCCCAGCTCGTACGGTTCTTCCCGCGAGCGCTGTTCACGCCCCTCGTGCTGCTCACCGTGATCGTCGTCGGCGTGTACACGCTGCGGCGGCCCGCGATGGGTATGGAGACCCACCTCAAGCACGAGGGCCGCGCACGGGTCGTACGGGTCGTGGCCATCGGGCTCGGGGTCGGGCTATGGGACGGTCTCGTCGGGCCCGGCACCGGAACGTTCTTCGTCATCCTGCTGGTCGCCGTCATCGGCTACGGCTTCCTGTCCGCCACCGTGCTCACCAAGCTGGCCAACCTCACGACCAACGTCGCAGCCCTCGTCGTGCTGGGGGTCAGCGGCCACGTGCTGTGGGGGATCGGGGCAGTGATGGCGATGGCGAACCTGTCCGGTGGAGCGATCGGCGCGCGGATGGCCATCCGTCACGGCAACGGCTTCGTACGGAAGGTGTTCCTCGTCGCCATCAGCCTGCTCGCATGCAAGCTCGCGTGGGACACGATCCAGCTGCTGGTGTGACCGTTCAGGCCGCGGCGGCCCGCGGGATCTCGCGGCTGCCGTGCATCGTGACCACGTGGATCCCGAGGAGCCGGTAGCCGTCCGCGGCCGCGAGGGCCGACCTCGCCCACAGGGCGTCGTCCGGAGTGAGCGACAGCCCGTCGGCTCGTGCGATGGCGAGGAGCAGGGAGCCGTGCGGGATCAGCTGGCGGGCCATGCCGAAGATCCCGTACATGAACTGGAGCCGGTCCTCGGCGCTCGGATGGCCGATCTCACCGATCACCATGGGCTGGTCGAGCCGGTCCTCCTCGTCGCAGAGCAGGACGCAGATGGCACCGGCCTCCCGGTCAGGGAACGGAACGCAGAGGTCGAGGACATCGGCGACGAGCCGAGGATCCGTGAGCGGGTGGCGGGCAAGGTCGCGTGGTACGTCATGAAAGGTCATGACGGAAGCCTTGCGGCTCGACGACCCGCGTGGGGAAGTTATGCACAGGGCCTGGGGGGGGGCGCTGCCTCAGGAGTCGGGCCAGCCGGGGTACTCGGCCATTCCCATCCCGAGCGGCAGACCGAGGATCGACGCATCCGCGAGGTCGCCCACGGCGGTCGTGACGTCTTTCGTGGCGCTGGCCACGGCGACGGCGGCACCCTGCGAGATCGCCGCCAGCAGCCTGGCGACGAGTGCCAACGCGTCGGCGTCCGAGGCTGTGGTCGGGATCGAGTAGGCAGCCGCGCCGGGCGCCGGGGTCTGCGAGGCGGCCCTGCCGCGGGCCGTGAGCGCGTCCCGCTGCGTCTTCACCTCGACCACGATGCCGTCCAGGGCTGTACGTGCGGGGTTGGCCGTCGTGAGGCGTCCCAGTGCCGACTCCAGCCCGAAGACCGCCTCGTGGTAGCGGTTGAGCAGGTCGTCCGTGGCGGTGGCGGGTGTCGTGACGGCCACCTCGCGCAACGGGACCGCCGTGGTCACGGTGGACACGGCGGTCGTCAGCGCCGTGCGCGACTGGACGGCAGACGCGGCTTGCGAGGCCCAGAAGGCGGCGAGATCGCCTGTCGCCTGCGCTGCCAGGGCCGTGTGGGCGTTCTGGAGGGTGGTGAGCAGACCGGCTGCCGTCGTCAGCGCCTGCTCGCGCGTCGCGGGTGCCCCGACTGTCACCGGGTCCACCGGCACCGGCTGGCGGCGCAGCGGCTCGGCGGATGCGAGTACCGCGTGGTGGGTCTGGTGAACGCTCGCGATCAGCTGGTACCGGGCGGTGTCGCCGGCCGCCCAGGGAGCGCCGGCCATGGCCGTGAGCAGCGCCGCCACGCCCGCCTCGAGACCAGCGAGGTGGTCCGCGCCGACCGGCGGTACGGGAGCAGGGGGCGTGTAGATCGGCTTCGGCGTGCCCGTGATCCGGGGGTCGCTCACCGAGCATCCGGCTGCGCCGAGACCCACGATGCCCAGCAGCAGGGTCCGGCGATGCATGCCTCCAACCTAGTGTCCCGGCTATGCTGGCCTGCACAACAGCTCGACCCAATCGGAGGACCGAACATGAATGTCGCTGCGTTGCGCGCGCTGCTGGAACCGGTCCTCGCTGACCGTGGGCTGGAGCTCGACGATCTCGTAGTGGTCGGTGCCGGCTCCCGCTCGGTGCTGCGGATCACGGTCGACGGTGACGGCCCCAAGGGCCGGGGTCCGCTGCTCGACGAGGTGGCCGACGCGACCAGGGCTGTGTCCGACACACTGGACGAGTCCGACCTGACCGGCAACCAGGCGTACGTCCTCGAAGTGAGCTCTCGAGGAGTCACCACCCCCTTGGCGAAGCCCGCCCACTGGCGGCGCAACACCGGCCGGCTCGTGGCCGTGACCAGCATGGACGGCACCAAGGTCACCGGCCGGATCGCGGCCACGACCGACACCGGCGCCACGCTCACGGTCGACGGCGAGCCGGTCGCCGTCTCCTTCGGAGACGTGAGGAAGGCCGTGGTCCAGGTGGAGCTCAACAGGCCGCACGACCTCGAGCTCGACGACGACATCGCAGACGAGGAGTGACATGGACATCGACATGGCCGCGCTGCGGCAGCTCGAGGCTGACAAGGACATCCCCATCGCGGTCGTCATGGACGCCCTGGAGGACGCCCTGCTCAACGCGTACGAGAAGACGGACAACCACACGAAGGGTGCGCGGGTCACGATCGACCGCAAGTCCGGGGCGGTCCACGTCTTCGCACCCGAGCTGAACTCCGACGGGGAGAAGGTCGGAGAGTTCGACGACACCCCGACGGACTTCGGACGGATCGCCGCCGCGACCGCCCGGCAGATCGTCATGCAGCGTCTGCGTGAGGCCGAGGACGACCAGAAGTACGGCCATTTCGCCGCGAGCGAGGGCGACATCCTCCTCGGCGTCGTGCAGCAGGACCACCACAGCTCCACCGTGCGCGTCGACCTGGGCAAGGTCGAGGCGATCCTGCCGCTGGCCGAGCAGACACCGGGCGAGGACTACAGCCACGGCCGACGGCTCCGCGTGTACGTGGTGGCCGTACGTCGCGAGCTCCGTGGTCTCCAGGTCGTCGTGTCCCGTACGCATCCGGGGCTCGTCGAGAAGCTGTTCAAGCTCGAGGTCCCCGAGATCGAGCAGGGGGTCGTCGAGATCAAGTCGATCGCGCGTGAGGCCGGGCACCGGACGAAGCTGGCTGTACGGACGACCAACCCCGACGTGTCCGCGAAGGGCGCCTGCATCGGCCCGATGGGCCAGCGTGTACGGGCGGTCATGCACGAGCTGAGCGACGAGAAGATCGACATCGTCGACTGGTCCGAGGACCCGGTGAAGTTCGTCGCGTCCGCGCTGTCACCGGCGCGCGTGTCGAGCGTCGAGATCGTCGACGCGGCTGCCAAGTCGGCGCGGGTCATCGTCCCGGACTACCAGCTCAGCCTCGCCATCGGTCGCGAGGGGCAGAACGCTCGCCTCGCGGCCCGCCTGACGGGCTGGCGCATCGACATCAGGCCCGACGTCGCGGCGGTCGAGAAGTAGCCGGACGCACCAGGACCCGACATCGTCGAGATGCCGGGTCCAGCGGTGGAAGGGTTCTCTCGCTGTGCGATCGCTACCTCCGTCTCTCTGGTCGGCCTTTCCGACTGACCACCATCACAGTCCCGCCGTCTGAGTGAGGGCTGTGTGCGACCTGAGGTGTTCGTACGAGTGGGGCCGTCGGCTACGGTGAGCGCGTGGCCCTCCCCGAACGGACCTGCGTCGGCTGCCGGGCCCGCGCTCCCATCACCGAGCTCGTACGCGTCGTGGTCGAGGCTGGCGGCGTCGCCCTCGACGTGCGTCGTCGGCTCCCGGGTCGCGGAGCATGGGTTCACCCGTCCCGTACGTGCATCGAGACCGCCACGCGACGTAAGGCGTGGGCCGGGGCGCTGAAGTCGCCCGGCATCGTCGTGGACTGGGCGGACCTCTGGACTGGCGTCGGATTTCAGGCGGGCGAGACTTGCCCCTAGACTTAGCGGCTGACTGCCCGATCGGGCAAGTGACGACCAGAAAGTGGGCTCACGCTCATGACCACTCGATGAGTACGCCGCAATGAGCAACACCACCAACTAACCGGTCCGACGGCGCTTGAGCTCCGGACCTGAAGGAGATCATGGCCAAGGTCCGTGTCTGGGAGCTCGCCAAGGAGCTCGGACTCGAAAGCAAGGATTTACTCACCACACTGAACGACATGGGCGAGTTCGTCCGGTCCGCCTCGTCGACGCTCGAGGCTCCTGTGGTGCGCAAGGTCCGCGAGAAGTCGGTGACGGCCGGTGCACCTGCACCTGCGGCAGTCGCTGCTCCCGCCCCCGTCGTACGAGAGAGCCGTCCGGCTCCCGCCGTAGCGACGCCCGCAGCACCCACTACGTCCACTGCACCGGCCACGCCGACGGCACCCGCCGCACGGCCGAGGCCTGCCGCTGCCGCTCCGGCTGCTCGCGCAGCCGCTCCGAGCGTCAAGGCGCCTGAGGTATCCGCTCCGACGGCCCCGCCGTCGGCGCCGGCCACGTCACGTCCCGCCTCGGCCGCCCCGAGCCCCCGACCGGCCGTGCCGTCCGCAGCACCGCATCCGGCCGCCGCGTCGTCGGCGCCTCGTCCGGGTGCTCCGCGTCCGGCCGCCGCGCCGTCGCCGAACACCGTCAACCGCCGTCCTGGCGCGCCCAGGCCCGGCAACAACCCGTACGCCTCCTCGCAGGGCATGGGCGTACGTCGTCCCGGCCCGCGTCCCGATGCGGCAGGCGCTCCTACGCGTCCCGGCGGCCCTGGCGCGAGCGGCGACTCGCGCATGCCCCGTCCGGGTGGCTCGACCGGTCCTCGACCGGGCGGCATGCCTCGTCCGAACCCCGGCATGATGCCGAAGCAGGCCTCCGGCAACCTCGGTGGCGGTCCGTCGACGCGTGCGCGCGCCGGTGGCGGTCCCGGTGGTCCCAGCCGTGGTCGCGGTGGCGTCGGTGCCGGTGGCGCGCCGGGCAGCCGTCCCGGTGGCGCGCCGGGTGGCGCTCCCGCTGGTGCGGGTCGCGGCGGCCGTGGTGGCCGTGGCGGCTCGGGCACGCAGGGTGCCTTCGGCCGTAACGGTGCTCCGGGCCGTCGTGGTCGCAAGTCGAGGAAGCAGCGTCGTCAAGAGTTCGACCAGATGGAGGCCCCGACGATCGGTGGCGTGCGCATCCGTCAGGGTGACGGATCCACGATCCGCATGGCCCGTGGCGCTTCGCTGACCGACCTCGCCGAGAAGATCGGTGTGGAGGCGGCAACCCTCGTACAGGTGTTGTTCAACTTGGGCGAGATGGTCACCGCCACGCAGTCCGTGGCGGATGACACGCTGCAGGTACTGGGCGCCGAGCTCAACTACGACATCCAGGTCGTCTCGCCCGAGGACGAGGATCGCGAGCTCCTTGAGAGCTTCGACATCGACTTCGGCGAGAACGAGGGCGACGAGGACGACCTCGAGGCTCGTCCTCCGATCGTCACCGTCATGGGTCACGTCGA
>PMBM01000115.1 GCA_003153855.1 Propionibacteriaceae bacterium
TCCGCCGAGACGTTCTCCCGCCACGCCCTCGTGCTGGACCGTACGGACGATGCCGTGCACTACGCGACGATCGCGGAGAAGGTGCGCCAGGCGTGGCTGGCCGAGTACGTGACGCCGGCCGGCAGGATCCTGTCCGACGCNNACATCGCCACCGGTGAGCTGCGCGAGAAGATGGGCGAGCGCCTGGCCTGGTTGGTACGCCGCGACGGCTATCGCATCGGTACGGGCTTCGTTGGCACGCCGATCATCGCCGACGCCCTCTCGAGCACCGGCCACGTACGTCAGGCCGGCCGCATGCTCCAGCAGACGGAGTGCCCGTCGTGGCTGTACCCGATCACCATGGGCGCCACGACGATCTGGGAGCGCTGGGACTCGATGCTCGAGGACGGGTCGATCAACCCCGGGGAGATGACCAGCTTCAACCACTACGCACTGGGTGCGATCGCCGACTGGATGCACCGTGTGGTCGCAGGCCTCGCCCCCGCGGAGGCGGGCTACCGCACGCTGGAGATCGCTCCGCAGTTCCTCGCGGGCCTGGACTGGGCGAGCACCCGGCACGAGACTCCGTACGGAACCGCGGCGGTCGCATGGCGCAGGGCAGGCGACCAGGTCGTGGTCGAGGCCTCGGTCCCCGCGAACAGCACGGCGGTGGTGCGACTCCCGGGTCGGGAGCCCTTCAGCGTGGCGGCAGGCACCCATGAGTGGACCGTCGAGGACACGACGGCGCAGGGAGAGTTCGCTCCGATCACCACGTCGACCCCGCTGGCTGCGATCATCGACGACCCCCAGGCGTACGACGCGGTGATGGCCGCGTTCCGGAGCGTCAGCCCCGACCTGGCCAGGGAGTTCAGCAAGCGGACGGCATGGCTGCCCAAGGAACCGCTGATCGGCGGCTTCACGCTGATCACACCAGCGGTCGCTGACGAGATCGAGAGCGGCCTGTCGTCGCTCAACGCGTCGCGGGGGCTCTGAGGCGGCTGCGTACGCGTAGCCTGTACCGGCGACAGGAGGCCGGTATGGGGTTGCGGATCGGGACGATCGAGGTGGGCGTTCCCGTCGTGCTCGCGCCCATGGCCGGGATCACCAACCCCGCGTACCGCCAGCTCTCTCGTGAGCAGGCCGAACAGGGCGCGCCGGGCATCCGGCCCGCAGGGTTGTTCGTCTGCGAGATGATCACCAGCCGCGGCGTCGTGGAGCGGATCCCGAAGACGTTCGAGATGCTGCACTTCGACGCCGCGGATCCGGTGAAGTCCGTCCAGCTGTACGGCGTGGACCCCGAGGTCATCGCGAAGGCCACGGCCATCCTGTGCGGCGAGCTGGGCATCGACCACGTCGACCTGAACTTCGGCTGCCCCGTGCCCAAGGTGACGCGGCGCGGGGGCGGAGGAGTGCTCCCCTGGAAGCGGGACCGCCTGGAGGCGATCCTGCGCGCCGCCGTGACGGCGGCCGAGCCGTACGGCGTGCCGGTCACGATGAAGACGCGCAAGGGCATCGACGACGACCACCTGACGTACCTCGATGCGGGTCGCATCGCCGAGCAGAGCGGCGTCGCAGCGATCGCCCTGCACGGCCGGACGGTCGCGCAGGCGTACGGCGGCGACGCGGACTGGGAGGCGATCGCCCGGCTGGTCGACGCGGTGAGCATCCCGGTGCTGGGCAACGGCGACATCTGGGAGGCTGCGGACGCCGCGCGGATGATGGCACAGACAGGCTGCGCCGGCGTCGTCGTCGGCCGTGGCTGTCTGGGTAGGCCGTGGCTCTTCCGCGATCTCGCGGCACGTCTGCGGCCGGGCGGTTCGGAGGACGCGCCCGTCCTCCCGACGCTCGGCGACGTGATGGCCATGGTGCGCCGGCACGGGGAGCTCCTCGCCGAGGGCCGCGGCGAGCGGTACGGGCTCACCGACCTGCGCAAGCACATGGCCTGGTACTTCAAGGGCTTCGGCCTCGGCGGGGAGCTTCGGCACGCCCTCGGCATGGTGTCGTCGTTCGTGGAGCTCGACGACCTCTTCTCGACGCTCGATCCGGACACCCCGTTCCCGGTCGGCGAGGTGGGCACTCCGCGCGGCCGTCAGGGAACTCCTCGGGAGCGTGTCACCGTCCCGTACGGCTGGCTCGACTCGATGCTCCTCGACGCCTCGGTGGACCTCTCCGACGCCGAGTCGGACGTGTCCGGCGGCTAGGGACGCCTCCGATCGGGTAGCGCTCTCTCATCCACTGGCGCGAGTCGGTGCGTCTTCGTGCGTGTGGGGTCTTTCGGAGGTATGGGTCGGACAGAGACCCTGGCGAATCGGGTAGCGCTCTCTCATCCAATCGTTGTCTCGACCCCTTCATGTCTACCCTGGGGGGATGGGGGATCTGCGGGTAACCGTCGAGCATGACGTACGCATAGACGCATCAGGCGCCCGCCTGCACGTCACGGTGAGGGCACAGTCGTCCCTCGCCGCCACTGCCGCGGCCAAGAAGGTCGCCGAGGTGCGCGCCCTCGTGGAATCACTTGCCACGGTAGGGATTCCCGACTCCTCGATCGACGTCACCGGCATGCAGATCGTGACGGGACAAGGCAAGATACTGGCATCTCAGGAGGTACGGATCACTCTGGAGATCGCGGTGGAGAACGAGCAGCTGCCCGGTGTGCTGGGCATTCTCGCGGCGAACAAGGGCCTGGCTGTCGACCAGATCGAATGGATGTACGACCAGTTCGAGGCCAGCATCTCCGCGACCGCCGACGCGATGCGGATGGCCCGTCGGAAGGCCGACGCCGTGGCCGACGCGGCAGGTCTGCGCGTCGTCGGCATCGCCTCGGCCAGCGACACGTGGAGCATGCCGAGTCCGAGGGTCGAGATGGCATCCTTCGCCGCCGACGCACGGATGCGCGTGGGCGCCGCGCCCCTCGACATGGGCATGACGATGAGCTCGAGCACCAAGCTCTCGGTGCGGCTCACCGTGGACTTCGAGGTCGCGGAGAACGATGCGCACTGAGTCGTTGCGTACCTCTTCGTCCTCCCTCGCGAGCGGGTGGTCATGACCACGTACGAGGTCGTGGCTGCGTCGCTCGCGCTCGCAGCCATCTCTGTGCCCTTCGTCACCTGGCTCGTGCTCTGGTTGATCAGGCGCGACCGGATCTTTGCGAACCTCCCGCCGGGAGAGATCCCCGCGAACCTCGACGAGGCTCCGACCAGGTTCGTGTCCCACGGCGCGCACTACTGGGGCGAGGTGGAGGCGCGCTCGACGCCTCCGGCCGGCGTGTCGGTCGGTCTGGCTGGGGTGGTCCTCGACGGAGCCGCTGACGGCCGTGACATCGCCGCCATGATCCTCGACCTCACGCGCCGAGGGTGGGTCCAGCTCAAGCAGGTCGGCGGCACCGGAACAGCGGGCGGCGACTGGGCGATCACCCGGGTCGACCAGCCCCTGGACGCGAGCCTCGACCTCAACGAGGTGCACCTCATCACCAACATCGCGAACCCCGGCGGGACCGCGTGGCTCAGCGAGCTGTGCGGCGCCAGCGACAACCGCCTGGCCCTCGTGCAGCAGGACCTCCACCGCGAGGTCGTCTCCCGCGGCTGGTACCCGGCTCCGCCACACCAGACATCGGACATTCCCATGGCCGTGCTCGGCCTCGGCGGGCTGCTCGGCCTCGTCCTCGCGGTCGTCGACGTGTCCGCGGTGACGGTCGGCGCAGGCGCGGTGATCATCGCGTGCTCCTACCTGACCTCCGTCATCGTCCGAGGCGGCACGCCCCGCACAGCGTTGGGCACGGCTGTACGGATCCAGGCTCTCGGCCTGCGGCGCTACCTCCACGAGGCGCAGAGCTACCAGTTCTCGTACACCGATGCCCTCGAGACCTTCCGCACGTACCTGCCGTGGGCTGTCGTGTTCGAGCTCGAGAACCAGTGGGCCGACGTGTTCGCCACGCTCGACGTGGTCGCCCAGACATCCGAGCTCCACTTCGCGCGGGACCTCGGCTGGTTCGCCAACATCCGGGACACGGCGCGGGCAGTACCGCCGGCTGTCCCGGTCGGCGAGGCGACGGCCCCTCGGCGGGGCGCCTACTCGGAGGAGGACGTCGTCTCGACCGTCCTCATGAGCGCCGACGAGGTGGCGGCAGAGAAGGTGTCCGTCGCCGCGAAGGTGACGATCGCTCAGCGGTCGCCCGGGACGAACGGTCACGAACCGGCTCGTCAGCCGGCACCCGCCAGCGCTCGTGCGACCGGCGAGGCAGGGTCCGGTCTCGGCTCCGTGATCGGACCGGCCGTACGTCGCACCGGACTGGCGCTCGCCGGCTGGTGGAGGCGCCCGCACTCTGACGGCACCGAGGACACGCATCGAATCGTCCCCTTGTCGCCGGCCACCGCGCCGTCAGCCCCGACCGTCGAGACGGCCGCGCCCGTCGAGGCGCCGAGCGCCAGTGCCGGTGTGGTCGCGGAGAAGGTTCCGAGCGTCCGGCAGTGGGTGCCGAAGGAGTCCTCTCGACCGGCTGCCCTTCAGACGAGGTCGAAGCCGGCGGCGAACGCCGTCTCCGCGCCGACGACTTCTGCACCCGTGACACCCATGCGGGCGCCGGCGGTCGCGGAGGCACCGGTGACGCCGGCCCGCCCGCCGGAGGCGACGGTCACGCCGACCCGCTCGGCCGACACCCTCATCGAGGCGCCAGCCCCAGCGACCGCACGAGCGAAGAAGGCGAAGACCGTCCGCGAGCCGCGGTCGGACGCGACGATGTTCTCGGACTGGATGAGCGAGCTCGACCTCGCCATGACCGGCGACGTGGAGGACTGGGACCTCGAAGCCACCGACGGTGGCACGGTGATCACGGGTCCTGAGCGCTTCGACGTCCTGCTCACACCACCCCTGTGGCCGGACGTGCCGCTCGGCGAGAAGTAGCCCTGCCCGGCGCCAGCCCCCGCCCTGACCACTGATCTGCCACAGTGGGCCTCGTGAGCGAGACAGAGCGGGCCAGGACGTGGGCCGGGACGATGGCTGGTCACACGCAAGGCCACACGGTGCATGCGCACGAGGACACGTACGCGCGCCTCGATGCGCCGCGCGTCGTCCTGCGTGAGGAGCGCGAGGCGTGGGAGGACGCCCACCTGGCGCCCGGAGCGAGCCGTGCGTCGGGTGCCGGCGACCGTGCCAGGCCGGAACAACCCAGCATCGAGCGCACGTGCTTCGAGCGGGACCGCGACAGGATCGTCCACTCGGCCGCCTTCCGACGGCTGGCCGGCAAGACCCAGGTGGTCGTGTACCCGCTGGACCACCAGCGCACCCGCCTCTCGCACGCCCTCGAGGTCGCGCAGGTCGCAACGTCCATCGCGCGCGGCATCGGCGCGAACGTGACGCTCGCCGACGCGATCGCCCTCGGCCACGACTGCGGCCACGGGCCTGGTGGTCACGCGTCGGAGGATGCGTTCGACCCGTACCTTCCGGGTGGCTACGACCATGGTCCCTGGGGCGCCGACGTCGTCCTCGCCCCCCTCAACCTGTGCCGGGAGACGCTCGACGGGATCCGCAACCACTCGTGGTCCCGGCCGGCGCCAGAGACCATCGAGGGCGAGATCGCATCCTGGTCCGATCGCATCGCGTACTGCTCCCACGACTTCGAGGACGCCGTCGGAGCCGGGATCGTACGTCCCGAGGACCTTCCGGACGAGGTCGCGGCGATCTGTGGTCGCACCCGGTCGCAGCAGCTCGGTACGTTCATCC
>PMBM01000137.1 GCA_003153855.1 Propionibacteriaceae bacterium
GCGTTCCTCAAGGCCGCGTACCAGGACTTCCTGGGCAGACAGCCGACCCCCGCCGAGCTGTCGCAGACCTCGGTGGACCTGTCAGGCGGCAAGGTGACCACCGCGACGGTCCTGTCCGAGCTGGCGAACTCCGACGAGTGGCTGTCGGCGATCGTGACCAAGATGTACGCCGACACGCTGGGCCGGTCTCCCGACGCCAACGGCCTGGCGACGTGGGTGGACTGGCTGCGGTCGGGGAGGTTCTCCGTCGCGCAGACGGCGGCACTGTTCTACTCGTCGCCGGAGTACTTCCAGTTCCACGCGGGCAACACCTCGCAGACATGGGTCGCGGCGCTGTACACCAAGCTCCTGGGCCGTGACGGCGATGCTGCCGGCGTGACGCACTGGGTGACGTTGACCGACAGCCCCACCTACGGACGGGACAAGGTCGCCTATGACTTCTACCAGTCGACCGAGTCGCGCATGCACCGCGTGCAGAACCTGTACGAGGTGCTGCTCAAGCGCGAGCCGGACGCGACCGGCTGGCCTTTCTGGACTCAGCAGGTCTACACGTCCGGTGACATCGCGCTGGCCATGACTCTCGCGAACAGCCAGGAGTACTGGCTTCAGGCTCACCAGAGGTACTGAACTTCTCAGGTCTGCCAGGAATTCTGGGCCAAAGTTTATGCGAGTGAGGCAACCGCTGGGTGACGTAGGCGTATTAGTAGTGAGCCCACAGCAATAGGGTGAATTCAGCGCAAACCCCAGGAAGGAAGCCCTCAGAAAATGGCCGAGAAGAAGAAGTGGTGGCACCCGTTGGCCGCGACCGCGATCGCGTCCGCACTGACGCTGGGATTGTCATCCGGTGTGGTTGCACCGGCATCGGCTGTCGTGTCGTTGACTGGTGAACAGAAGTTCGTCTCGGCTGTGTACACCGACTTCCTCGGGCGGCTTCCCTCAAGCGCTGAGCTTGCCAGGGACTCCGCGACCGTTTCGCAGTTCTCGGGGAAGCTTCCGTTGACCACGAAGCTGACCACCTCCACCGAGTGGCTCACCACGATCGTCACCAAGATGTACGTCGACACGCTCTCGCGGCAGCCTGACGCGCAGGGCCTGGCAGCATGGGTGACGTGGCTCCAGCAGGGGCGCTTCACGGTCGCGCAGGTGGCGAGCCAGTTCTACTCGTCCCCCGAGTACTACCTGTACCACGCGGGCGGTACGGACACGGCCTGGGTCACGAAGCTCTACACCACGCTCCTCCAGCGCCAGCCGGACGCCAACGGCCTGACGATGTGGGTGGGGCTGGCCGGGAACAGCTGGATCGGGCGCACCTATGTGGCCGGGAAGCTGTACGAGACGCTTGAGTCGGCGATGTTCCGCGTCCAGGCCATCTACCAGAAGATGCTGGGCCGCGACCCCGACCCCTCTGGCTGGTACGCGTGGTCCGTCTCCGTGGGCGAGAAGGGTGACCTGGCAATGGCAGCGAACATCGCGAACAGCGACGAGTACTGGAACCGGGCGCAGACTCGGTTCTGACACCCTGTGCGCGAACGGCCGGAGCCTGTTGGCTCCGGCCGTTCCCATGTCCGCACCAGGGCCACCGCCAGAATTGCGGACCGCATCTCAGATGCGCCGGGAATTCCGGGCCAATGTTCAGGGGCTCGAGCAACAGCCGGGGGCATCGGCATATTCGGAGCGAGCACGCACCAATAGCAACGCGTTNNCTCAGCCGGGCGACGGGCTCCGGTCGATGATCACGTCGAGGAGGCGGCCGAGCCGGTCGACCTGGACGTCGGGGTCGACCCGGCCCAGCTCGAGGTAGCTCATCACGCTGCCCTGGTCGAAGAAGCCCATGAGGATGTCCATGGTGATCTCCGGGCTGGCGCGGATCTGGACCCCGAGACTCGCGAAGAGGGTCTCCAGGATCTCGTACACGCCGGTCATCGTCTCGCGTACAGCCGCCACGTAGCCCGCGCGTGCACCTTCGTGGCGCAGCGCGTACAGACGAAGCTCGGACTGGAGAAGCACCTCCTGCATGGGCGGCTGCAGCAGGTGTACGAAGTCGCGCACGCCGCCTTCGAGGGCCGCGTGGATCGTGAGCCCGTCGGCCTCGCGGTGCTGGGCGAACTGCGTGGCAGCGACACGTACCTGCGCGAGCCTGGTCTCGACCACCTCGCGGATCACGTCGACGATCAGCTCGTCGAGGCTGGCGTAGTTGGAGTAGAACGCCCCACGCGTGAATCCGGCGCGTTCCGCGATGCCCTCGACGGTGGCGCCTCCGGCACCGCGGTCGGCGATGACGTCCTTGGCGGCAGCGAGCAGGCGCGCCCGGGTCGCCGCACGCCGCGGCGTCGTGGTCGCGTGGTCGCTCACGGGATCTCCTTCGAGGCTTCCAATCTATCGGGCACGGAACGGAGGAAGGGGCCACGCTGTCGAAGTCCGTCCCGCGTCGCCGGTCTCCCCGGAAGGCGTGGTCAGAGGGCACTTGTGCAGCGGATACACTTCTGTATCGAAACGTCTGACGATCCCAAGCGGTGGGAGTACGCATGTCCGTCTTCTTGTACGACATCGGTCGGTGGTGCTTTCGGCACCGCACCCGCGTGCTGGTCTTCTGGGTCGCCCTGCTGATCCTGGTGGGCGGTGGCGCGTTGGCGATCCGTCAGCCGACGAACGACAACTTCACGACGCCGGGGGCTCCCAGCCAGCTCGCGTACGACCAGCTCCGCATGACGTTCCCCTCCGCGGCATACTCCACGTCGACCATGGTGGTGACGATCCCCGAGGGCCATTCGTTCAACGACGCCGACATCCAGAAGACGATCGAGGCCGGCCTCGCCGACATCGCGACGCGACCGTACGTGCAGGGCGTCCTCAGCCCGTACAACGCCTACGTCAGGGGACAGATCTCCGCGAACGGCCGAACGGCGAAGCTCACCATCCAGGTCGTGGGGACCACGACCTCCTTCACGGACACCAACCGCGCCAACCTCCAGGCTGACGGGGCGACGCTGCAGAAGACCCTTCCCGCCGGCTCGCAGGTGCTCGTCGGCGGNNATCGTGCCGCTGGCCAACGCGCTTCTCGGCGTCGGACTGGCGATGGCCATCACCTTCGGCGCCACCCGCTTCATGGAGATCAGCTCCACCACTCCCATGCTCGGCCTGATGCTCGGCCTCGCGGTCGGCATCGACTACGCGTTGTTCATCATCTCCCGGCACCGCGACCAGCTCGGCGCGAGCGACATCACGCCCGAGGAGTCGACCGCACGAGCCGTCGCGACCTCGGGGTCAGCTGTCGTCTTCGCTGGCCTCACCGTCATCATCGCGCTCGTCGGTCTCGCCGTCGCGAACATCCCCTTCCTCACCACGATGGGCGCCTTCGGCGCCGTCGCTGTGGCGATCGGCGTCCTGGTCGCGCTCACGCTGCTCCCGGCCCTCCTGGGCTTCCTGGGTGAGCGCGTACGTCCCAAGAAGAAGACCAAGCCGATGAAGGAGCGCGCACCCCGTACGGGCGGCGGCGCGTCCGGCTGGTGGGTCCGGGTCGTCACCACGTGGCCGGTCGTCACCATCCTCGTCGTCATCGCGGGGCTCGGTGCGCTGAGCTACCCGGCGAAGGACCTGTGGCTGTCGCTGCCCAACGCCGGCCAGCTCGCGGCGACATCGCCGGCGCGCCAGACGTACGACGCCGTGGCCACGGCCTTCGGCCCCGGCGCGAACGGCCCGCTCATCGTCACGTTCTCCGTCGTGCAGTCGACGGACCCCCTGGGCGTCATCTCGGGCATCCAGTCGGACATCGAGCACATCGATGGCGTGGCGTCCGTACCGATGGCGGTCCCCAACGAGAACGCGGACACCGCGATGATCCAGGTCGTCCCGACAACAGCTCCGGACGACCCCCGTACCGAGGACCTCGTCAAGCGGATCCAGGCGAAGGCGCCGGACTGGAAGACCACGTACGGGGTGAATGCGACGGTTACCGGTATCACTGCCATCGGGCTCGACATCACCACGCGGCTCTCGGGTGCCCTGCTGCCGTTCGGCATCTTCGTCGTGGGCCTCTCGTTGATCCTGCTGACGATGGTGTTCCGGTCGATCGCCGTACCCATCAAGGCGGCGGTCGGCTACCTGCTCAGCGTCGGGTCCTCGTTCGGGGCCGCGACCATGGTCTTCAACAAGGGGTGGTTCGCCCAGGCGGTCAACCTGCCGGAGAAACAGGCGATCATCTCGTTCTTCCCGATCATCACGATGGGCATCCTGTTCGGCCTGGCCATGGACTACGAGGTCTTCCTGGTCTCCCGGATGCGCGAGGAGCACGTGCACGGGGACAACGCTCGCCTTGCCGTACACGACGGCTTCGTACACTCCGCGAAGGTCGTCGTGGCCGCGGCCATCATCATGTTCTCCGTCTTCGCGTTCTTCGTCCCCAGAGGTGAAGGTGCGCTCAAGGCGATCGCGTTCGGGCTGGCGTTCGGCGTGGCCATCGACGCGTTCGTCGTACGCATGACGCTCGTACCGGCCGTGATGCACCTGCTGGGCGAGAAGGCCTGGTGGCTCCCGAAGTGGCTCGACCGGATCCTGCCCAGCCTCGACATCGAGGGCGAGTCCCTCGCGCGGCAGCTCAAGCTGGCGGACTGGCCGACGGCGGGCGACCCTGGCGTGGTCATCGCGGAGGACCTGACCATCGGCGACGGCTCTGTACGGGACAGCCTGTCGATCCGGCTCGATCCCGGACAGGTTCTCGCCGTCACCGGGCCACCTGTGGCACGAGCCGCCCTCCTGCTGACTCTCAGCGGCCGGATGGTTCCGGTCCAGGGAACAGTCAAGGTGCTCGGCTACGTCCTTCCGGACGCCGCCTCGAAGGCGCGCCGCCAGTCGATGTGTGCGGACGCGATGACCCCGAACCTGGCGCGAGAGCTCGACCGTACGAAGGCGGGCCTCATCCTCCTCGACGACGTCGACAGGCTGTCCGGCGCAGACCGGGACGCTGTCGTCACCCTGATCCATCAGCTCGGCGCGAGGGCACTCATCGTGGGTGCCGCCTCGCTGGAGGCGCTGCAAGACCTTGTGCGCCCGGGCGACTACACACTGCACCTCGACGAGCCTGTGCTCGTCGGCAACCGAGGAGGAATCGCATGAGCGGTCTCAGCACCACCCTGGGTGGGCGCTGGTGGGCGAAAGCACTGGGACTGCTTCTCATCCCCGTGCTCATCGCCACCGGACTGCTGGCGGCGACCTGGAACTCGGACACGCGACTGTCCAAGGTCCAGGCGGCGATCGTCAACCTCGACAAGGCGGTGACGCTCAACGGCAAGACCGTGCCGATGGGCCGTCAGCTGTCCGCACAGCTCATCTCGGCGGAGGAGGGCCAGAACTTCACGTGGGTCCTCGCCGACGCGAGCCACGCGTCCGACGGGCTCAAGGCCGGCCGGTACGCGGCTGTCGTGACCATCCCCGAGAACTTCTCGGCCGCGGCGACCTCGTACGCGGGCACGGCCAGCTCCGCGGAGCAGGCGACGATCGACGTGGCCACCTCGCCGGTCGCCGGCATCGCTGACACGGCCATCGGGCAGTCGGTCGCGCAGGCCGCCGCCATCGCGCTCAACCAGACCCTCACCGAGGGCTACCTCGACCAGGTCTACATCGGCTTCAACACGACCGGTACGCAGTTCCAGACCGTCGCCGACGCCTCGAAGAAGCTCGCCGACGGCAGCGCCCAGCTCTCCAGCGGGCTGTACCAGATCACCTCCAACGGAGGCCTCATCCGGTCCGGAGGCTCCAGCCTCGTGTCCGGCATCAGCCAGTACACGTCCGGCGCCAGCCAGTCCGCCACCGGAGCGTCACAGCTCGCCTCCGGGCTCGCTCAGCTGTCCGCCAACTCGGCGCAGCTGCGGACGGGTGTGGCCAAGCTGGACTCAGGCATCGGTGACTACCGTGCCGGGCTGGTCAAGTACACCGACGGCGCCACGGGCATCCTCAGCGGCGTGCCCGGCCAGGCCGACCTGCTCACCGCCATCCGTCACTACGACGACACCGTCCTGGCCGGTAACAAGGGCGATGCCACCGCGTGGGCCACCGAGGCCGGTACAGCTGCGGGAACGGTCACCACAGTGACCTCGTCCCTCACGTCCTTGGCCCCTGACGCGAAGGCACTGTCAGGCGACCTGGACACTCGCGCGGCAGCCGCGATCACCAACGCGACCAACCTGCAGTGCCCTCAGTCACTGCAGAATCAGGGCCAGGCCTTCTGCGACGCGTACGCCCTGGGGCTCTCGGACGCGGCCACGAAGAGCAAGCCCGCTGTGGCCGCCGAGATCAACAAGACGGGCGCCACCAAGCAGACCCTTGCCCAGCTCACCGCTGCGATGGCGGGCGCCGTGAGCGCATTGGGCGCCAACGTCCCCACGGTCCAGGCAGTCGTCACCGACACGACGCCGCTGGTCGTTGCGGCGAACAACGCCCCCAGCGCCGCGTTGTTGGCGCAGGAGAAGGCGGGCGCAACGGCTCTGATTCCGGGTGGCGCGGGGCTCGTGGCCGGCCTGGACACCATGCGTGCGGGTGTCAGCACGGGACAGCTCTCCCTCGAGTACGGGATCAACGCGTACACCGGCGGCGTCGACCAGTCGGCGGCGGGTGCGCAGCAGCTGTCGAGCGGCATGGCGAAGCTCTCCAGCGGGGGAACGTCCCTGCTGAGCGGCGCCGCGCAGTACGTGTCCGGCGTGGGCCAGCTGCTCGACGGCGTCGACCAGACCGCACCGGGCGCGGCACAGCTCGCCGACGGTACGAAGCAGCTCGCGGACGGGCTCGCCAAGGGTGCAACGCAGTTGCCCAGCTACACGACCGAGGACCGCACACAGCTGTCGAAGGTGGTGGCCTCCCCGATCTCGGTGTCGAGCCTCGACGGCCTCGTACAGCCCGGAGCAGCGCTCGCCGCCCTGCTCATGATCCTCGCGCTGTGGATAGGCGCGATGGCCACGTACACGGTGCTTCCGGCGGTACGTCGCCGGCTCGCCCTCTCCAGCAGCGCGACGGCCTCCCTCGTGGTCGACGCGCTCCGTCCGGGGCTCATCATCGTCCTCGTACAGGCCTTGCTCGTCTCGGCGATCGGTGAGGCCTTCATCAAGCTCCCCGTGTACCGCTGGCTCCAGCTGACCCTGCTGCTCCTCGTGGTGGGCGTCGCGTTCGTCGCCGTCAACCACGCGCTGTCCGCGTGGGCGAAGGGTGCCGGACGGGTCGTGGGCGTGGCGGTCGCGGTCATCACGTTGGCGACGGCGCTCACCAGCGCCGTACCGGGGTGGCTCGATGCGATTCGGCCGTTGTCGCCGCTGTCGCCTGCCTATGACGCCGTACGCGCCGTCGTCAGCGGCGGACCGGGCATCACCGCCGGGGTGTTCACGCTCATCGCCTGGACACTCCTGGGTGCCGTGTTCTCGGTAGCGGCCATCCTGCGGGCCCGTACGGTCTCGCCGGCGGCGCTCGCCACCGTGGCATGAGCGCGACGAAGGAGGCGCAGTCCACCGGGAGTCCACCGACGGCTCGCCTGGGTGCCAGGATGTACCGATGAAGCCATCCAGCCTTACGCGCTTTGCGTGGATGTCGATCGCCGCCGCGCTCGTGACGATCGGTCTCAAATCCGGCGCATGGCTGCTGACCGGTTCGGTCGGCCTGCTGTCCGACGCCGCCGAGTCGGTCGTCAACCTGGTCGCGGCGGTCGTCGCGCTGTTCATGCTTCGCCTCGCGGTGAAGCCACCGGACGACGTACATCACTTCGGTCACACCAAGGCCGAGTTCTTCTCCGCCGCGGTCGAGGGCGGGATGATCTTCGTCGCGGCCCTCGCGATCATTGTCACCTCCGTGGACCGGTTCCTGCACCCGCAGCCACTCGAGAATGTCGGCGTCGGCCTGTTGATCTCCGTGGGTGCCTCTGCGATCAACGGTGGCGTCGCGTTCGTGCTGCTCCGTGCCGGCCGCCAGTACAAGTCGCTGACGCTCAAGGCCGACGGCAAGCACCTCATGACCGATGTGTGGACGTCTGCGGGCGTCGTTGTGGGCGTGCTCCTGGTCCAACTGACCGGCTGGCAGCGCCTCGACCCGATCATCGCGTTCCTCGTGGGGGTCAACATCATCGTCGCCGGGTTCCGGCTCGTTGCCGAGTCGACCTCGGGGCTGCTGGACCGGACGTTGCCCACCGAGGAGAACGCAGAGATCGTGGCCGTCCTGCTCCGCCACACCACTGATGAGGTGATCTTCCACGGCCTGCGGACCCGCACTGCCGGCCGTCATGGCTTCGCAACCTTCGACGTGCTCGTGCCCGGGAGCTGGAGCGTCCGCAGGGCACACGACCTCGTCGAGGTCATCGAGGCAGACATCCACGAGGTTGCGCCCGACCTCGAGCTCCACATCCACATGGAGCCCCGCGAGGACCCGCGGGCGTACGGCGACCATCAGGTCGAGATCCCCATCGTCGCTCCGGACGAGACCGAGAACGCGGCTCCCGCGACTGCGGAGCAGTAGTCACTCTCGTACATCCCGCGGTGTGGATGTCCCCCATCTTTACCGATATAGATACCCGGCCCCTTGTTCTCTTTAGCGATACAGAACATCCTGGGTACATACCGGGTGAAGGAGCTGGCTCAGATGACCAGGATCACGCAGAGGGACGTGGCGAAGGTGCTCGGCGTGTCCGTGATGACTGTCAGCAACGCGTTCAACCGCCCCGACCAGCTCTCGTCCGAGCTGCGTCGGCGGGTGCTCGACCGGGCTGGGAAGATGGGCTACTCGGGCCCTGACGCCATCGCGCGCCACTTGCGCTCCGGCAAGACCAACACGTACGCCGTGGTCTTCGAGGAGGACCTGTCGTACGCGTTCTCCGACCCGTTCTCCGTCGCGTGGCTCACGGCCTTCGCCGAGGTCATGCAGCACCACCGCGCAAGCATCATGATCCTGTCCGCGAGGGCAGCCGAGCCTGAGTCGCTGCAGGCGATCCAGGACGCGGCGGTCGACGGGGTGGCAGGACTCTGCGGCAACCAGCCGGCCGTGATGGCGGCCAGGGGCCGAGGGCTGCCCACCGTGTACTGCTCGATGTCCGAGTGGCCAGATCCCGACGGCGACTACGTCGTCATCGACGACTACGCCGCCGGACACGACATCGGCGCGCATCTCCACCGGCTCGGCCACCGACGGGTCGCCATCGTCCACGAGGCGATGTACCCGGGTCAGTCGGTGCTCACCGAGCAGCCCATCGAGGACTTCGCGCGGGCCCTCGAGAAGCATCGGTACGGCTTCTACCCCACGCTCCACCGCACCCGCGGCATCGTGGACGGTCTGGCCGATGCGGAGGTCTCCGTCGTCGTCACGGACGCGAACACGCGCGAGTCCGGCCGAACGGCGGGGTCCTCCATCCTCGACCGCAAGGACCGTCCGACGGCCGTCATCGGCGTGAGCGACGTGCTGGCGCTCGGCGTCATGGACGCCTGTACCCAGCGCGGCCTCGCACCGGGCATCGACCTCTCGATCGCCGGGTTCGACGACGTCCCCGAGGCCGTCACCGCCGGCCTCACGACCATCCGCCAGCCCGTCCGCGACAAGGGCCGGATCGCTGCCGAGCTTCTGCTCGACCCCGAACGACCCGAGCGCCGGATCACACTGCCGCACGAGCTCATCGTGCGGTCCAGCACCCGTCCCGTCGCCTGACAGACCGCCAGGCAACACCCAGACAAGAGGAACCACTATGTCCATGTACCTGAGCATCGGCACGACCATCGCCGACATGGAGGACGCCTACGGGTCCGCCAGCGTCGACTCCCGACTCGAGCGCATCGCTCGCCAAGAGCCCTTGTCAGTACGCACTGCAGGCTTCCTTCGGCGTACCGCGGGAGCCCTCCTCGCCACTGCCTCGACCCTGGACCGCCAGAGCGGCAGCGTCGTCGGGCATCGCCTTCAGACGGCGACGTGACATGAGGTGTTCATCGTGAGGATTCGCTTCTGTCGTCTCTAGTGTTTTAGACTACTAATAGGAGATCGGATGCGGGGTGACCCACATCTGGATCCCCGTCACCGGTCCGACGATGCCCGAGGCCGTCACGGTTGGCCTCTGGGGATCGTCCGCCACTACGAGAGGAACGCCATGTCGATCTACCTCAGCTACAACGCGCTGACCGCCCGTACGGAGGCAGAGAACCTGGCCCGGCGTCAGTTCGATGCCGACGGTTTCGTGGTTCGTGACGAGCCGCTCCGCACCCGGGCTGCATCGCTTCTGCGCCGCATCGCCGACATGCAGATCGCGCTGGCCGCCCGCCTGGACGACTCGTCCGCACAGCCTCTGGCCATCTGAGCCGCAGGCTCCCGAAGCAACCAAGCCCACCTCGGGTCACCACCCGGGGTGGGCTTCGACGTCCCCACGCTCAGACGTCGCCGAGCCTGGACTCCAGCAGCGACCGTTCAGTCGGTGTGAGCCCGGCGGCCAGCTCTGAGGCGAAGGAGTCCAGGTCGACCCCGGGATGACGCAGAGCGTCGAGAACCTCTCCTGCGAGGAGCTGTTCGCGGGACGCGGCCGCCCTGTACAGCCAGGCCTTCCCGTCGCGGTCCCGCAACAGGATCTGCTTCTTCGCAAGCCGGTCCAGAACGGTCATCACCGTCGTGTACGCGAGGTCCGCGGACTCGTTCAGCACGTCGTGGACTTCCCGCACCGACAAGGGGGAGGAGGCGTCCCAGAGCACCTCCATGACCTTGGTCTCGAGCCCTCCCAGCTGCGGCATGATTGAAGTCTGCCCGATAAAATGGCGAACTACGACGCTCCGTAGTACATTCCGCGCCATGGGCTCCGACACGATCGCCAGATGGCAGTTCGGCATCACGACGGTGTACCACTACTTCTTCGTTCCGGTCACCATCGCGTTGTCGCTTTTGGTGGCCGTTCTGCAGACGCAGTGGAACCGCACCGGCAGTGACCGATACCTGCGACTTACCAAGTTCTACGGCAAGCTGTTCCTCATCAACTTCGCGATGGGTGTCGTCACCGGCATCGTCCAGGAGTTCCANNGGAGTTCCAGTTCGGCATGAACTGGTCTGAGTACAGCCGCTTCGTAGGCGACATCTTCGGTGCGCCTCTGGCGCTCGAGGCACTGATCGCCTTCTTCCTCGAATCGACGTTCCTCGGTCTGTGGATCTTCGGCTGGGACAAGCTCTCGCGGGGCAAGCACCTCGCGATGATCTGGCTCGCCTCGATCGGCACGTTGATCTCGTCGATCTTCATCATGGCCGCCAACTCCTGGATGCAGAACCCAGTGGGCGCCACCTACAACAACGGTCGCGCCGAGCTGGTCGACTTCGGCGCGGTGCTGACCAACCCGATCTTCCTGGCGCAGTGGCCCCACACGGTCATCGGTGCCTTCATGGTCGCCGGCAGCTTCATCGCCGGTGTGGCCGGATGGCACCTGGCCAAGCAGGCCAAGAAGGCCACGCCGGACGCCGAGGATGTCTCCGCGTACCGTACGGCCACGAAGTTCGGCGCCACGATCATGCTGGTCGCCGGTCTGCTCATCATCCTCACCGGTGACCTCCTGGGGAAGCAGATGACCCAGGTGCAGCCGATGAAGATGGCTGCCGCTGAGGCCCTCTACACGACGGAGACCAACGCGCCGTTCTCGATCCTCACCATCGGCTCGCTCGACGGCTCCAAGGAGGTCTGGTCCTTCAAGGTTCCGGGCGTCCTGAGCATCCTGGCCGGCGAGTCGACCGTCAAGGGCATCAACAACCTCCAGGCCGACTACGCGAAGACCGGCTTCACCCAGGCCGACGGAAGCCAGAACACGCTCCAGAAGGAGTTCGCCTCCAAGCTCTCCACCCTGGGCGTCAACCCGACCCCGAACATCTTCATGAGCTACTGGGCCTTCCGCATCATGATGGGCCTCGGCTTCCTCACGATGATCGTCGGTGCCTGGCTGTTGTGGGTGACCCGCAAGGGTGCGATGCCGAAGCCGGGCAAGCTCTGGACCACCGCGGTGTGGATCCTTCCGCTGGCCCCGCTGTTCGCGAACTCGTTCGGCTGGATCTTCACTGAGATGGGCCGTCAGCCATGGATCGTGGCCGGCGTCATGCCGACCTCCTTCGCGGTCTCGCCCACGGTGAGCGTCGGCGACGTCTGGTTCACCATGATCGTCTACACCCTCCTGTACGGAGGACTGGCCGTCATCGAGCTTGGGCTGATGTTCAAGTACATCAAGAAGGGCCTGCCGGTCGTGGCGCCCGTCGAGCAGATCGTGGACGAGGATGCTCCCTTGTCCTTCGCGTACTGAGAAAGGGAGTGAACTGACATGACTCTTCTTGCTGTGACTCCCACCGCGCTCCAGGCTCTCTGGTTGATCCTGGTGGCCGTCCTCTGGATCGGATACCTCGTCCTCGAGGGCTTCGACTACGGCGTCGCCATGCTGCTGCCCTTCGTCGGCAAGAACGACAAGGAACGGCGCGTGCTCGTCAACACCATCGGCCCCGTCTGGGACGGGAACCAGGTGTGGCTGCTGACCGCCGGTGGCGCGATGTTCGCCGCTTTCTCCGGGTGGTACGCGACGCTGTTCAGCGCCTTGTACCTGCCGCTGTTCCTCATCCTCCTGGGCCTCATCATCCGTGGTGTGGCGTTCGAGTACCGGGGAAAGCGTCCCGACTGGACCTGGCGCAACCGCTGGGACTGGGCTGCGGCCATCGGCTCGCTGCTCCCGCCGCTGGTCTTCGGCGTCGGCTTCGCGAACTTCCTCATCGGCCTGCCGCTGAAGGACGTCGCGATCCTCAACGGCGCGACGACCGTCCCGGTCTACGCAGGCGAGACGCTCTGGGCGGGTGGGCTGTTCGGCCTGTTCTCGTGGTTCGGCCTCGTCGGCGGCATCACGTTCGTGCTGGTGTTCCTCACGCACGGCGCCATCTACGCCGCGCTGAAGACCAAGGGCGAGATCCACGACCGGCTCATGAAGCTGGCCCTGAAGCTCGGCATCATCACGGCAGTGCCCGGCATCGTCTTCGTACTCGGCGCCAACATCCGCAAGATGCTCCCCGGCCAGCTCGACAGCCTTCGGGCCGTCGCCTGGATCGCCGGCATTCTCCTGCTGGTGCTGTTCGTCGGCGCGATCTTCTTCGTCTGGAAGGGCCGTGAGGGCATCGCCTTCATCCTGACCGGCGGAACGATCGCCATGTGCGCGGTGATGATCTTCGCCCACCTGTACCCGGGTCTCGGCTTCGACAACACCGGGCTCAAGGTGGTCCTCGACATCACGACGGCATCGTCCTCACCGACGACGCTGACGCTGATGACCGTCGCGGCAGCCATCCTCGTCCCGATCGTCCTGCTCTACCAGATCTGGACCTACACCGTGTTCCGTCGTCGTCTGGGTGTCGAGAACATCCCTGACGACGTTGACGAGCCGGTGGTTGTCGGCGGCTGATGCCGGAACGCACCAGACGGGGACCTGTCGATCCCCGACTCCTGTCGCGCGCCCGCGCCACGAGGTTCTTCCTCGGCGCGGGCGTCGCGGCCGGTACGGCCACAGCCATGCTGGTCATCTACCAGGCATGGCTGTTGGCACGTACGATCTCGTCCTTCTTCCAGGCGGCCTCCCTCGAGGGCCTGACGACGACGCTGATCCTCCTCGTCGCCGTACTCGTCGGTCGTGCGGCCCTCACGTGGCTGACCACCTGGCTGGCGCATCGCAGCGCCGCAGCGGTCAAGTCGCAGCTGCGCCACGACATCATGGCCGCCACACTCTCGTCCCCCGGGAGCACGCCCTCGGCGTCGCTGGTCACGCTGATGACTCAGGGACTCGACGGGCTCGACGGCTACTTCTCCAAGTACCTCCCGCAGCTCGTCCTGGCCGTCACGGTGCCGCTGTTCGTGGGCGCGTCGATCCTGGTCGCGGACTGGGGCTCCGCCCTGATCATCGCTGTGACGGTCCCTCTCATCCCCCTGTTCCTGGCGATGGTGGGCTGGACCACCGAAGCGCGCGTCCGGCGCCGCTACCGCTACCAGACCCGGCTCGCCCGCCACTTCGCCGACCTCGTCGCCGGTCTTCCCACGCTCCAGGTGTTCGGACGGGCGAAGGCCCAGGCAGAGGGGCTGCGTCGTACGGAGGACGCGAACCGCACCGAGACGATGGGAACGCTCCGGATCTCGTTCCTGTCCGCACTGGTTCTCGAGCTCCTGTCGACCCTCTCGGTCGCGATCGTGGCGCTCACCGTGGGCACGCGCCTCGTCTACTACGGCATCGACTTCCGTACGGC
>PMBM01000209.1:0-3836 GCA_003153855.1 Propionibacteriaceae bacterium
CCACTCACCCCTGCAGCGGACAGCCGAGCGGCGACCTGGTCCAGCCACGCCCACACCTCCGGACAATCGGTCACCTCGACCATCGTCACAGGACCCGACGGAGTGGGCATGGCCCCGAAATCCGGGCGGTCCTCCTCGAGAAGACACGCGGCCAGCGCCTCCTCGAACACGACCACGGCATCCGCGAGGTCCAGCGACGACCGAAGCCGTACGAAAGCCATCTCGTACGCGCGCAACTGACGCTTGATCCCCGGCCTGACGACCTCGACCGACATCAGCAGCCTCCCGCGATTCTGAGTTTCGAGCGAACGCCATGAAGAGCCTTCGACCGAAGCCATCCTGACACTCGCTGGTGGGCGCCCTCAGCCAGTAAAGGGAACCCCGGCAGACAAGCACTCGGCGAAGAGCCTGCAGGGGGCGCCCGGCGGGCAAACCGCGACGTTGTTCGGGTTATGAGCCCGTGCGGTGGGGCGGTCGCAGCCCAATGCGAAGTTGTCGGGGTTATGAGTGCTGTTTGACGGCTCATAAGCCGGACAACTTCGCAGGCGGCGCCGTGAGTGCCCAATGTCCGGGCCATAACCCGAAGAACGTCGCTGTTGGCCCAAGAACCCACACCGCGGCGAACTGAACCAGGCCGGGCGCACCGCGATCGCCGATCACCTCGGAGGCCCCTGGCCACCCACCTCGTACAACGCACTGCGGCCCCGGACCGTGAGGTCCGAGGCCGCAGTGTGTGATTCAGACCTACTTGTTCTTCAGCGCCGCACGAGCCGCCGCGAGGCGGGCGATCGGGACGCGGAAGGGGGAGCAGGACACGTACGACAGGCCTGCGCGGTGGAAGAAGTCGATCGACTCCGGATCGCCACCGTGCTCGCCACAGACACCGGTCTTCAGGCCCGGCTTGGTCTTGCGGCCCTTCTCGACGCCCATGGCGACGAGCTGGCCGACGCCTTCCTGGTCAAGCGACTCGAACGGGTTCTTGTCGATGACCTCGGTGTCGACGTACGCGCCGAGGAAGCCGAGCTCGGCGTCGTCACGCGAGATGCCGATGCCGGTCTGGGTGAGGTCGTTCGTGCCGAACGAGAAGAAGTCCGCCTCGTTGGCGATCTGGTCGGCTGTGAGTGCCGCACGCGGGATCTCGATCATGGTGCCGACCGTGTACGGAAGCGACTTGCCCGCCTTCGCGAACTCCTCCTCGACGGCCTTCACGACGATCGCGCGCTGAGCCTTGAGCTCCGACTCCCACGAGATGAGCGGGATCATGATCTCGACCCCGACGGTCTCGCCTTCCCTCTCCAGGACGGCGAGCGCGGCCTTGATGATGGCGCGGGCCTGCATGTCCGGGATGGACGGGTAGAGCATCGCCAGACGGCAGCCACGCGTGCCGAGCATCGGGTTCTGCTCGTGCAGGCGGTTGACCTGGGTCAGCGTGAGACGCTCTGCGGCGATCTGGTCGGCCGGTGCACCGGTGAGCTCCAGCCTCTGGACGAGCAGCGACTGCTCGACCAGGTTCGGGAGGAACTCGTGCAGCGGCGGGTCGAGCAGACGGACCGTGACGGGGAGACCCTTCATCGCGGTGAAGATCTCCTCGAAGTCGGCCTGCTGCATCGGCAGGATCTTCGCGAGAGCGGCAGCCCGCTCCTCCTCGTTCTCGGCCAGGATCATCTCGCGCACCGCCGGGAGGCGGTCCGCGACCATGAACATGTGCTCCGTACGAGCCAGGCCGATGCCCTCGGCGCCGAGCTCACGAGCCTTCGAGGCGTCCTCGAAGTTCTCCGCGTTGGCGCGAACGCCGAGCGTACGAACCGCGTCGGCCCACTTGCCGACCGTCTCGAAGTCCTCGTTCAGTGCCGGCGGTACGAGCGGCAGCGCACCGGCGAAGACCTCACCGGTCGAGCCGTTGAGGGTGACGGTGTCGGTCTTGCCGTACGTGACGTCACCGATCGTGAGCGTCTCGCCCTTGGGGTCGATCTTGATCCCGGTGGCGCCGGCGACGCAGGTGATGCCCATGCCGCGTGCGACGACGGCCGCGTGGCTCGTCATGCCGCCGTGTGCGGTCAGCACACCTTGGGAGACCATGACGCCGGCGATGTCGTCCGGAGTCGTCTCGAAGCGGACGAGGATGACCTTCTCGCCCTTGCCACCGCGCTCGGCGGCGTCATCGGCGGAGAAGGACAGCGAGCCCACCGCAGCACCGGGAGAGGCCGGGAGGCCCTTCACGATGACCGTGGCCTTGTGCGTTGGGTCGATGCCCGGGTGGAGCAGCGCGTCGAGCTGNNCGGTGCGCTTCCCGTTGCGGGTCTGCAGCATGTAGAGCTTGCGATCCTCGATCGTGAACTCCATGTCCTGCATGTCCTTGTTGTGGAGCTCGAGCTTGTCCATCGTGGCGAGAAGCTCGTGGAAGGCCTCGGGGAGGACCTCCTCCATCTCGGACAGCTCGCGGGGGGTACGGATGCCGGCGACGACATCCTCGCCCTGAGCGTTGGTGAGGAACTCGCCGTACAGCTCCTTGGCGCCGGTCGACGGGTTGCGGGAGAAGCAGACGCCGGTGGCGGAGGTCTCGCCGCGGTTGCCGAACACCATCTGCTGCACGTTGACAGCGGTGCCGAGGTTGCGGGAGATGCCGTTGGCCCTGCGGTAGACCTCGGCGCGCGGGTTCAGCCACGACGCGAAGACCGCGTTGACCGCGCGGTGCAGCTGCTCGCGGGGATCCGAGGTCCACGCGCCACCGAGCGCCTCGTTGGCGAGCGCCTTGAACGTGGCGGTCAGCTCCTTGAGGTCCTCAGCGCTGAGGTCGGTGTCGAGTGCAACGCCGCGGGCGGCCTTGATCTCGGTGAGCGCGTCCTCGAAGACGTGGGGCTCGATGCCTTCGACGACCTCGCCATACATCTGGATGAAGCGGCGGTAGCAGTCGTACGCGAAGCGCTCGTTGCCGAACTCGGCGATGACGCCGGGGACCGACTCGTCGGAGATGCCGAGGTTCAGGATCGTGTCCATCATGCCGGGCATCGACTGGACGGCGCCGGAACGTACGGAGACGAGCAGCGGGCGGTTGGTGTCGCCGAGCTTGCGGCCCGTGCGCTCCTCGAGGCGGGCCAGACCGGCTGTGATCTGGTCGGCGAGGCCGTCGGGCCATTCGCTGTTGTTGTTCATNNGCGCCCTTGCCGCCGAGCAGCGGCTTCATGGACATGTCACCTTCGGACAGGTCGTAGACGTACTTCGTGTCAGTCATGTGTGTACGGACTCTCCTCGTCGTCAGCTCCTGAGACTGTCCGCAACCAGCTTCGGTCGCGGGAGTCGATCGCGCCGCCGGAGCTTTGAATCGGCGCGATGTGACCGAGGCCAGCCTATCCACTGGGCCCCCCGCTGTACGACCCTGGGTCCCGGCTGTTCTCGAGCTGGCCGCACATCGCCGGGGAGGCGTCCGGCCGACGGCCGCGCGGTAGCCTGCCGGTCATGATGACCCTGCTACCCACGTCGCGGATCCCCGACCCGTACGACGCACCACCGCTGCGCTGGGGCGTCCTCGCGCCGGGCGGGATCGCGACGAGCATGGCGCGCGCGATGCAGCGCTCGTCTCAGAGGATCCTCGCTGTGGGGTCCCGCACCCAGTCCCACGCCGACGAGTTCGCCGCACGGTTCGGCGTCGAGCGCTCGTACTCCTCGTACGAGCAGCTGGTCTCGGACCCGGACGTGGACGCCGTCTACGTCGCGTCTCCCCACTCCGCCCACCACGCGCAGGCGCTGCTGGCGATCGCGGCCGGCAAGCACGTGCTCGTCGAGAAGTCGTTCACCCGCAACGCCGCCGAGGCCCGCGAGGTCGTGGCGGCTGCCCG
>PMBM01000209.1:3847-27959 GCA_003153855.1 Propionibacteriaceae bacterium
AGCAGGCACCCCGCATGTACGACCCTGATCGTGCGGGGGGCGCCCTGCTCGACCTCGGCATCTATCCGGTGTCGTTCGTCTCGTTCGCGCTCGGGACGCCGAGCCGGGTACTCGCGGCCGGCCAGCTGCTGCCCAATGGCGTGGACCGTACGATCGCGGCGGTCGAGACCGGCTTCGCCGACCACCCCGGCGCGGTCGCCACGATCACCACCACGATGGCCGCACCCTCGGCCGTCATCGCCTCCATCGCCGGCACCGAGGGACGGATCGAGCTCGACGGGTCGATGTTCTTCTACGGGCCCGGGCGCGTACGGCTCGTACGTCCCGATGGCACCTCGGTCGAAGCCCCCGAGCAGGGCCCGTCGAACCATGACGCGCTCGTGTACGAGGCGTGCCACATGGCCCATCTCGTGGCCGAGGGGGCCACGGAGTCTCCGTACATGCCGCTGGACGAGACGGTCTCGATCATGGAGACCATGGACGAGATCCGCCGCCAGGTCGGCGTCGCGTTCCCGAGCGAGTGATGGCAGAGCCTTCCGTGGTTGCCGCCGAGCTCGATTCCGCCGAGACCCAGCGCGACCCTGGCGCCTCCGACCTCGACCCCGTCTCCCGGATCATCCTCGACGAGGCCGGCGACCTGGGCGAT
Source organism: Propionibacteriaceae bacterium (assembly GCA_003153855.1). GTDB lineage: Bacteria > Actinomycetota > Actinomycetes > Propionibacteriales > Propionibacteriaceae > Fen-668. The sequence goes on from PMBM01000209.1 coordinate 4,494, forward strand.
GTCGTGCTCGTCGTCGACGACGCGGACGGTGCGCTCGCGGCCGCGGCCCTGGAGCACGGCGCGCGCGTGCTCGCCGCCTGCGACGACATCCGCGACGAGGAGCTGCTGCCGACGGGCGTGACACCCGTCGACCTGACTGCCGAGCCCGACCTGTCCGAGGTGACGACCGTCCTGTGGCGCCTCCCCAAGGCAGTCGCGGCCGTCGAGGACGTCGCCGAGGTGCTCGCGCTGCGGTGCGCACCGGACGTCCGTGTGTACGGAGGGGCGCGCGACAAGCACCTCGTGCCGGCCATGAACGACGCGCTACGGGCATCGTTCGGCGAGGTCAGCGCGTCTCGCGGGCAGCAGAAGTCGCGGGTCCTGCGCGCGTCGGCTCCGACGTCACCCGCACGTACATGGCCGCACCTCGCGACGAACACCGAGCTGGGGCTGGACGTGCTGGCGCACGGGAACGTGTTCGGCGGTACCACGCTCGACCGCGGCACGCGTCTGCTGCTGCGCGCCCTCCATCACGAGCAGCCCGTCTCGGGCAGGGCGCTCGACCTGGGCTGCGGCAGCGGGATCGTGGCGGCTGTACTGGCGGGGCTGGGCTGGGACGTACTGGCGTGCGACGCGTCCGCGGCGGCCGTCGCGAGCACCACCCTGACCGCCGAGGCGAACGGGTTCGGCATCGTCGCGCGTCGTGCGGACGGCATCCCGCTCGACGTCGCAGGGCTCGACCTCGTCGCCTGCAACCCACCGTTCCACCGGGGCGCGGCGAAGGACTCCTCGGCCGCCTTCGCCATGGTGGCCGATGCCGGCAGGGCGCTGCGGCAAGGGGGCGAGCTGTGGCTCGTCTTCAACAGCCACCTCCCCTACCTCCCGGTCGCCCGCGACCAGGTGGGCCCCACGCGCGTCGTGGTGCGCGACCAGTCGTACGTGGTGACTTGCTCGACCAGGCGCTGAGCTGACCGGTTCTCTGGCCGCAGAGAACCCGAGGCGAACTTGTCCCCGAGGCAGTGCAGCCGATCCGTGATCGGTAGTGTGACCTGCCGTAAGCCGGCTGCGCCGGGCTGGGAGGCGCCGAGTGCGCCCCGGATGAAAGGGTCGCATGTCTCGCATCTTCAATGAGGCCTACAAAGCCAAGGTCATGTCGGCGGACGACGCCGCAGCACTGATCCACAACGGCGACAACATCGGCTTCTCCGGGTTCACCGGCGCCGGTTACCCGAAGGCGGTTCCTGGCGCCCTCGCCACTCGCATCAAGGCTGCACACGCACGCGGCGACGAGTTCCGCGTCGGCGTGTACACCGGTGCGTCGACGGCCCCCGAGCTCGACGGGGCGCTCGCTGAGACCGGCGGAATCTCGTTCCGAGCTCCTTACCAGTCCGACCCGATCATGCGGAACATGATCAACAAGGGCGTCTCCGAGTACTCGGACATGCACCTGTCCCACTCGGCCATCTGGATGCGCCAAGGCTTCCTGGGCCACCTCCATGTCGCAGTCATCGAGGTCACGGCGATCAAGGCCGACGGCACTGCCGTGCCGTCCAGCTCGATCGGCAACAACAACGTGTACCTCGACACGGCTGACAAGATCATCCTCGAGGTCAACGAGTGGCAGTCGCTCGATCTCGAAGGCATGCATGACGTCTACTACGGCACCGCGCTTCCCCCGGACCGGCTCCCGATCCCGCTGACGAAGGCGGCTGACCGGATCGGCCAGACGACGATGAAGATCGACTTCGACAGGGTCATCGCGGTCGTCGAGTCGAACGCCGAGGATCGCAACACGCCGTTCAAGCCGCTCGACGAGGACTCGCGGGCGATCGCCGGCCACCTCATCGACTTCCTGGGTGGCGAGGTCACCGCCGGCCGCATGCCGACGAACCTGCTGCCGCTCCAGTCCGGCGTCGGCAACATCGCCAACGCCGTGCTCGCCGGCTTGCTCGAGTCGCCCTTCGAGAACCTCACCAGCTACACCGAGGTGATCCAGGACGGCATGGTCGACCTCATCGACTCCGGCAAGGTCATCGCCGCGTCAGCGACCGCGTTCTCGCTGTCCCCGACGGCCGCCGAGCGGATGAACAACCACGCCGCCGACTACCGCAAGTCGATCATCCTGCGCCCGCAGGAGATCTCGAACCACCCGGAGAACATCCGTCGGCTCGGGGTCGTCGCGTGCAACGGCATGATCGAGGCCGACATGTACGGCAACGTGAACTCGACCCACGTCATGGGCTCGAAGATGCAGAACGGCATCGGCGGCTCAGGTGACTTCACGCGCAACGCGTACATCTCCTGCTTCGTCACGCCGTCGACCGCAAAGCACGGCAACATCTCCTGCTTCGTGCCGATGGTCAGCCACCACGACCACACCGAGCACGACGTCCAGGTGCTCATCACGGAGCGTGGCCTCGCCGACCTCCGCGGCCTCTCGCCGAAGCAGCGGGCCAAGTCCATCATCGAGAACTGCGTCCACCCTGACTACCAGGCGGCGCTGAGCGACTACTTCGAGCGTGCGAGCAAGACCGCCAACGGCCTGCAGACCCCGCACGACCTCCGCGAGGCGCTCAGCTGGCACGTACGGTTCCTCGAGACGGGCTCCATGAAGCAGTGACCTGATCCGGCTGTACGCGACGGCCGTCATCCGGTGTTCCGGATGGCGGCCGTTCCGCGTTCGGGGGCCGCGAGGGTGACGGGGGACGCGCCCGGCAACCCGTACACACGCTGGCCTTGTACCCTGGTCGGCGTCGACAGGAGCAGGATGACTGACCAGGCGGTGACGGTGACCGAGGACCACCTCGGCGACCCGGGCGCGCACCAGGCCATCGACGTCCTCGCGCCGTACAAGCCGACCGTCGGCGCCTACCCCGTGAGCCCGCGCAGCGGCGAGCCCCAGCGTCCCGTCGTGCTCGCGGTGTCGACTGGCCTGCTCGTCGTCGGCGCCGTGGTGTCATCGGTCGGCCTCGTCAAGGTGCTCTGGGACGCGGCGACCGTGACCGGCTACCACACGGCGGCTCGCGTCCTCGAGTGGACCAAGCCCGACCCCGTCTCCTTCCTGACGATCGTGATGGTCCTCACGATCGGGGCGATCGGCGCTGTGGTCGCCACCGCGGCGGGCGCGATCGCCTACAACGCCTGGAACGGTCGCCGCTGGGCCCGGATCGGCGGCATCGTCGCGTTCGCGCTGTCCGGCCTCACCTACCTGCTGAACAACGTGGCGATGATCGCCATGATCCCGATCGCGATCGGCGCCGGGTTGCTGTGGCTCCCCGTGATCGGTCGCTACTTGGCCGCGTGGGCCGTGATCCGTACAGCGCCTGCCATGCGACGCGGCTGGGCCCAGAACGTGATGTACGGGATCCTCCCGCGCTACCGACGGGACGCGTGATGGCGTCACTCGCCGACCAGCTGCTCGGCTCCCTGAACCGCATCGCCAAGGACGTCCTCAAGACGGCCGCGCGTCAGGCCACCGGCACCGTACGCAAGGCGTCGGGCGCCAGCCGCCCCGCGTCCGACGACCGGCACGCGCCGAAGCTGTCCGTGCGTTACCCGGGGGACTTCAAGGGACGCCCGCAGATCACGTACGCGCCCCACACCGGCAAGACGCCCGACCCGGGCGAGGTCGTCACGGCGTGGGTCCCGGACGAAGCGGACCACAAGCAGGGCAAGGACCATCCGGTGCTGCTCGTCGGGCGTGACGGCGACTGGTTGCTGGGTGTGACGCTCTCGATCGTGGACCGCGAGGCCGACGCCGAGCCCGGTCGCTGGGTGACGATCGGCACGGGCGCCTGGGACGCCAGGCGCCGCCCTTCGCGCGCGAGGGTCGACCGGATCGTACGGATCCATCCCGACGACGTACGTGGCCGAGCAGAGAAGCTCGACAAGACACGCTTCGACAAGGTGGCCGCAGGGATCCGCAAGACCTCCGTATGACCCTGGTCTGACGTCAACACGACCATAAGTCGACCGTAGTTGCATGTGAACCCCAGGGCCGCGGTAGGCTCGCGATTGCTATGGGGGATAGCGCTTGGGGATCTGTGCGGGGGGTTTCTGCTGTGGGTGTTAGAGCGAAGCGTTGGCAGCTGTGGCTCATCACAATGTTCATCCTGACCGGCATCATCGGGGTGTTCCAGCTGTTCGAGGGCCCGAAGTCGGTCGGGGCCGTCACGGTCGCCGGTGGTACTGCCGCCCCCTCCATCGCGCTGCCCGAACGGTCCGTTGAGGCCACCGAGCTTCCCGCGTGGCAGCCGTCAGCCACCGACTCGCAGTCCACGGCGGTCCGTACGACGTCCGTCGCGCAGAAGTCGGTCGTCGCGACGACCAAGGCTCCCGTGGCGCAGACGACCCTGGCTCCTGCAGCACAGACGACGAAGCCCAGCGTGCAGGTGACGGCGGCCACCACCGCTGCTGCCACGACGAAGGCACCGGTGGTCAGCGCGAAGTCCGTCGTGACCACCGCCGCCGCGACGTCCACGCAGCCCAAGGCGACGACCACGACTCCCAAGCCCGCGACCACGACCGCGAAGGCCACGACGACCGCTCCGAACCCGAGCCAGTCGGTGCTGAAGCCGACCGCATCGGCGACGCCGACCAGGACGGCCACGCAGCCGAGGTGCTACCGCTTCTTCATCTTCTGGGTCTGCCGCTGAACCGCGGCTAGCTAGTCTCCGCGGCGCAGGAGCGTGACGAGCACTGCTCCTGCGGCCATCCCGATCCCCGCTGCGACGAGCAGCGCGCTCGGCCGCCGCCCCGGCGTCACAGCCTCCTGCGGCAGGACCTGTACGGGATGTCCTTTCGGCATGGCGTCCAGCACGGCCGGAATGCGTCCGGGTTCGGACGTCGGCTGGATGTCCGGCTCAGGCTCGGGGTCCGGCGGACCGCTGGCGACCGTGCGGGAGAACAGCCCCAGCCACGCGAAGATGATCAGGACGCTCAGCATCTCGACCGCGGTGAAGTTGTACACGTGGAACAGCTTCCACAGGCCGACGATCCCGAGGATGAGGACGCCGAGCACCGCGGTGCTGAGCAGGAACGGACGCGGCAGACCCCGCAGCAGGAACGGCGTCGCGAGGATCATGGCGCCGAAACCGACGATCACGCTGACGGCGTTGATGTCGTGGACGAGCCGGCTCGTGTCGACGGGGATCGACCCGAGGCCGATGAGCGCGAGCCCGATGACGATGAGCATCACCCGGATCGTACGGACTTCTCTCCGCGTGACGCCGTCCCAGCGTTCCAGGTCGTCGGCGAGGTAGTCCGCGAGTGTCGTCAGCACCACACCGGCCGTGATCACGGTGAAGTTGAACGCCGAGGCGGAGGTCTCCGTGCTGACCCCGAGGGCGCTGAAGTTCGACTGCCACCAGCCCGGGTCGTCCGCGCTGAGGGTCGCCGCCACGACACCTGCGCCAAGGAAGGCGCCCAGGAGTACGGCCACGCCGGAGCTGCTCATCTCCTGCCCGATGTTGGTCAGCAGGTAGCACGCGGCGGCGACGGTCGCCGCCGCCATCAGGGTTGCCGCGATCCGGCCGAGCAACAGGCCCTGGAACATCCGCTGGAAGACGGTGAACGCTGCGAGAGCGGCCATGGCCGCCATGGCGGCCGCGGCGATCGTGAGGGAAGCGGCGTCCCGGACGCGCCAGATCATCCGACGGCGCTGCCACCTCGACGTCCGCCGCGCGACACGTACGTACGCGATCGCGAACGCGCCCCCGCCCAGCACGGCCACGAGGATCGAGGTCACCGTCGCGATCGACACCTGCCCCGACAGCGGCGTGCCCGTCGCCCGGAAGACGAACGGCGCGACGATCGCGGCGACCGCTCCGCCACCCATCGCCCCGATCTGTGCGATGGACTCGCGCGTACGGACCTCACGCGCCGAACGGCTCAGCACCGCCCCGATCCCGAGCACATCCCCGCGACTCACGCCTGATCCCTCCTGAACCGACCAAGAACCGAGCACGCTCAGCCCGGACTGCACCCCACCCTGCCACGTACGGCTCGCCACGTCGCAGCACGGGTGTGCGACGTGCACCCGTGAGCGGCGCGCACGGCGCTCTACTTCGTACCGGTGATGAGCCGCTCAGGGTTGAAGGCCGCCGTGACGAGGCGCCAGCCCAAGCCGTCGAGGAGCAGCAGCACTGCCGCGATGNNACGTCGGAGACGCGTGCGGAGATCGCGAAGCCGATCCAGATCGACAGGACGGCGAGCAGTGGTGTGAAGGCCAGCTGCGCGACCACGTAGGGCCACGGCAGGACCGCCGCCGCCACGGCCGGTTGGGCGAAGATCTCCGTCGCGACGACGAACGCCGCGTACATCCCGTACGAGATCGCGAGTGACGGCACCAGCGCTGCCAGGCCCTTGGCGAGGACGAGCTCCGTACTGCTGATGGCGGTGCTGAGCAGCGGCTCGAGCGTCCCCTGGACGCGCTCCCCCACGATCGCGTACCCGGCCATGATCGACGGGACGATCGCCGGGATGCCCAGCAGGATCACGAGAGGGTCCCCGCCGATGCCCTGGGCCGCTGACGCGGGGAGCGCGATCACGAGGATCAGGGGGAACGTGACGATGCCCAGCGGGATCGCCGCCATCGTCGAGACGATGGACCAGTTCCGCCGGTACTCGCGGAACTCCTTGCGGTAGATGGCCCGGATCCGGGTGCGCGCGGCGTTCACCGGTCGCCTGCCTCGTCGTCACCGATGAGCTCCACGTACACGTCCTCGAGCGAGTGCTGGGACTCCCCGATAGACAGCACGTCGGCACCGGACGCGACGAGGGCGCGGGTCACGGCAGGAGCCGCCGCACTCTGGTCGGAGACCGTCAGGTGGTACAGCCCCTCACCGTCCACACGCCAGCCCTCGACCGCCGGGAGCCCATCGAAGACCCGGCCCGGATCTGGCAGAGGTCCGCTCGTCCGGACGACGAGCGTCTTCGCGAACAGCAGCTCGCGGAGGTCGTCCGGCCGCCCCAGAGCGCGCAGCGTCGTGCTCAGCAGCGCGACCCTGTCGCACAGCCGCTCCGCTTCCTCGAGGCGATGCGTCGTCAGGAAGACCGTCACCCCGCGTCCCCGGAGGCCATCGATGATCTCGTGGACCTCGCGGACGGCGAGCGGGTCGAGTCCCGATGTCGGCTCGTCGAGGAAGACCACCTCCGCGTCGTCGTTGAGCAACGCCCTGGCGAGGCTCACCTTCTGGCGCAGACCCTTGGAGAGCTTGCCGCACGGGTCGTTCGCCCGGTCGGCGAGATCGACCGCCGCAAGCACCCGACGCACACGCTCTGCAGGGTCGGCCAGCGCGTACAGGCCGGCGAAGCACTCGAGGTTCTCGGCGATCGTCAGCCGCGGGTACAGCCCTGGCGCCTCGGGCATGACGGCGATGCGCTGCCTGATCCGCGCGCGGTTGTCCTCGGTGAGCTGCAGTCCGGCGACCGTGGCCGTCCCGGACGTGGGCGAGATGAGTGCCGACAACGTACGGACGGTCGTGGTCTTCCCGGCCCCGTTCGGCCCGAGGAAGCCGAAGACCTCCCCGTAGCCGATCTCGAAGGACACGTCGTCGAACGCGACCCGCTCCCCGAAGCGTTTGCCGAGGCCGTGCGCGGCAAGGGCCACACCCGTCCTCTGGCCGAGAGCCACGATCGCCTCCATCGTCGTCCGCCGTGCGTCGTCCGTGGACGAACCTACGCGGGTAGTGTCGGGCAGCGCAGGCGACAAGAGACGAAACCGCGGTGAGTGAGTCGTCGAGCGTCAACGGATGTCTGGAGGAGCGATGGTGGACGCACCCGAGCCGTCGCCGATGGACCGCATCCGGACCCCGGCCCCGCTCATCAAGCGGCGCATGCCATCGGCCCGCGGAGCAACCGAGCAGCCGAACGCGGTGGGCGACGGCGACGCTCCGCTGACGGCCCGCTTCTGGCTCCTCGTCGTGGCGACGGGCGTCGCTACGGGGCTTCTCGGTGTCGCGATGATGGCGCTGCTCAAGGGGGTCGCGACGCTCGCGTTCGGTGACCAGACGGCAGGCTTCCTGGCATCGGTGGAGCGCACCGCCCCCGTACGTCGCATCGTCGTCCTCGTGCTCGGCGGCCTCGTCGGCGGCGTCGGCTGGTTCCTGCTGCGCCGCCTCAAGCGCTGGGGAAGCACGGACGTCGACGACGAGATCTGGACGGGCCACGCGCTGCTGTCGTTCCGACGCAGCCTCGGCACGTCGGTCCTGTCCGAGGTCGTCGTCGGAGCTGGCGCGTCGCTCGGTCGCGAGGCGGCCCCCAAACTGCTCGGCGCCGCGGCCGCCAGCCTGTTCTCTCGGTGGGCCGGGCTGACCGTGGGGCAACGGCGGCTGCTGGTCGCGTGCGGCGCCGGCGCCGGGATGGGCGCCGTCTACAACGTGCCCCTGGGCGGAGCGCTCATCACGGCCGAGCTGCTGTACGGGAGCCTGGCGCTGCCCGCGATCCTGCCCGCGCTCGCGACCTCGGCGATCGCCACCGTCGTGGCATGGGTCTACCTCCCGATCCGGCCCACGTACGGCGACGTCCCCGCCTACCCGGTGAACATGGCGCACGTGTTCTTCGCGATGGTCGCCGGTCCGATCATCGGCGTCATCTCAGCGGGGTACGTACGGATGATCGGCTGGGTCTCTCACCACCAGCTGCACGGACGTTGGCTGCTGATCGGCCCCGCGATCGCGTTCGGTGTGCTGGGCGTGATGGCGATCGCGTACCCCCAGCTCCTCGGCAACGGCCAGGACGTCGCCGAGCAGGCTTTCCTCACGACGGCCGGCTTCACGGTCGTCGTCGCCGTCGTGGTCGGCGTCCTCAAGCCGGTCGTGACCGCGCTCTGCCTCGGCAGCGGCGCGACCGGTGGCCTGTTCACCCCGACGCTGGCGAGCGGTGCTGCTCTGGGCGCGGCGCTCGGCGCGGCGTGGTCGCTCCTCGTACCCGGCCAGCCCCTCGGCAGCTACGCCCTGATCGGCGCCACGGCCATGATCGGCGCCGCGATGCAGACCCCTCTCGCCGCACTCGCGCTCGTCGTCGAGCTCACCCACACCGCCGACAGCCTCATCGTCCCGATGGTCATCGCGACCATGCTGGCCACCCTGGTGACCCGCTACCTCGACGGCTACTCCATCTACTCCTCGCGCCTCCCGGCGCAGTCACCGCTGAGCCACTGACCGCGCCCGAAAGGTGTACTTTCCGTTCCAGGAGGGTGTCAGTTGCCATGACGAAGCCCGTGCGACAGATCGTCCTGTCCGAGGTCGCGTTCATTCTGACCGCCATCGGCATCGTCGTGTCAGGCCCGCATCCGGCGTATGCGTACGTTGTGGCCGCGACGCTGGGAGTGATCCTGCAGGCGTTGGTCGTTGTGGATCTGGTTCGCATCATCCGACGCAGCCCAGCCTAGATTCATGAACGCGTGCGGTGTGGAGCGGGCGACGGGAATCGAACCNNCCATTGAACTACGCCCGCACGGCCTTGGCCGAGCGGGGACCAGCATAGCGGCCGATCCTCAGCCCTGCGAGCTCGTACGTTCGGCTCGTTCCTGCTCGAGGCGAGCGCGGCGGGGGCCGAACAGGCTGCCGCGCCTGTACATCTCCCTGTCGAGATCGGCGCGCCAGACGAGTCCGTACCGGCCGGCGTCCGTACGTACCGCGAACACCGGGTACGACGTGCCGACCATCAGATCGGCCGCGTCGCTGATGTCCTCGTCGAGCGTCGCGTCAGCCACCCAGCCCGGGCCCGGCGCCGGCAGCATCACGTCGCCGGCTGTGAGCACGTCGCGGCGACGTGGTCCCCCAGAGCCGACCACGAGCACGCCGATGGGCTCCTCGTCGTCGTCGAGCACGAGGACGCCGGACCCCCGCTTGTACGTGACGTCGATGATGTCGAGGCGGGTGTGCCGCGGCACCGTCTCGGTCGGGCGCGCGATGTTTCGCGTGAGGATCTGGTCGGTGAGGTGCCGCCGCCGTACGGTCTTGAGCACCTGTGTCGTCGAATGCCAGAGCAGCGCGATCAGCAGCGCGACCCACACCATGTCGACGGGGCGCGGGAGCTGGTGCGCCATGACGAGCGGTCCACCAAGGAACACCGCACCGGCGGCGACGATGACGAACCGGCCGGCCCAGGCACCGACCTCCATGCCGGAGGTCTCCGACTGGGTGACCCAGCGCACGACGCCGCTGACGACCAGCCCGCCGTCCTGGGGCAGCCCGGGGAGGATGTGGTAGATGAACATCCCCAGGTTGAGCACCATGAACGGCACGACCGTCAGCGACCAGGCGGCGACCTCGCGGTTGTAGTACGAGATGAGCGCGGTCACGAGGTTCGCCANNCGGGCCGGCGATCGCGACGAGCATCGAGCGGCCAGGCCCGTACGGGATCCGGGTGCGTATGTGCCCCGACCAGACGTCGAGCACGATCGGATGCACCTCCGCCCGCAGGGCCAACGACATCAGCGTGTGCCCGGCCTCGTGGATCGCCACGGCAGCGACGAGACAGCCCCACCAGAGCAACGCCGTCCTCGCGCCCTCGCGGATCGAGGTGGGGGTCAGCTCGGCGTCAGCCAGGAGAATGATGATGAGACCGATGAGCAGGTAGGGCCACGACTGGCCGACCGAGATCTGGACCCTGCCCACGCGCGCCACCGTGAACGGCTTGCCAGCCGGTGACGTGAGCATGATCATCCGCGTACCCCCTCAGGCCACATGATCCCTGATCGCCGCCCTGAACGCGATGCTGGAGGGGGCGAGCCGCGGAATAGCTCAGCGGCCGAGTGCGGTGTCGATCGACGTCTCGCGGTCGCCGAGGATCGGCTGGCGGCGTGCGATGAGGTCGTACGCCATCTTGATCCCCGCCGGCAGCTCGCGCAGCACGCCGTTGCGCCACACGTCGGGACTAGCCGACTGGACCGTGTCGTCGCCGACGCCCACGGCGTCGAGACCGATGGTGCGGCACGTCGCGAGCGCTCGCGGAAGGTGGTAGCTCTGCGTCACCAGCGTGGCGCTCGTGACGCCGAAGATGCGTACGGCCCGTACGCACGTGTCGTACGTGTCGAAGCCCGCGTAGTCCGCGACGACCTTGGCGTCGGGCACGCCCTTGCCGATCAGGTAGCTCCGCATGGCATCCGGCTCGTTGTAGTGCACGTCGCCGTTGTCGCCGGAGACGAGGATGACCTTCACCTTCCCGGTCCGCCACAGCTCGTAAGCGAGGTCGAGCCGGGCCTGGAGGAAGGCCGACGGCGTCTTGTTCGGGAGCACCTCGGCGCCGAACACGACGGCGACGTCACGTACGGGGACGCTCGCGGCCGTGTACGTGCGACCCGCCGACGCTCCCCACGCGTACAGGGTCGGGCTGAACCCGAGCACCCCGGCGACGGCGACAGCGACCGCAATCCGTCCGAGCACGCGGCCGCGTCGTCGCGGGACGGGGACGGCGCTGCTCACGGGTGCCAGAGTACGTGGCGGGAGGGCAACGCGGCCGAGTTCAGGTGCTGTTCGCGCGGAGCTCCGCGCCCTCGGGGATTCAGCGTGGCAAAGTGACGCGTTCCGGCTCATCGCCCTGGGGCTGCTCGCGTTCCAGGCGGAACCCGCCGCCGCTGGACCGCTGGGGCAACCCGGCGACAGAGAACCAGACGGTCAGGATCAGAGGAATGGTGCCGGCCAGCTGTCTCCACATGACCGGGTCCTCTTCGTGCGGCCAGATCGGCGACGGCAGAATGCATATTGCGAGCAACAGCCATCCGGCAACGGCGACGCCTTTCCTCCTGGAGAGCACCAGGTAGACCCCAGCGGCGATGAGCCACACGAGGTGGTGGTTCCACGCGATCGGCCCGATCGCTGTGGTGGCTAGACCGATGACGATCGCCGCAGCGACCGGCTCTCCGCCGCGATAGTGGTGCCAGCCGGCTCGGAGCGCAAGGACCGCAACAGACAGGGCAAGAAACGCCCACAGTGGGCCCTGAACGCTGTCTGGGACGCGCCACATTCTCACGTCGCCGAAGATGGTCAAGTTCCTTGGTGAGCCGAGGTTTGGGATGCGGCTGGATTTGAACACGATCGAGGTCCAGTACTGGAACGACTCATGCGGGAGCGTGACGAAGCCGATGAGGGTTGAGGCACCGAAGGCAACCGAGGCGTTGATCGCAGCACGCCATTGCCGTGTGATGAGGAAGTACGGGACGAAGAACATCGGGGTCAGCTTGACCGCCCCCACTATTCCAATGAGTGTTCCGCGCCAACGCTCGGGCAACACCATGATGTCCGCCAGTGCGAGGAGCATGACGGGCAGGCTGATCTGTCCGAGGTTGATGTCGTACATGACGGGCGCCGACACGAGGACGAGTGCCCAGGCAGCGACCGGCAGGACCAGCCCACCTGTCCGACCAGCCTCGCGGACCATCAGCAGCACCAGAACCACCGTCATCGCCATCTGGATCAGCATCCAGCCCGTCTCCACCGAGCCGAGGGGGATCGTCTGTGCCGGAAGCATGATGAGTGCGGCGAAGGGCGGGTAGAGGAACGGAGACGGTCCGGTGGCCTCCGGCATCGCGTACTCGTAGAGCCCGTTCCCTCGAAGCATCGAGTCGATCGCGCCACGGTAGATGCGAAGATCGTCAGCAAGCCCCTCGGGGTGAGCAACTGGCCACAGCCAAGCCACGAGCACCAGGCATGCGAGCACCAGGCATCCAGCGACCGGCCACCAGCGACGAGCCAGCAGGACCTTCCGTCGCGCGTCCTGGTGAGTCGTGCTTTTCACTTCAACCCTTCGCCCGGATGCGTCGAGCGACATCCTAGACATCTGCGCAGACGCGTCGGCACCCGCTCACAACGACCACAGACTCCGGTCGAAGCTTCTCGTGCGGGGTGTCAGCTCCGGTTCGCGCGGTAGTACGCGATCAGCGCCTTCGTGGACTCGTCCTGGGTGGCGAGGGCGGTGTCGTCCTTCGAGATCGCCGGGGCGATCTGGAGGGCGAGCTGCTTGCCGAGCTCGACGCCCCACTGNNGGTCGAACGAGTCGATGCCCCAGACGACGCCCTGGGTGAAGGTGATGTGCTCGTACAGCGCGATGAGCTGCCCGACGACGCTCGGCGTGAGGGCCGGCGCCATGATCGACGTGGTCGGCCGGTTGCCCGGGAAGACCCGCGCGCTGACGATCGCCTCGGCGGTTCCCTCGGCACGTACCTCGTCGGCCGTCTTCCCGAACGCCAGCGCCTTCGTCTGCGCGAAGAAGTTCGCGAGGAACAGCTCGTGCACGTCCTCGTCGCCGTCCTTGAGCGGGTGTGGCGGTGTCGCGACGGCGATGAAGTCGGCCGGGATCAGCTGCGTGCCCTGGTGGATCAGCTGATAGAACGCGTGCTGGCCGTTCGTGCCGGGCTCGCCCCAGAAGACCTCGCCCGTCGCGGTCGTGACCGGGGCGCCGTCGGCGCGTACGCCCTTGCCGTTCGACTCCATCGTGAGCTGCTGCAGGTACGCGGCGAAGCGGTGCAGGTACTGCGCGTACGGCAGCACCGCGTGGCTCTTCGCGCCCAGGAAGTTGACGTACCAGACGTTCAGCAGGCCCATCAGCGCCGGTACGTTGCGGAACAGCGGCTTCTCCGCGAAGTGCAGGTCGATCTGGTGGAAGCCGTCGAGGAACGCCGCGAAGTTGTCCGGACCGATCGCGACGGCGACGGCCGTTCCGACTGCGGAGTCCACGGAGTAGCGACCGCCCACCCAGTCCCAGAACCCGAACGCGTTGGCGGGGTCGATGCCGAACGCGGCGACCTTGTCGAGGGCGGTGGACACGGCGACGAAGTGCTTCGCCACGGCGTCCGTACGCGACGCGTCGCTCCCGTCGATCGCCCCGGAGGCGGCAAGCTTCGCCCACAGCCAGTCGCGCGCCAGACGCGCGTTGGTCAGCGTCTCGAGCGTGGTGAACGTCTTGGAGGCGACGATGAACAGCGTCGTCTCGGGGTCGAGGTCGGCCGTCTTCGCGTACATGTCGCTGGGGTCGATGTTCGACACGAAGCGGCAGGAGAGCCCCGTCTGTACGTACGGCTTGAGCGCCTCGTAGACCATGACCGGGCCGAGGTCCGAACCGCCGATGCCGATGTTGACGACGCAGGTGATGCGCTTGCCGGTGACGCCGACCCACTCGCCGCTGCGGACCTTGTCGGCGAACGCGTACACCTTGTCGAGCACCTCGTGGACGCCGACGACGACGTCGGTGCCCTCGACCGTGAGGCTGTCGCCGCGCGGCCGGCGCAGCGCGGTGTGCAGCACCGACCGGTTCTCGGTGACGTTGATGCGGTCGCCACGGAGCATCGCGTCCCGCCGCGCCTCGAGGCCCACCTGCTCGGCCAGGTCGAGCAGCGAGTCCAGGACCTCTGTCGTGACGAGGTTCTTGGAGAGGTCGACATGCAGCTCGCCCGCGCTGAAGCTGAGCTGNNTGGACCCGGTCGGCGTCGGACAGCCACGCGCGCAGGTCGGGGGCGAACCCTTCCGCGATGCGGGTGAGCTCGGACCAGGCAGGGGTCGTGGTGGGGTCAACGATGGTCATGGGTCGAGCATATTCAGTCCTCGCCTCCCGCCCCACCCTGGNNACCGCGCCCAGTTCGTACCGTCATGGTGTCAGCCCAAGAAAGGCACCTCACATGACCGTCAACGACTCGCTGTCAATGGTCCTCCGCAGCCACGACCTGATCACCGCGAACACCGACCAGCTCAACCGCAGCCTGCACGCGCTCGCCAAGGCCCTGGAGGCTCAGCTCGAGGCGGCGCCCACGGCAGTGGAGATCCGGCGCGTGACTGCTCCGGCGACTTCCCCCGCGTTTGCCGCCACACCCGCGCCGACGGTACGGGTCGAGGTTGCTCCCGTACAGCCCGTACAGCCGCCCGCTCCCCCGCGGCCCGTCGGGTCGTCACCGATCTCCGCCGCCATGGCGTTCCGGCCTCCGCAGGTCGCCATGGCCCAGGCGTCACCCGTACAGGCGGGACCGTCGTTCCTGCCCGTTCAGGGCGCATCGGCCCACCCGGTACAGACGGCACCGTCGTTCCCGCCCCCCGTGGGACAACCCGCCCGCCCGCAGGCCCCGGCGCAGTCGCGGCCGGTCACGCCGACCCCCGCACCCGAGCCGAAGCTGCCCGTCGGTAGCGCCCTGGCGGCCCGCCTCGGCATCTCGCGGGCCCAGCTGGTGTCGCGCCTCGTCGCCGGCGTCGGTGCAGTGATCACCCTTGTCGGCGTGGCGTTCATCCTCGTTCTGGCCGCTCAGAACGGCTACTTCGGGCCGCTCGCCCGCACGATCGCGTGCGGCGCCCTGGGCGGCGTCCTCGCCGGTGCGGCGTTCCTGATCCGCCGCCGCGACGCTGACAACGCCGGCGCCCACGCCCTGCTCGCCACCGGTGCGGCCGCGGGCTACCTGAGCCTGTACGCGGCCGGCAGCCTCTACTCGTTCCTCCCCCACTGGGTCGCCTTGACCGGCACCGCGGCGCTCGGCCTGGCCGTCGTCGGCGTGGCCGTCCGCTGGAAGAGCCAGTGGCTTGCCTCCCTGGGGGTCGCCAGCGCGAGCCTCATCGGCGCCTACCTCGGCGGCGACGCCCGCGTCGGCGTCACGTTCGCCGTCGTCCTCTCAGTCGTCACGATCCTCGCCCAGACGCGGACCAGCTGGCCCGTCTTCCTCGTCGCCCGCACCCTTCCCGCCATGGCCCTCCTCACGATCGCTGCCCTCGCGGCGGCGCCCGGTACGAGCATCGACACCGTCCTGCTCTCCGTCCTCGCCGGCATCTTCGCCATCTCGGGCCTGGCCTCAGCCGGGCTCGGCCGCAAGGCAGGCGACAAGGAGCAGATCGTCATCGCCGTGCTCGTGACGCTCGCACCGCTGCCCGCCCTGTACGTGACGTGGCAGCTCGGCCAGGTCTGGGGAACCGTCTCCCTGGTCGCCCTCGCCGCCATCTACCTCGTCTCGGCCGCCCTGCCGCTGTTCTCCCGTGTGCCTCGCTCGGCCGTCATCCCCGTTGGCGCACTCCTCGTCACCATGGCTGGGTTGCGCATGGCCGGTGGCGACCACACCAGCACGGTCCTGGCAGCAGTCGCCGCCGCCTACGCCTCGGTCGCGCTGTACTCACGGTCCCGCCTCGTCGGTCTCGCGTCCGCCGTCCTCGGCACGATCTCGACCGTGCTGTGGATCCCGGGTGCCGTGACGCT
Source organism: Propionibacteriaceae bacterium (assembly GCA_003153855.1). Classification (GTDB taxonomy): domain Bacteria; phylum Actinomycetota; class Actinomycetes; order Propionibacteriales; family Propionibacteriaceae; genus Fen-668. The sequence goes on from PMBM01000209.1 coordinate 20,640, forward strand.
CGTCGTGTTCGCCGAGTACAGCTCGCCGGTCGGCAGCAGCATCTTCCTTGCAGCGTGGGCACTCCTCGCCTACCTCGCCTGCCGCGCCCTCGGGCTCGGGCAGCCCCGGTGGGTCCGCAACGTCGCCATGATCCTCGGCCTCCTGGGCGCCTCGGCGGCCGTCGACTCGGTCGGCGTCCTCATCGGACGCAGCGTGGGCGACGTCCATGCCGGCTACGTCATCGCGTCCGCGACGGTGACCGTCCTCTGGGCCCTGGCCAGCGTGGTGGCGCTGTGGACCCCGCTGCGCCGCGGTGCCGGCGCGGGCTGGGTGACGCTGGGCCTCGTCCTCGCGGGCGCCGCCACCGCCAAGCTGTTCGTCATCGACCTGGCCGTGCTGACCGGGATCGAGCGAGGCCTCGCGTTCCTGGGCGTCGGGGTGCTGCTCCTGGTCCTCGGCGTCGGCTACGCGAAGGCGTACGAGCGAGCCCGCGGCAACACCAAGGCCATCCCGGTCCCGGAACCGGTGGCGAGGCACTGACCCCGGACAGCGTCGCGGCTCCTCGTTTGGGGACGAGGAGCCGCAGGTCTGTGTGGGTGGTCGTCAGCCGACGAGCACGTGGATGTGGTCGAAGTGGTTGGCGGTGGGGCTGCCGCGGTCGGGCATCGCCCGCCAGCCTTCCGACGCACGCTGGGTGGTCCAGATCTTCTGCTGGTAGATGATCTCGATGATGCCCAGCTTGCTGTAGTTCGCCTGCAGCCAGGCTGCGATCTCCTGGCCCCGTGCGCCTGACGTCATGCAGTCGAGGGCCTTGCCGCTCGAGTGCTCGGTGCCGTCGCCGCGGAGACCGTTGTAGGCGGTGACCTCAGGGAAGGTCGTGCACACCGCGCGGTGGACGAGGACCGCGTTGGCCGAGATCCCCGACTCGACAGCGGAGCCGGATGCGCAGGCCGGGTACGCCGAGGAGGCTGCGGCGGCGCCCGACGAGGCCTTCTTGGTGGGGGCCGTGGTCGTCAGCAGAGACGTCTTCACGTAGCCGCTCGTCGATCCCGCCGTCACAGGCTGCCAGCCGTTGGCTGCGTCACCGTTGCCCGCGACCTGCGTACCGGCCGCGAGCGTCGTGAGCGCCTTGGCGGTCGTCGAAGGTCCGGCGCGAAGGTACGCAGCCGCTGACACGTAGTAGACGGTCGGCGCCGCGGCCAAGGTCGGCGTGACGGACGCGTCGGACACCTGGATCAGGGCCTCGCGGTCGATGTTGCCCCGGCTCAGGGTGTCGACGTCACGGGTCGCGGTGGCCGTTGCGGGAGTCGCGATCGCACTCTGGCCGACGGGGGACGACCCGGACAGGACGAGTCCGGCGCACAGGGCCGTCGTCACGGCGGCTACGGCCCATGGCCTGGTACGTACGGGAGTGGGTGTGTCGACGGCCGCCAGGGCCCGTTTCGCGGTCGGGGCAGCAGCGACTGGCGCGTTGTTGGCGCCTGCGCTTCGTCGTGCCTGACCGGTCAAGAGTGGATCTCCCAAGGAAGTAACGTGGGCCCCAACCCCCCAAAGGCTGAGACTTTCTCAGTCTTACCTCAGGTTCCCACGCGGCGTCAAGTGCGGGCCGATGGCGCGTACGGGTGTCGTTCACCATACAATCCCTTATCGGTTCCACTGTGGACACATTGACCACCGCTCTTTGGGCTCAAGAAGGGAACGGCATTCCATGAGGAGTCTCAGGATTCTGTGGGGGTTCGCCCTCGCAGGCATCGCCTGGGGTCTCGCCATCGTGTGCTGGATGGTCCCTGCGCGAGCCAACGCCGACGTTCCCCAGGCACCCAACCAGCAGTCGGTCCTGACCGTCGTCGCTCAGGCCAGCGGGAACCAGCTCAGCCTCTCGGGCACGCTCACGTCGGGCGGCCAGCCCATCCCGAGCGCCGACGTGAGCCTCACCCTCGACTCGCAGTCCCTCGGCAAGACCTCGACCGGTGGCGACGGCAGCTACTCCACCTCGACGAACCTGCCCGGCTACGGCACCCATGTCGTGACGGCGACCTATGCGGGCGACAACAAGACGTACCGCCCCGCACTGGCGACACAGCGCTTCACGCTCGCGCCCGCCACGAGCGCGCCCGCCACCACCGCACCACCCGCCACCACCATCACCGCCCAGCTCAGCCCCAACCCTGTCGCCGCAGGGGCCGTCCTGGCCATCACCGGGAACGTCTCGTCCGCAGGCGTACCCGTCGACTCGTCACGCGTGGACATCTCCTGCGACTTCGGCGGCCTCACGGCCCTGGGCGTGACGGATGCGAGCGGCAACTTCTCGGCCAACCTCTCGTTGCCGTCGGCGGGCCAGCCGTCGAAGCTCACCGTGACGGTCAACTTCGCCGGTGACAACCGCTTCGCTGCAGCCAAGGGCACGTTCCAGGCAGCGGTCACGGCGGCTTCCGCCAGCCCGTCAGCCGTCGCGTCGCCCACGATCGCGCCTGAGTCGAGTGCCCCGCCGATATCCACTGCCGGCGCGACGCCCACCGTCGTCTCGTCGTCGACGATGACGCTCCAGAACCCCTCGGCACCCATCACCACGTTCGAGGTCGTCCTCGGCATCGTGGGCGCCGGCTCGCTGACCGCCCTGTGCGTGCTGTGGATCCTGGCGTGGCAGCGTCACTACCTCATGCCGGGCGAACGCCGCGGCTTCGGCAGCGACTTCGGCCGCCGTCGCACGTCCGCGTGACGCGGATCCTCAGCCACGTACGGCAAGATGTCACCTATGACTCACGGCGGCCCCCTCGAGGTGCTCGCGGAGACCCGCCTCATAGCTTCCTTCCCTGCCGGCGCGTCGTCGCGCATGGTCGCCATCGCGTCCGTGCTCGCCGAGGAGGGGTTCGCGGCTCTCACCGTCGACCTCGGTGACCTCGACGGCCTCCAGCGCCTCGCGACCGTCCTCGGCGGTCGGGCCGTGATCGGCGTCCACGGCGTCCGTACCGCCGACGACCTGTCGAAGGCCCAGACCGTGGGCGCCACGTACGCACTGGCGCCGATCGGCACGAAGGTCCTCGCCAAGGCTGCAGCGAGCCGGAACCTGCCGCTGTTCGCCGGGGCCCTGACGCCCGCCGAGATCGTCGCGGCGGCCGGGATGGGAGCGGCCGGTGTCCTGGTGCATCCGGCCGAGGTGCTCGGTACGAACTACGCCCCTCACGCCGTCGCCGCAGCGGGCGGCTGCCCGCTGATCGTGGGCGGCTCGAGCCCGTACGGCGTCACGCAGTGGCTCAACGCCGGCGCGTACGCGGTCGTCGCGGACTCGTCGCTGCTCGCTGACGCGCTGGACCACGGCGACCTCGGCTTCCTGCGTGACCGCGCACGCAACTACACGAGCGAGGCACAGCGCATCGGCCGGTGGAGCCCGCCGACTCCATGAGCTCGCTCGGCGACCTGCTCGACGCGGGCCTCGACGGAACCGATGCCGTGTACGAGGGGTTCTCGAGCTGGGTGGCGGACCAGGGCCTGGTGCCGTACCCGCACCAGGAGGAGTCGATCCTCGAGCTGCTGAGCGGCGCGAACGTCGTCCTCGCGACGCCGACCGGTTCCGGCAAGTCGCTCGTCGCCACCGCGCTGCACCTGGCGACCGTCGCCGCCGGCGGCCGAACCTATTACACGGCACCGATCAAAGCCCTCGTCAGCGAGAAGTTCTTCGCGATGGTGGACGCGTTCGGCGCCGAGCGGGTGGGGATGCTGACCGGCGACGCGTCGGTGAACCCGGACGCGCCGATCATCTGCTGCACCGCCGAGATCCTCGCCAACCTCGCCCTGCGCCAGGGCCCCGACGCGGACGTCGCCAGCGTCGTCATGGACGAGTTCCACTACTACGGCGACGCGGACCGTGGGTGGGCCTGGCAGGTGCCGCTGCTCGAGCTCACCCGGGCGCAGTTCCTGCTCATGTCGGCGACCCTGGGCGACACGGCGTCGCTGCGGGCCGACCTCACGCGCCGCACCGGCAGAGCGACAGTGCTCGTCGACGACGCTGTACGACCCGTGCCTCTGTCGTACGAGTGGGTCCTGACGCCCGTCCAGGACACGATCGCAGACATCGTGGCCGAGCGGCGCGCGCCCGTGTACGTGGTCCACGCCACTCAGAAGGAGGCTCTCGAACGGGCGCAGTCGCTCCTGTCGATCGACCTCGGCAACCGGACGCAGCGCGACGAGATCGCCGAGGTCGTAGCGCGGTTCAGGTTCTCTGCGGGCTTCGGCCGTACGTTGTCGAAGCTGATCCGTCGTGGCATCGGCGTGCACCACGCGGGCATGCTGCCCCGCTACCGGCGGCTCGTCGAGCGCCTGTCGCAGGCCGGGCTGCTCACCGTCATCTGCGGCACCGACACGCTGGGCGTCGGCATCAACGTGCCGATCCGTACGGTGCTGTTCACCACGCTCGCCAAGTACGACGGGCACAGGGTCAGGATCGTCACCGCGCGCGCCTTCCACCAGATCTCCGGCCGTGCGGGTCGCGCGGGGTTCGACACGATCGGCTACGTCGAGGTGCAGGCGCCCGAGCATGTGATCGTCAACGAGCGGGCGCTCGCGAAGGCCGGTGACGACCCGAAGGCGCGCCGCAAGGTGATCCGCAAGCAGGCACCGGCCGGCACCGCCTCGTACAACCGGGACACGTTCGACCGGCTGGTCTCGGCTCCGCCCGAGCCGCTGCGCAGCCGGATGCAGGTCACGTACTCGATGGTGCTCGACGTCGTCGCGCGGCCCGGCAACCCGATCGAGACGCTGCGGCACCTGCTCATGGACAACCACGAGGAACCCGCGTCCCAGCGGCGCCTGGTCCGCCGCGCGCTGGCGATCGGCCGCTCGCTGCTACGCGCGGGGATCGTCGTCCCCCTCGACCAGCCCGACGCCACCGGTCGTACGCACCGGCTGACCGTCGACCTGCAGCGCGACTTCGCGCTCAACCAGCCGCTGAGCGCGTTCGCCCTGGCGGTCGTGGACGTGCTCGACCCGGACTCGCCGTCGTACGCGCTCGACCTCGTGAGCGTCATCGAGTCGACGCTCGAGGACCCGCTGCAGGTCCTGCTCGCGCAGCAGTTCGAGGCGCGCGGCGAGGCCGTTCGGCAGATGAAGGACGACGGCATCGAGTACGAGGAGCGGATGGAGCTCCTCGACGGCGTCACCTGGCCGGCGCCGCTCGCGGAGCTGCTCGAGTACACGCTGAAGTCGTACCGGCAGGCGCATCCCTGGCTGCCCGACGCGCTGCGGCCGAAGTCGGTCGTCCGCGACCTGTACGAGCGGGGGCTGACGTTCACCGAGTACGTCGCGCACTACCGGCTGGCGCGGGTCGAGGGAGTGCTGCTGCGCTACCTGTCGGACGCGTACCGGGCGCTGCGCCGGACCGTGCCAGAGGGCAGCCGCGACGAGACGTTCAGCGACCTCGTGGAGTGGCTGGGGGAGCTGGTGCGCCAGACCGACTCGTCGCTCGTCGCCGAGTGGGAGTCGATCCTGGCGGGACTCGAGCCGGGTGAGGCCGCCGAGGTGTCCGAGCGGCCGATCACGGCGAACGCCAGGGCGTTCCGGGTGCTCGTCCGCAACGCGATGTACAGGCGGGTCATGTTCGTCGCCCGCGAGGACACCGACGGACTGGTCGAAGCCGAGGAGCTCGCATCCGGCGCCACCGACCCGCCGCAACAGATCGTCATGGACCGTACGGCGTGGGACGACGCCCTCGACGCGTACTACGCGGAGCACGACGCCGTCGGCATCGGTCCCGACTCCCGCGGCCCGGGTCTGCTCGTGGTGAACGAGCTCGCCGGCCGGCGCTGGGAGGTACGCCAGGTCCTCGACGATCCGGCCGGCAACCACGACTGGTCCATCCTCGCGGAGGTCGACCTCAACGCGAGCGACGAGACCGGCGACCTCGTCCTCCGCACCCTGGCCATGGAGCGCCTCGACTGAGGAGAGCACCTGTGCGGGTGAGGAGAGCACCTGTGCGGGNNAGGGACCGGGCGTCGAGAGCACCCGTACCGCTCCGTACAGAGCCGGCGGGCCCCCGGCACCCGCCGGCACTGCGCTAGCGCTGGGCGGTGGCGATGACGGTGCCGCTGAGGGTCGTGAGCTCGACCCTCTGGATGTCGCCGAGCTGGCTGGAGCAGGCGGTCGTGAGCTTCACCTTGCCGGAGTTCGTCGCCGACCATGTGGCCACCTGGGTGTCCCTGCCGCCGGTGTCGTAGACCCACAGAGTCATCTCGCCCGCAGTCGGGAGTCCGGCGCCCTCGACCTGCAGCTCCGTACCCCATTGCTTCGTCACGAACGCCACCTGTACAGACGCCTGCGACCCTGCAGCAGGCGACGCCGAGATCCGGGCCGCCGCGGAAGGAGTGGGGGTACGTCCCAGGTTCATGCCGATCGCCGTACCGGCACCGAACATCGCCACGGCCAGTACCGCCGCCGCGACGGTGGTGAGCATGCGTGTCCGGCGACGTCGAGCCCGTACCAGCGCCAGAACCACCGCGGGCTCCGGCATCGCCGGCTCATTCGACGACTCCGCGGCGGGCATCAACGCCGCGTCGCTCGCGAGGTCGAGCAGTCGGGGGATGCCGCTGACCTGCGCCAGCTCGCGCTGGCAGACCGGGCAGTCGCGGAGGTGCTCGGCGAAAGCCGCGTGGTCGGCTTCGCTCAGACCACCGAGCACGTAGGCCCCCATGAGCACCTGCAGCTCGTCATGACCCGCGGTCATCGCCTGACTCCCATCTCGTCGAGGATCACGCGCAGCTGTCTCAGCGCGTAGAAGGCTCGTGACTTCACCGTGCCCTCGGGCACGCCCAGTGTGGTGGCGGCATCGGTGATGCTCATCCGCTGTACGTGCAGCAGCCGNNGCGTCGAGCGCACGGTCGATCTCGTCCACGTCGTACGCGGGCTCCGCGATGTTCTCGTCGAGCTGCGTCACCTCGCGCGGCCGTCGGGCCGCCGCGCGGTAGCGGTCCACCAGGAGGTTCCGCGTGGTCTGCGCGAGGTAGCCCGCGATGTTGTCCGCCTTGGGTGCCGCCCGCCAGACCTTGAGGATGACCTCTTGGACGACGTCGTCGGCGGCGGCCGCATCGTGCGTACCGCGCAACGCCATCCGATGCACCATCGACCCGTAGTCGCGATAGATCGCCGCGATGGCCTCGTCGTCGAGCGGCATCCGGACCTCCTCCGCTGCGCACGAGCATGTGCCCGTCGCATGGGACAACGTCGGCAGGGCAGGAATTGTTCATGTGAACTTGTCCGAACCCGTGGGCGTCCTGCAGTGCAACCGGCTCACCCGAGCCGCTCCCAAGGAGGACACGATGTCCCACCAGATCACCGGCCGCCGTACGTTG
>PMBM01000209.1:27993-30536 GCA_003153855.1 Propionibacteriaceae bacterium
CATCGTCACCGACGGCAACGGCATGGTCCTGTACGCGTACTTGAAGGACACGCAGGGCGCCCAGACGAGCGCGTGCACCGGCGGGTGCGCAGCCGCCTGGCCGATGGCGCTCGCCAGCGCGACGCCCACGCTCACCGGCGTCACCGGGGCCGTCACGATGATCCCGACGGCGGCCGGCGGCAAGCAGCTGGCCCTCAACGGCTGGCCGCTGTACTACTTCGCCAAGGACAAGGCCGCCGGCGACATCCTGGGTCAGGGCGTCGGATCGGTCTGGTACGTGCTCGACGCGTCCGGCACACCCAAGAAGGCGTAGCCGACGACCCTCCCGCTGAGGTGCCCGCTGGGCCTACGCTGGCGGACATCTCGACGGCGAGGAGGCCTCCATGGAACTCAGCAGCGCAGCGATTCCCGACGGCTCGACGATCGATCGGAGACACGTCGAGCCGGGCATCGGCGGCGACAACGTCAGCCCGGACCTGGCGTGGACACCAGGTGCCGACGGTACGGAGTCGTACTGCATCACCTGTTTCGACCCTGACGCGCCGACCGGCTCGGGCTGGTGGCACTGGCTGGTCACGGACATCCCCGCGGCGGTGACGAGCATCCCCGAAGGCGGCCCGCTGCCGGAGGGCGCCCGTACGTGGAACAACGACTACGCCTACCCCGGCTGGGGTGGCCCCTGGCCGCCGCCCGGACCCGCCCACCACTACGTGTTCACGGTCCACGCGATGACGGTCCCCCGCCTGGACGCGGGCGAGGGAACCCCGCCGGCGATGGTCCGCCTGCTCATGCACTTCTCCGAGCTGGGGACCGCGTCGTTCACCGCGACGTACGGACAGGCGGGCTGAGCCCGTACGAACCGGACGCCATCCGTACGCGTCGCTCGCTGTGGTCGACGACGCTGGGCACTAGCATCGCGATCGTGAGGGGACCCTCGGGGGTGACGCGCGCGAGGCGGCTGCAGGCTGTACGCCCGGTGACGATGATCCTCGGGTGGGTCGTCGGGGTGGCAGGGGTCTCGCTGCTGGGCGCGCTGGGGTACATGGTCCTGGAGGGCTGGAACCTGCTCGACTCCTTCTACATGGCCGTCATCACGCTCACGACCACGGGCTTTCGCGAGGTCCACCCGCTCACGCCCGCGGGACAGGTCTGGACGATGATCCTGTCGGTTCTGGCCATCGGCATCATCTTCGGCACCGTGGGCATCGTCGCCGAGCAGACCATGGGCGAGGTCTGGACCGGTAGGAGAGGACAGCGACTCATGCAACGGCTCGTCGACTCACTGAGTGGGCACTACATCATCTGCGGGTACGGGCGCGTCGGCTCCCTCGTGGCACGCGACCTCACCGCCGCCGGCCTCGACGTCGTCGTGCTCGACATCGGCGAGGAGTCGCTGGCGCGCGCGGAGACCGACGGCTACCCCGTGATCCACGGTGACGGTACGTCCGACGCCGTCCTGCTCCGGGCCGGCATCAAGAAGGCCCGCGGGCTCGTGAGCTGCATCGACTCCGACGCCAGCAACGTGTACGTGACGTTGTCGGCCAAGACGCTCAACCCCGACCTGTTCATCGTCGGCCGCGCCGGCGACGAGGGCGTCGTGCAGAAGCTCCGCATCGCCGGTGCCGACCGCGCGATCTCCCCCTACACGATGGCCGGCACGACCATCGCCAACATGGCCCTGCGCCCCCGCGTGCTCGAGTTCATCGACGCCGCCCTCTCCCGCGGCGACCTCGCGTTCACCCTCGAGGAGGTCACCGTCGACGACGACCTCGTGGGCGCGACCATCGCCGACCTCCGCTCCCGCAAGGTGTTCACCCTGGCGATCTCGACCAGCGACGGCTCGTACGAGGCGAACCCTCCGGACGACCGGATCCTCCGCCGCGACGAGCACCTCATCGTCTCCGGCTCCTCGGAGGCCGTCGCCGCGCTGGGCTGACGCCCCGCCGCCCCGACCGGGGCCGGACGTTCGGTTCCCCAGCCCGCAACGTCACCGATGTGTAACACGGAAGGGATCGGGCGTAACACTCCCGGCCTAGGTTTCACCTATGACGGCGTTGTTCGACGAGTACCCGACCGGGCAACCGGCGTGGGACGAGATGCTCGCTGCCCCCGACGAGCCACGATCTGCGTACGCGGGGGTGTACGAGACGCTCCGGCGCATGACGCCGGAGGACCTGAACGACCGCGTGGACACTCTGTCCCGCCACTACGTCGACACCGGTGTGACGTTCGACTATGCCGGGGAGGAGCGGGCGTTCCCGCTCGACCTCGTACCGCGCATCATCACCGCCGACGACTGGGACGTCGTCGACCGGGGCGTGAAGCAGCGCGTGACCGTGCTCGAGATGCTGCTGGCCGACATCTACTCCGGCGAGGCCTCCGGCATCCCCCGCGTCGTACGTGACGGCGTCCTTCCGTGGCGCATCATCGCGTCGAGCGAGCACTTCCACCGATGCATCGCCGGCATGCGTACGCCCAACGACGTACGCATCCACGTCTCCGGCATCGACCTCATCCGCGACGAGACCGGTACGTTCCGCGTG
>PMBM01000209.1:30549-34686 GCA_003153855.1 Propionibacteriaceae bacterium
CTCCGCGCGGCAGCGCCCGACGGCACCCGCGACCCCACGGTCGTCGTGCTCACGCCCGGCGTCTTCAACTCGGCGTACTACGAGCACACGCTGCTCGCCCGCACGATGGGCGTCGAGCTCGTCGAGGGCCGCGACCTCATCTGCTCTGGCGGGGTCGTGAGGATGCGTACGACCCGCGGCCTCCAGCAGGTCGACGTCATCTACCGCCGCGTCGACGACGAGTTCCTCGACCCCGTACAGTTCCGGCCCGACTCGATGCTGGGCTGTCCCGGGCTCGTGTCCGCGATGCGCAGCGGCCGGGTCACGGTCGCGAACGCGGTCGGCAACGGTGTGGCTGACGACAAGCTCATCTACTCGTACGTGCCGGACCTCATCCGCTACTACCTCGACGAGGACCCGATCCTGCCGAACGTCGACACGTACAGGTGCATCGAGCCGACAGCTCTCCGCTACGTGCTCAACCACGTCGACGAGATGGTCGTGAAGCCGGTCGCCGGCTCGGGCGGCAAGGGCCTCGTGGTGGGTACGCAGGCGACNNCCGTTCGCGGTCAACGACGGCGAGCGGGTCACGGTCCTTCCCGGCGGCCTCACCCGCGTCGCGCTTCCCGAAGGACAGCTCGTCGTGAACTCGTCCCGCGGCGGCGGCTCGAAGGACACCTGGGTGCTCTCCGACACGCGCCACAACCGTCCGGTCACCCCGGAACGGCCGCGCGAGGTCATCGTGCTCAGCCCCCCGGCGGTGTTCCGCGACGACGAGATCAGGGCACAGCAGCAACAGCAGCAGCAGTCAGGAGTGGGCTCATGCTGAGCCGTATCGCAGAGTCGCTGTACTGGATCGGCCGCTACGTCGAGCGCGCCGACGGTACGGCCCGGATCGTCGACGTCGTACGCCTGTCGCTGCTCGAGACGACGAAGTCCGAGGCGGCCGAGCTCGTCCTGCGGATGATCATGGGCATCGAGCCGTCCGACAACGTGTCGTTCGACGAGGTACGGGACCGGCTCGTGTTCGATGCCGGCAACCCGAGCTCGATCGCGGGGTCCTGGTACGCGGCACGTGAGAACGCCCGCCGTGCCCGGGAGATCCTCCCGACCGACCTCTGGGAGGTCCTCAACACGGCGTGGTTCCGCTGGCGGAACCTCGGTGCGCCCGACGCGACGACCCGGCACCTGTCGTGGACCCGCGACCGTGCGGCCCTGATCCGTGGCGTCGCCGACTCGTCCATGAGCCACGACGAGGCGTGGGACTTCCTCGTCCTCGGCCGCTCGCTCGAACGCGCCGACATGACGGCACGCCTTGTCGCGACGGGAACGCTGCAGTTCGCGGGCCTGTCGTGGGCCGGCGTCCTCACGGCGTGCAACGCCACGCAGGCGTACACGCAGACCCATCGCGGCGTCGTCGACGACGGCCTGACCGCCGCGTTCCTGACGCTCGACCGCCAGTTCCCGCGGTCCGTCGTCTACAACCTGCGCTTCGCCGAGGAGTGCCTCATGCGGCTGCGGCCCGCCAACGAGCGGATGGGCATCTCCGACGAGGCGCGACGGCGGCTCGCACGGATCCGAACGTCCATCGAGTACCGCCAGACCGACGACGTCATCGCCGACCTGGCCGTACAGATGGGTCGGGTCCAGGCGGCAGTCGCCGAGTCGGCGGCCGAGGTCACGAAGAGCTACTTCCCGAGCAGGGCTGTCTCGATGTGGACAGGAGAGGTCGTATGAGCCTGACCACGATCCGCTACCGGATCAGCCACATCACCAAGATCACGTACGACGCGCCGGTCGCCTCGAGCCACAACGAGGTACGGATGACGCCGCTCACCGAGGCCGGGCAGACGGCGCTGGAGAACCGGCTCCGCGTGAAGCCGATGACNNCACCGCCAGCTGGAGGTCGAGTCCAACAGCACGGTCGAACGTACGCTCAACCCCGACACCCCCGAGTGCCTGGCGTGGGCCGACTACGACCTCGACGCGCTCAAGGACTCCTACGACGAGTACCTCTCGCCGAGCCACCGCACGCGGCTCGAGCCGGAGGTGCAGCGCGAGTTCCGCGACGCGGTCGCGGGCCTGTCGCCCACCGAGGCCGTACAGACGATCTGTGCGCTCGTGAACCAGCGCATGACGTACGTGTCGGGCTCCACCTCGGTCGGCGACGACGCGCAGACGGCGTGGGACGCGCGTACGGGCGTGTGCCAGGACTTCACGCACGTCACGCTCGCCGCGCTGCGGGTCATCAAGATCCCCGCCCGGTACGTGTCCGGCTACCTCTGCCCGAAGCAGGACCTCGAGGTCGGCGAGACCGCCACCGGCGAGTCACATTCGTGGGTCGAGTGGTGGGCCGGCCACTGGACCGGCGTCGACCCCACGAACCTCCGCGAGGTCGGCCTCGACCACGTCGTGGTGGCCCGCGGCCGCGACTACGACGACGTCCCCCCGATGAAGGGCGTCTACCAGGGCCGCTCCGACTCCAAGCTCTCCGTCTCGGTGTCGTTCACGCGTCTGATGTGAGCCGCTCCCTGAGGTTGTGCACGGCGCCAGCCCGGGCACACGTCACGAAGGGCGGCGACCCGTACAGAGCTCAGGCGACGGTGACCTTCGCGGGGAGTCCCAGGTAGGTGCCGACGCGGTCGGCGGCCTCGGTGAGTACGGCGATGTCGTCGGAGTCCAGCCGACGCCAGCCGATGAGATCGAAGCGCACGGCGGTCGGGGTCANNGCGCGAGGTACGAGTCCGGCTTCGTCGATCACGTACCGCGAGTTCTGGAAGCCGTTGTGCAGCTCGTCGAGCGCGAGCAGGAGGTGGCCGCGGGGCGTGCCTGCCGCCGTCGGCGGCTCCGAGTCGGCGGCGTGCCAGAAGATCTTGCTGTCGTGCTCGAAGGAGCGCAGCTGGTCGGCGGCCGCGGCCAGACCACGGCTCACGTCGCGGAGCCCGAGCGTCGCCCAGTACGCGAGGTCGCGGGCGGTGGCCGGACCGTGGCCCGTCACGTACCGGACAACGACCTCCGCGAGCGCCTCGTCACGCTCGAGCCGCTTGGGGTTCGGCACGCGCTCGGAGAACAGCGCGTACGTGTTCTCGCCGTCGCGCGGACGTCCACTGCAGATCAGCTGGTCGAGCTCGATCACCGAGAGGATCTGGGCGGCCGCCATGCCGTCGACATCGATGCCGACGTCGGCGAGCGAGTCCCGGATCTCCTGCCGCGTCTGGTCGGGACGTTCGGTGAGGGACTTCGTCACGACGTGGGTCACCAGGCGGATGGTCGCGTCGTCGAACCCGCGCAGCGCCAGCATGCTGGTGACGACTCCCCGGACCCGCTTCCCGCTGAGGTCCAGCAGCCACCCGATGTCCTCCGCCAGCGCGTAGTGCCACGTGGAGCGGAGGACATGGGTCCTGATGATCGTGCCGTCATCCAGGAGTGCCGGTACAGCATCGGGGCTCGGCGACGTCGTCCGCGCCGCCACTGCCCACTCCGACTGCCGCTGGTTCTCCGCCTGTACGCCGAGCAGGTGCCCCACCACCGCGTGAGCGTCCACTCCCGGCTTCGTCACCCACTGGCTCTCCAACCGCCAGGCGGCAATGTCCCGATCTCGCATGCGCGAAGCCTGCCAGACGACCATCGGGTTGAGCTCCCGTTCTCGTCCAGCGTTCAACAAACCTTGGCAACCGTGGACATCGCTACGGGAATGCGTGTGATCCGCCGACTCGCCCGGCCACTACAAGGTATGAACAACCCCATGACGGAGGACGAGTTCAGCGACCTGTTCCGGCAGACCGCTGGTCGCCTTCACGCCTACGCCGTACGCCAGGTCGGTGCCCGACAGCGGTGCATCAGGAAAGCCGTCTCCGGCCGCAACGCCCAGCTGACCTGGATCGCGGTTTTGGCTGTCCAGATACGGGCGTGAGCCCTGGATCGGGGCGGATCGACACGTCTGGACAGCCGAAACCGCGCTCGGGCCTGGTCAGGCAGGGAGCGTGTAGAACTCGAGGGCGATGTTGTCGGGGNNNNCCCGGTACGGCCAGGTCGCCGTGGCACACGAACGTCACGAGGACGCCGTCGCGCCGGACCATCCCCTTTTCCAGCCCGTTGTGCGTGAGCCGCCTGACGAGCTCGAAGCCCAGCACCCGTTCGTACCACTCCAGGCTCCGG
>PMBM01000103.1:0-10757 GCA_003153855.1 Propionibacteriaceae bacterium
GCGTACAGCCCGGGGATGTCTACGGCGAGGCTGGCCAGGCGATCCTGGCTGCCGTCAACGATGCTCACAGCCGATTCCTTCCCAGGCAACGCCGCGCCTCGGGGGGTCATCGAGGTGTCGGTCACAACCTAGAAGACGTCACACGCCTCCGGAGGTTGCGTGCGAATCTCGGCTGTTCTCACGGCGTACGGATCGGTCACATGCGTCAGGTCAGGACGATCGTGGCGCCTACCGCACCCTCGCTGCTGGTCCCCGGGACCAACGTGACCGGCGTGCCCGTGACGAGGTCGTAGGCCACAAAGAGCCGTGGGGGGTCCGTCGGGTCGCCGCAGCTCCCGACGGCAAGGAAGGCCGTCGTACCGACAACGGTGATCAACGTTGAGGGCTGGCCCTCGATCGGCAGATTCTTCAGGGCAGTGTCGGTCGTGCCATCGCGGCTGAGGATCCCGATCGGACCAGGGCCGCAGGAGCCTGTCTGCTGAACGACCGTGCCCGCACTGGACGGATAGGCGTTGGCGTAGCCGAACTGGGCTGTGGTGGTTCGGGTGATCCTCGTCATGGCGTGCGTGGACAGCGAGTAGCGCCACAGGTCCGAGCGATAGTCACCTACGTCGCACCGGATGACGAGTTCGTCGTCGGACCACCAGTTCTCGGGGTAGCAGTACGTCGCACCGACCGGTGTCGGCACCGTGGCCACCAGAGCGCCGGTCGCGTTGCCCAGGATGAGGACCGACGTCGTGGGATTCTGGCTGCGCCCCACGATGTAGCGGCCGTCCCGGGAGCTCTGCGCACTGGAAAGGTCGGTGCTCATGGACAACTCAGTCGATGCCGTCTGTACGTCGATCTTCCGCAGAAGGTTCGGGGTGCCGACGTTGGTCTCGAGTAGGAGCACGGCTTGACCGGATGGCCGAGTGAAGGCCCCCCACACCGAGGTCCCCCCGTCGGGGCCTCTGATCGTGTGCTTGGTCCCCGTCGCCACGTCGACGACCCAGACTGCGTAGTGATCCCCCAGGAGCAGGACCCTCCGTCCGTCACCGGAGACGTCGATCATGCTTCCCTCGTACGTGCCGGCCGAATAGCGGGCACCCCAAGGACTCACCACGTCCAGGGTCCACGACGTGGCGTCCCGCGACTTGACGACGCCGACGAACGACCAGCCCGGTCCNNACCTCCGACCACGGGATCGCGGAGCGGGGGTAGTCGCCAGGGACATGGGAGGTCGGTGTCGCTGTGGGAGTGGCGCTCACCGAGGGTTCGGGAGTAGCGGGCGTGTCGGTGCTGTCGGCCGACGACGGGGCGGGAGCGCCGGAAGTGACCGTCTGCGGCGGGCTCGCTGGTACGCCCTGACGGCCGGCGATCACGATCCAGGACGCCACGGCGAGGACGAGCGCCACGGCAGCGGCGACGAGTACGAACAGGCGGGGACGCCGGCTGTCGCGACGTGCGGCCGACGGGGTGACGACGTGGCTGGGATCCGGAGCATGGCGCTCGGAATGGGTGATCTCGGACGCGCGCTGTTCCAACGCCTCGCGCAGCCGCGCTTCGATGTGCCTCATCGCACGCCTCCCAGCATCTTCTCGAGCCGATCGAGGGCCCGGCTGGCTGTCGACTTCACCGTGCCCTCGGAGATCCCGAGGGTGTGGGCGATCTGACTTTCGGAGAGCTCGGACCAGTAGCGAAGGACGAGGACCTCCCGCATCCTCGGTGGCAGTGAGCCCAGCGCCGCGAGGACCTCGTTCCGCGTCCCGGCCGCGTCGACGCCGAGGTCGGCGGGCGGCGACGGGTCCGGTTGGGTGGTTCGTGCGAGGAAGCCTCGTACGGTCCGGCGGCGCCGCATCGCGGAGCGCGCTCCGTTGACGACAGAGGTGTGCAGGTAGCCGACCGCTGCGTTAGCGTCGCGCAGGCGGGGCGCTGCCACCGTCAGGCCGAGGAACGCGTCCTGCACGACCTCCTCTGCGGTGTCGATGTCGTCGACGAGGAGGGCGGCAAGGCGGATCATGCGGAGGTGGTCTGCGGCGTACAGCGCCGAGACATCTACGGGGGTGTGGTCGAGCACACGTTCCTGGTTGTCGTCGGCGGTTTTCACGGCCGGTCCCCTCCTGGGTGACGCCGCGCCTCGTGGGGTACTCGAGGATCAGGTCGTCACACCATTAGAGACGCTTCAGACGCCGGAAGGTTGACTCAGCAGCAGGACTTTTGACTCAGCAGCAGGAATTTTCCGGGCATATGGCCGCTCGTCAGCGCTTCGAGGCGAGGACCCGGTCGAGGAACTCGCTGAGATCCCCGGTCTCGCCGTCACGACCACCGCGACCGACCACCAGCGGAGGGGGAGTTGCGGCGAGCTTCACGCCGCGCAGCCGCTCCAACAGCCCCGAACCGCCCGGGACCGTGAGCTGGTAGTAGCCACCGTCCGTACCGACAGCGATCGAGTGGTTCTTGCGGATGTACCAACCAACCTTGTCGGTCTTCACCTCCGCGCCCGCGAACGTACGGGCTCGCAGCGGTTCCGGGTCGATGCCCAGGCCCATGGCCTTGGCGATGAACGCGTCGATGAGCACCTGGGCCTTCTCCGACTCGTACCGCCCCGAGGCCGCTGCCAGCTCGGCCCGTACACGGGCGTCTTCCGCACGGCCACTGGACGCGCTGCTCACTGAGTCGACCTCCTGGTGGGGGGCTTCGGTGACCCCTTCCCGAACCGTAGCGCCGCCTCGCTGCCCATGCCAGGTACGCTGCTGCGGTCGCTTGCTAACGGGCGTCGAACAGGAGCGCAGGTTGCGAGTCTTCTCAAGCGTCGCCCAGCTGTGGCGTCACGAGGCGTTCCGCAGACTCCTCCTCCTACGCATCGTCACGCAGACTGCTGACGGCTGCGTACAGGTGGGGCTGGCCTCGTACGTCCTGTTCTCGCCGTACCAGCAGCCCAGCGGCGGGGCGATCGCTGCCGTCCTCGCCCTGACTCTGCTGCCGTTCAGCGTCCTCGGGCCGTTCGTGTCGACGATCCTCGACCGCTGGTCGCGCCGGCAGATCCTCGTCATCACCGACTCCATGCGCGTGGTGTTCGCTTTCTTGATCGGGGCCATCGTCTACAGCGGGAACCGCTCGGCGCCGATGCAGTACGGCCTCGCCGCCGTCGCCCTGCTCGCCCTGAGCGCCAACCGCTTCCTGCTCGCCGCGATCTCGGCCGCCATGGCCCACACGGTGAACCCGGACGAGTACCTCTCCGCCAACACTGTGATGCCCCTTGTCGGACCCGTGGGCGCGGTGATCGGGGGCGGCGTAGTGATCAGCTTCCGCCTGATCCTCGGGAAGTTCCTTCCCGTGTACCAGGCCGACGCTTTCGCGTTCCTCCTCGCCGGCATCGGGTTCGCGACGTCCGCCTTCCTGGCCAGCCGCTTCTCCCGTACGGCGCTTGGCCCCGACCATCGCCATCACCACACCGCGGCCGACGTGCTGCGCGGGCTCAAGGCTGCTGTAGGACACATCGCCCACCATCGCCCCGCGGCCCTCGGCCTCACGATGATCGGGATCCAGCGCGTGCTGTGGGGCATCTTCATGGTCGGCACGATCCTCGTGTACCGGAACCACTTCCACACCGTGACCGATGTCGACGCTGCCATCAAGGACCTCGGCATCTGGGCCCTGGCGACCGGGATCGGCTTCTTCGCCGCGTCCGCCGTGACGCCGCCGATGGCGTCCCGCTTCGGGGTGCGTCGGTGGATGATCGTGCTCACGATTGCCTCGGCCGTGTTCCAGGCCTTCCCCGGTTCGGTGTTCCAGAAGGGGACCCTCATCGCCGCCTCGTTCCTGCTGGGGCTGGCGTCGCAGTCGTTCAAGATCTGTACGGACACGCTCGTGCAGGCGCACATCGAGGACAGCTACAAGGGCCGCGTGTTCGTCGTGTACGACATGATCTTCAACGCCGCCCTCGTGCTGGCGGCCGTGATCGCGGCGCTCGTGCTGCCGGCGGACGGCGTCTCGGTGCCGATCTTCCTCAGCCTGGCCGTCGGCTACCTCGTGCTGGGTCTTGGCTTCACGCTCATCACGCGGCGCATGGGCTCGGCGACGTTTGACAGGGGTACGGAGTCGACCAGGGGTCCGGCGGTGGAGCCCGTCGTGTGAGCCGGGCGAACCCTCAGCCCCAGACGAAACTGCCCTAGACAAGCACCAAGGGGCTGCGGGTCTTCCCCAGCAACCCCCCAGGCTATGGACCACTGTGTGGTAGTTCTCAGGATGCCAGACATCTCAGCGGCTGGACGCCACGCCCACATCACGATCAGGTCTCGATCGGCAAGCGCTTGGTGAACCCCGCTCACGGTGGGCAGCGACCGTCACGGTACGGTAACGAAGTCCGAGCCATCGGCGTTTCGTCGAGGCGGGCCGTGTGAACGTCCTCATACCCCTTTACATAACCTTAGGTATTGCTGCTAACCTCTGCCCCAGATCAGTGCAACCTGGGGGGGAGGCACGGGCCAGAGCAGTTTGTGCTGGCTCGGATGTTTATGGTGTCACGAATGTTGCGCCGATGGCGCGACCGAGGAGCGGCAGCGGTCGAGTTTGCGATCATTGTCCCAGTTCTCATTGCCTTGATCTTCGGATCCATCGAGTTCGGGCTCGCTGTCAACGCGCGCACCCAGGTCCAGAACGCCGCTCGTGAGGGTGTCCGAGTGGCCAGCCTCACGGCGAACGGCGACTCGACCTCGAACGCTCAGGTACAGCTCGCGGCGCTCAACGCCGTCAGCAACATCTCCGGCACCAAGACCGTCACCGTCACCTGTACGACCCCCGGCGGCTCCACGTGCACGATCGGCGCGGCCGGCAACGCCGGCAACATCGCCACCGTCGTCGTCACCATCGCGTACACGGGCATCACGGGCATGTTCCCCGCGCTGACGAACACGACGATCTCCGGCTCCAGCTACATGCGGATCGAGGGCTGACCATGAACTCCACGATGAAGAAGACGTTCGAGGCCTGGGGCCTGCGCTGGTCGCGGACGAAAGAACGCGGGGCAACCGCCATCGTCATCGCCCTCACGATGGTGATCATCATGGGTGCTGCTGCCCTGTCGTTCGACAGCGCCAACCTTGCCCTTCAGCGCCAGAGCCTGCGCAACCTCATCGACGCCTCCGCGCAGGCCGGCGCCAGCTGGCTCCCCGGGGATCCGGCCAGTGCGGTGGCGGCTGCCATCGAGTACGCGCANNGCCGGCTTCATCCCGGCGACCTGCAACCCCGGCGGCTCCGGCACGTACACGAACGGAGTGAACGGTGTCATCTGCGACACCATCCTCTGCGCGATCCCGTGCGTCCTCACGGGGACCAACCCCCGATGCAACACGATGAAGGTCGACGGCCAGAAAGACGTCCCGTTCTACTTCGCGCCGGCGATCGGCATCCCGAAGGGTGACACCGGTGCTGTGACCTCCGTCTCCTGCAAGGGATCGTGCGGCACGTTGCTCCCGAACGCCATGGATGTGGCGATCATCGCCGACCGTACGAACTCGTTGGACGCGACTGTCTTCTCTCAGATGAAGACGGGCATCACCGACACCCTGTCCACGATGACGCCGGAGTACCAGTTCGTGACGATCGGCACGATCCACAAGAGCCAGCCCATCTCCGGGTGCGACACCAACGAGGCGACCGTGAACGCCCCGGCGAACGGCAAGACGTACACTGACGGCGCTGCGCGTACCGGCTCCTGGATGCCGGCCGACTTCTCGAACAACTACCTCAACGGCACCCTCGGCAGTGTCTCGCGATCGCTGAACACCTCGAGCACCCTCGTCAAGGACGTCAACTGCATGAACCAGGCCACGCAGCCTTGGGGCACGCACCTGGCGGCACCGTTGAAGTCGGCGGCACGGAAGCTGCTCGGGTACGACACGAGCAGCCTGAGCACCATGAGCGCAGCCAGGCTGCCTCTCCTCCCGGCCGGGACGGTCGTCAAGAAGGCCATCATCATGGAGACCGACGGCGTCCCGGAAGAGACGATCGCCTACAACACGAGCCCCTACAAGGCCACGGACCAGAGCAAGGGCTACCTCGACATCACAAAGGACGCGTCAGATCCCACGTCGGGGAACCCGAACAAGAACGTCGGCGGTGACACCGGGTGCGCCAACCTCCTGACGGTGGCGAATCAAGCCAAGGTGCTGGGGATCACGGTCATCATGATCGGCTACGGCGACGCCAACACAGCACGTTGCAACGGCAGCACCTCGACGAGCTCCAGCTATGTCAAGGACGTTCTCGCCGCCGCCGCGTCGCCGGTGAACGGAGTCGCGAGCACAGCGAACCAGGACTGCACGGATCCGA
Organism: Propionibacteriaceae bacterium; assembly: GCA_003153855.1. GTDB lineage: Bacteria > Actinomycetota > Actinomycetes > Propionibacteriales > Propionibacteriaceae > Fen-668. The sequence continues at coordinate 6,313 of PMBM01000103.1, forward strand.
ACAAGGCAGCCATCGAGAACTCGGACGGCGACTTCTACTTCTGCGCCGCGACCGGTGCGCAGCTGTCCGGAATCTTCAGCACCGCGATGTCGCAGATGACCTCGACCACCAAGTTCGTGAAGATGCCGGGAAGCTAGGCGATCACGATCCATCACGAAGGCCGGGCCCGAGCGGGGTCCGGCCTTCGTGCTTTCCGGGGGTGGATGCTGAGCGGGATCTCTCAGACGAGCTGCTCTCGGGCCTGCGCGAGGCGCCTCATGCCGGCGCTGCATCTCCAGCGCACCGTGGTCGGCGTGACCCCGTGTCGCCGGGCGGCGGCTTCGCCGCTCAGCCCCAGCACGTACACACTGCTCATCACCTCGGCGATAGGTGCGTCGATGACACCGATCCGTACGGCCTCGACGAGCAGGTTGGCGGCGATGGCGTGGCGGCTCGGCGCCGGGGGAGGCGTCACGGGCAGCGGTCTCAGCTCGGCCGCGGCGTCCTTCCGCGCGTCGAGCACGAGGTTGCTCACGATCGCGCGCGGACGTCGCTCGAGCGGGTACGAACGGATGCGCAGCCACAGGGCGCCGACGAGCTGGTCGAGATCGAACCGGGAGTCGCGCCGCGCGATCGCGACGAGGCGGCCCAGCACGGCCTGTACGACACAGCGTCCCGCAAGCTCGTCGCCGGACTGCGTCGCGCCGATGAGCTGTGCGAGCCAGGGGTCGCCGTCCTGCCGGGCTCGCCGGAGCGCCTCGCCGGCCGTTACCGACAGCGGCGCTGCCAGGATGGCTTCAGCCCAGCGGGCCCAGTCCGCGTCGAAACGCGCAGAGGTTGAGCAACCGGCCATGACAGGTCCTTCCGGGCTGGGGAGCAGTGCCCCAAGCCCAGCGAACGAGTGCTGGCGGTGGTGTTGTCGCGACCCTCACGGAGCGTGTCCGTACGCCGCGGAGTGTTGTCCGTGTGAGGAAAGGTGTTGTCAGCTCAGGGACGCGCGCGTGTCCAGAGCGACGTGCGGAAGGTCTGCCGGTCGGGAATGGCCATCGTCGGTACGGCAACCACCTCGAGGTCAGGGTCGTCCGACTGGATGATGATGAGGATCCGGTGCTGGAACAGCTGCGCCATCCGGGACGCCTGGCCGAGCTCGTCGAGCAGCATGAGGGCGTCGGCGCGGTGCCTGCCCAGGAAGTCGTCGAAGACGCCCAGCACGACCGCCATGCGGAGCCGCAGGTCACCGAACGGGGCATCGCTGCGGGCGAGCTCCTCGAGGTAGCTGCCGACGACGGGGATCGTACGGGGCAACGACTCTGGCATCCCCAGCGTGGCCCCGAGCTCCTGGCCGGCGGCGAGCGGGTTCGACCAGCGGCGGCAGTCGAACGCCGCCACCCGGTAGGCCTTCGCCTGAAGGTCGCTCATGGCCGCCCCGAGCACGGCGCGGTCATAGATGATGCCCACCGCCCCTGTGGCGAGCGTGGGTAGCGCCGGTCGTGGCGCCTCGCCCTCAGTCATTCCATCCCCTCCGTGATCCAGTATCGAGGCAAAGAGGTCCGTCCGGGGTACAGGTGTGGACATCCTCCTTTGGCGGGTCTCCTTTCCGTCGCAGAGGAATGCACGCCGGACCACAGAGGTTCACAGCGTGGGAAGGTGGGGCCATGATCGAGTTCCGGAACGTGTCCAAGTCGTACGACGACGGCACGCTCGCCGTGTCCGATCTGAGCCTGACCGCCGCCTCGCACGAGGTCACGGTCCTGGTCGGGTCGAGCGGCTGCGGCAAGACGACCCTGCTCCGGATGGTGAACCGCCTTGTCGCGCCGACGAGCGGCCAGGTGCTCATCGACGACGTCGACGTCGCCGACCGCAACGCCGTGGAGCTGCGGCGCAGCATCGGCTACGTGATGCAGAACTCCGGGCTGCTTCCCCACCGGACGACCATCGACAACATCGCCACGGTGCCGGTCCTTCGCGGGACCCCCGTGAAGGAGGCGCGTCGGCGGGCCATGGACCTCATGGAGACCGTGGGCCTCGACACGTCGATGGCACGCCGCTACCCGTGGCAGCTGTCGGGCGGCCAGCAGCAACGCGTCGGTGTCGCCCGTGGGCTGGCCGCCGATCCCAACATCCTGCTCATGGACGAGCCGTTCGGGGCGGTCGATCCGATCGTGCGGGCGGACCTGCAGCGCGAGCTCATCCGCATCCAGGCCGAGCTGGGGAAGACGATCCTGTTCGTCACCCACGACATCGCGGAGGCGATCGCGCTGGGCGACAAGATCGTCATCCTGGAGAAGGGCGGCAAGATCGCCCAGCAAGGGACGCCGCACGAGATCATGGCGAAGCCGAAGGACGACTTCGTGGCCACGTTCCTGGGCCTCGACGAGGAGCGGTCCCTCCACATCGATGGCGACCTCGTCGTCGATCCGAGCGGCCGACCGGTGGGGCGACTCGCGTGAAGTGGGTCCTCGACAACGTCGGGACGATCACCGACGCGACCTGGGCGCATCTGTGGCTCGCCCTGCCCGCGATCGTCATCAGCTTCGTCGTGGCCATCCCCGTCGCGTGGGTCGCGAGCCGCTTCCGCAGGTCGCGGTTCACGTTGCTCCTCATCGCTGGGCTGATCTACGCGATCCCTTCGCTGCCGCTGTTCATCATCCTGCCCCTGATCCTCGGCACCTCCGTACGGTCGCTGGTCAACGTCATCGCCGCCCTCGGGCTGTACGGGGTGGCGCTCATGGTCCGCTATGCAGCGGACGCGCTCGACGCCGTCAGCCCTGACACGGTGCTGGCCGCGACCGCGATGGGGTACGGACCGTTGCGGCGGTTCTTCGGCGTACAGCTCCCCCTGGCCGGCCCGGCACTCCTTGCCGGCCTGCGCGTCGTCGCGGTGAGCACGGTCAGCCTCGTACCGGTCAGCGCGCTGCTCGGCATCAACAGCCTCGGGATGCTGCTCACGGACGGCTTCCAGCGCGACATCTTCGCCGAGGTGCTCGCCGGGATCGTGGCGACCGTCGTGGTCGCGGTGGCCGTCGACCTCGGCCTGGTCGGGCTCGGTCAGCTGCTCATGCCGTGGTGGCGCCTGACGATGAAGAGGAGCGCGAAGCGGTCGCCGGTCGAGGACAAGCAGGTGGTGACGGCATGAACTACGTCGTCGCCGCCTGGCAGTGGCTCGCCGAGCCGATCAACATGAACGGGCCGAACGGCTGGGAGTCCCGGATGGTCGAGCACCTCTGGTACACGGCCCTCGCCACCGTCATCGCGTGCCTGATCGGGATCCCGCTCGGGTACGCCGTCGGGCATGCGCACCGGTTCCGAACCGCCATCGTCTCCTCGACCGGCGCTGCCCGCGCGCTGCCGACACTCGGCGTCGTCACGCTGTTCGGGCTGATGCTCGGGATCGGTCTGGAGGCGCCGATGCTGGCGTTCGTGCTGCTCGCGCTGCCGTCAGTGCTGGCGGGGGCGTACGCGGGCGTCGAGGGCGCGCCGCGCGACGCGGTCGACGCGGCGCGGGCCATGGGGATGACCGAGTGGCAGATCCTCTTCCGCGTCGAGGCGCCGCTCGGGATGCCGCTGCTGCTCGGCGGGATCCGGTCCGCGACCCTCCAGGTGCTGGCGACCGCGACGCTGGCCGCGTACGTCGGCGCAGGCGGTCTGGGACGCTTCCTGTTCCTCGGCCTGAAGACGCAGAACTACCCGATGATGGTGGCATCGTCCCTCGTCGTCGTGGGGTTGGCCGTCGTCGTGGACCTCTGCTTCGAGGTCGTCGACCGGCTCGTCCGCAGGTCGCATCCGGTCCGTGCGGTCGCGTCCTGAGCCGCGTCCGGCCATGGTTTGTATGTTTCGGCCCTCACGTGGCGAACCCGGTGTTCGACCCAGGGTCGTAGGTTGGGGTCTTCGTCATCTCTACAGGAGGAACTATGCAGCAGCGCCAACTCGGTCCCCGTACGGTCAGCGCCATCGGTCTCGGCGGCATGCCGATGTCGATCGAAGGACGACCCGACGAGGCCCAGTCGATCGCCACGATCCACGCGGCGCTCGAGGCGGGCGTGACGCTCATCGACACGGCTGACGCGTACCACCTGCTGGTGGACGAGGTCGGCCACAACGAGCGGCTGATCGCGAAGGCGCTGCGCGAGTACGGAGCGGGCGCTGCCGACGTGCTCGTCGCCACCAAGGGAGGCCACCTCCGGCCGGGCGACGGGACGTGGACGCAGGACGGCACGCCGGCCCACCTGCTCGAGGCGGCTCACGCCTCCGCCGAGCGGCTCGGCGGCCCGATCGGGCTGTACTACTACCACCGACCCGACCCGGCCGTGCCGTACGCGGACAGCATCGGCGCACTCGCGAAGCTCCTCGACGAGGGGACGATCCTGCTGGCCGGGGTCTCGAACGCGTCGGTCGAGCAGATCGACATCGCGCGCGACATCCTGGGGGACACCCTCGTGGCTGTGCAGAACCAGTTCTCGCCGAGC
>PMBM01000103.1:10791-49031 GCA_003153855.1 Propionibacteriaceae bacterium
ATCCCGGGCGCCTCGCGGCCCGAGAGCATCATCGACTCGGCGAAGGCGGCTGACCTGGTCCTCACCGCTGACGAGCTGGCGAAGCTGTCGGCGTGACCGAGCGGCTGCACTGGGGCGAGATCGAGGGCTACCTCGCCCGGACCGTTGCCGGCGAGGACGAGATCCTCGCCAGCATTCGGGCGCGGACCGTGGCGGCAGGGCTGCGCCCGATCGAGGTCTCGGGCACGGACGGAGCCCTGCTCGCCCTGTGGTGCCGACTGGTCGGCGCGACGCGGGTCCTGGAGATCGGCACGCTCGGCGGGTACAGCGCGACCTGGCTCGCGCGTGCCGTCGGCGAGCAGGGGAGCGTGACGACGCTCGAGCTCGATCCGCGGGCCGCCGAGCTCGCCGAGGAGAACTGGCGGGTGGCCGGTGTCCACGAACGCATCGAGGTGATCGTCGGCGCGGCCGCGAACACGTTGCAGCTGCTGATCGGCTCGGACACAGAGCCGTACGACCTCGTCTTCATCGACGCCGACAAGAAGAACAACCCGACCTACCTGGAGGCGGCGCTCGCGCTGACCCACCCGGGGTCGCTCATCGTGGTGGACAACGTCGTGCGCGGCGGCCGCATCGTCAGCGACTCCGACGACCCGGACGTCGTCGGGACGCGGCGCGTGCTGGAGATGCTGGGCAGCGACCCGAGGCTCCAGGCCACCGCCGTACAGACCGTGTCGAGCAAGGGCTGGGACGGCTTCGCTGTCGCGTACGTGCTGGGCTGACGTCTGCGCGACTCGCAGCACCCAGGTTGTGCGGGTTGTCGCCGGCGACGGGTGGCACCGACACGCTGGACCCAGGTTGTGCCGGTTATGGGCGCCTCTGGCGCTCTCAAAGCCTGCCTAACCTGGGTCTAGGACCGCGGAGCTCGTGGCACACGGTCCACAACCTGCACAGACCGGGTTCTCGCCGGCTAGTACCGCCTGGCGATCGTCAGGGCCGTGATCGAGAGCGTGACGCCGGTCACCATCACGAGCACCATGGGCACGGCGGTGGTGCCGCCACCGGCGGAGGCCAGGGGCGCGGCCAGCGCTCCGGCGAGTGACTGGGCGACGCCCTGAACGGCTGCGGCCGCGCCGGCGATGTGCGTCGCCTTGCTCGCGGCGAGCGCGCCGGCGTTGCCGAAGACGAACGCCTGCGACGCCATGAGGACCATGAAGCCGGCACACGTCGGGATGAGCGGTGTGCCCCAGAAGAAGACCCCGAGCACGAGCGTGAGGATCGCGAGGCTCGACGACGTGAGACCGATCGCGATGAGCCGTCGCGGCGCGACCCGTCCCACGAGACGTGAGTTCACGACCGACAGCAGGACCTGCGTGAGCGCCGTCGCCGCGAAGAACAGCGAGAACGCAAGAGGCCGCATGCCCTTCATGACCTGCAGTACGTACGACGAGTTCGCGATGTAGGCCATCATCCCGAAGGCGGAGAACGCGCTCGTGAGCATGTAGGCGAGGAAGGGCCGGATCTGTACGACCTCGACGATGCCCGCCAGCGACTTCCGCAGTCCGCCGGAGTGGCGGCGTTCAGGCGCGAGCGTCTCGGGGATGTTGAAGGCGGCCGTGGCGACCATCAGGGCGCCGAAGATGACGAGCGTCCAGAACACTGCGCGCCAGTTGGCGACGGTGAGCACGAGTGCGCCGACGACCGGCGCGATCATCGGCGCGAGGCCGCCGATGGCCTGCATCACGGACATGACCTTCGCGAGCATCGTCCCGTGCGCGACGTCGACGATGACAGCGCGAGCGACCGCGGCTGCGATGCCTCCACCGAAGCCCTGTACGACGCGGGCGGCGATCAGCCAGTAGACCGAGGGCGAGAGCGCGCAGCCGATGGCGCCCAGCGTGCAGATGGCACCGCCGACGAGGATCGGTACGCGGCGTCCGCGCTGGTCGGACCACGGGCCACCCACCAGCTGGCCGAGCGCGAACCCGAGGAAGAACGTCGTGAGCGTGAGCCCAACGAGCGACGCCGTCGTGCCGAGGTCGCCGACGACGCGCGGGAAGGCCGGCGTGTACATGTCCGTCGCGAACGGCGGGATCGCCGTCTGGATGGCGATCGTCCCGATCAGAACTGCCGTGAGCGGGATGGCCCCGGCAGGGCGGACGTCGGACACGTGGTGTCCCTTCGGGACCGGCGCTTCGGTCGGCACGGCGCCGCCCGTGGACCTGGGTCTCGGGGAGTCTATCGAGGGCTGCGCGCCGTACGGACGACCGGGTTCGTGAGGTCGGAAGAGGTCGGCGACGGAGGTCCCGACAGGTCCTGACGTCCCGGGTCAGACCTCGACGTACGTCGGACGGGTCTCCAGCTTGTCCTTGCCGCAGGAGAGCTGACGCTCACGGCCCTCCTGCTTCTCGATCCTGACGTCGACGCTCGCGTCCCCGCTGCGCCAGGTCGAGGTCGTACGGTCACCCTCGACCTTCGTCTCCACGAGGCCGAGGCTGCCGTCGCGAATGCCCAAGCGGGCGCGAGCCACCACCTCTGCTGCCTGCAGGGCGGGCGCGTACGTCGTGCGGCCGCGCATGAGGTCGGCGACCACCTCGCCGCGCTCGATGGCGCGCGCGAGCTCGGCGACCCGGTCGCTGGTGACACGTCCGTAGATGACCTGGCTCGGCAGCGCGAGGCACGTCGGCGCGAAGCGGTGCCCGCCGAGATGGGTGGTCTCCCAGATCCGATCCTGGTCGGCCACACCGAGCAGGTCGTCGACCAGCGGCCGTCCGAGGCGCGCGCAGCAGGCGTCGCGGCGGGCGTGGGTACAGACCAGGATCAGCCACGGCTCGTACGACCATCCGGCGGGGAGCTCGCCTCGAGTCAGCGCCGCGATTGCGTCGGCGAGGGTCGTCGCGGAGGGGAGCCCGGCCGTACGGGTCACGGCGACCCGGCCCGACGTCGACACGATCACGTACGGGCTGTCCGGGATCCCGGTGCGGGCTGCACGGAACGGCGCTGGGCGGCGTACGAGCGCGATGGACGCGTCGAGCTCGTCCAGCTCGGCGGCGTAGTTGAGGTCCAGCGCTTCCATCGGCGAGGCCGGCCAGGGGCCGAGGTGCTCGAGGAACACATGGGTGTTCGCTAGGGGGGCACTGCCGGGAAGGGCCTCATCGGCGTTCAGCTCGGCGCACCAGCGCTCGTCAACGACCACCCGCAGACTCCATCACATCGCGCCAAGGATCGCAGATGCGACGCGTCGAGGAGTCAGGCGTCGGGACCTGCGTTGTGGACGACGGCCTCGACGTTGTTGCCGTCGGGATCGCGCACGAAGGCCCCGTAGTAGCCGGGGTGGTACTCGGGCCAGAGCCTCGGCTCGTGCAGGCTCTCGGCGCCGACCCCGATCGCCGCGGCATAGAACGCCCGTACGGCCGCCGGGTCCTTCGCGATGAACGCCAGGTGGACCTCGCGGTTGGGGCCGACACCAGGGAACGTGCCGATCCAGAACGTCGGCTTGCCGTCGGTTCCGTAGCCGGCCCCGAAGTCACCATCCATCACCACGGAGTAGCCGAGCACCGGCAGCACTGTGTCGTAGAACGTCCTGGCAGCGGCAAGGTCCGAACAGTTGATCCCCACATGATCGAGCATGGATCCGACGCTATAGCGGCAGCCGGACAATTTCGGCCGAACCGGGCACTCAGTCCTCGGCGTGGGTGACGGCACCTGTCCAGTACGGAGTCGCGCTCTTCTGGAACACCGGCCAGTCGTCGGCCGGCTCGTCCTCGACGTCGCTCAGCCGGGCATCCTCGTCGGGCCGCGCCCGACGCGGTACGTCCTCAGGCTCGGGTTCCTCGGCCAGCGCCCCGGACTCCTCGTCAGCCTGCGGAACGTCCGCCACGGCTAGGGCCTCGGGCGCCACTGGTGGCTCCGCTGCCGCAGGCTCGTCGACCGGCGAGTCGTCGTTCACCGCTGGCTCAGCCTCGTCGGACGGCAGAGGCTCCTCAGCCGAAGGCTCCACGGCGCCCGCAGGCTCATCGATGAGGTGCGCAGCGCCCGGCTGATCCGAGAGGTCCTCGTCGTCGGGCTCCAGCGCCGACCGCCGGGGGACGACGGACTCGTGAACCTCGGCTTCGGCCTCCGGCTCCTCACCCAATGAGTGCCGCGGCTGGTCCTCGAGCACGTCTGCATCCTCGGCCGGCACCGCCTGAGCGACCGGCGGGTCGAGCGGAGCGGGCCCCTCCTCGACGAGTACCGGCTCCTCGGAGCTCGTCCTGGGGTTCGACGCGATCAGGGCGTTGAGCCACCGCGCCTCGGGATCCGCGTCGACGACCAGTGCCTTCACGAACAGCGTCGCGGGCAGGGCGAGAAGAGCGCCCAACGGCCCCAGCACGACCGCCCACACGAGCAGTGAGAGGAACGAGACCGTACTGGTCACACCGACGGCCTCCCCGGCCACCTTCGGCTGTACGACCCCCTGGATGACGAAGTTCAGCACCCCGTACAGCACGATGACGAACACCGCACCCCACGGACCCTTCGCCAGGAGGCCCATCACCGCGGCTGGCACGAGGCCGATGACGAAGCCGATGTTGGGGATGTAGTTGGTGACGAACGCCAGGACGGCCCAGACGATGGCCAGCGGGATCCCGTACGCAGCCAGCCCGACCCACGTCAGCGTCGACACGATGAGGCCGAACACGGTCGAGGTGACCCAGTACTTGCGGACGCCCTGCGCGAAGGAGTTCAGGGCGAGGACGAGCATGGGGTTGTGGCGCTCCCCCAGACGCACCAGGCGTGTCTCGAAGTCGACCGAGTCGACGACCATGAACAGCAGCACGGTGATGACGACGACGAACAGCGACACCGCGCCGCCGACGTTGGACAGCAGCGACCCGACGACGCTCACGACGCTGCCGGGGTTGATCGACTTCAGCTGGTCGATGATCTGCGTGCTCGTCACGCCGAACTGGGCGGCGAGGTTCAGCGCCTGGTCGTACATGGTCTGGAACTGGGGCTTGTACTGCGGGATCTCCTGTACGAACAGGGACGCGGCCCAGCCGATGGCCCAGAACAGCAGCCCGATGATGACGATGGCGAGCAGTCCGGACAGGATCGCCGCGAGCACGCGGTGGACGCGGCGCGACAGGAAGCGCTGCACGGGCCAGACCACGATCATGAGGTTGAGGGCCAGGAAGAAGGGGCCGACGATGCGGGACAGCTGCGACAGTCCGAGGAGGAGCACCACGACCGCGGCAGCCCCCACGGCGAGTCGTAAGGCTCGGTGCGACCCTTGTCCGGGCGCAGCGGCAGGAGTGTCGAAGCCAGTCATACGCCCCATGGTGCCGTAGGTGGGACGAGGACGCATCGTCGGCTCCCGCGATGTGGCGTACGGAGTCGTGAGCGGCATGCCCCCTCCCCTGATCTGCGGAGCGCCTGAGCAATAGACTTCGGCCATGACGACGTACCGCCAAGAGTCAGACACCATGGGCACGTTGGAGGTCGACGCCAGCAAGTACTGGGGCGCGCAGACCGAGCGCAGCGTGCACAACTTCCCGATCGGCCGGGACACGTTCGTGTGGGGCCGCGCGATCATCCGCGCGCTGGGCATCCTCAAGAAGGGCGCCGCCCAGGCGAACGCGGAGCTGGGCGAGCTGCCGCCGGACATCGCCGACCTCATCGTGCAGGCAGCCGACGAGGTGATCGAGGGCAGGCTCGACGAGCACTTCCCGCTGGTCGTGTTCCAGACCGGCAGCGGCACCCAGAGCAACATGAACGCCAACGAGGTCATTTCGAACCGCGCGATCGAGCTGGCCGGCGGGGTCATGGGCAGCAAGAGCCCCGTACATCCCAACGACCACGTGAACCGCGGCCAGTCGAGCAACGACACCTTCCCGACAGCCATGCACATCGCGGTCGTGCTCGAGCTGAACGAGCGTCTGTACTCGTCCGTCACCACCCTGCGCAACACGCTGGCGGCGAAGTCCGAGGAGTACGCCGGCATCGTCAAGGTCGGCCGTACGCACCTGCAGGACGCCACGCCGATCACCCTCGGCCAGGAGATCAGCGGCTGGGTCGCCCAGCTCGACTACGCGCTCGGCGAGGTGAAGCACGCCGGCGAGGGTCTGCTCGACCTCGCCATCGGCGGCACGGCGGTCGGCACCGGCCTCAACGCGCACCCGAAGTTCGGCGATCTCGCGGCCAAGAAGTACGAGGCGGAGACGGGCTACGCGTTCCGCAGCGCCGCCAACAAGTTCGCGGCGCTCAGCGCCCACGACGCCCTCGTACAGACCTCTGCCTCGTTGCGCACGCTCGCGGGCGCGCTCATGAAGATGGCCAACGACGTCCGCTGGCTCGCGTCTGGCCCGCGCAACGGCATCGGCGAGATCAACATCCCGGAGAACGAGCCCGGCTCGAGCATCATGCCCGGCAAGGTGAACCCGACCCAGTCCGAGGCCATGACGATGGTCGCGACCCGCGTCTTCGGCAACGACGCCACCGTCGGCTTCGCCGGCAGCCAGGGGAACTTCCAGCTCAACGTGTTCAAGCCGGTCATGGTGCACGCGGTGCTCGAGAGCATCCGCCTCATCAGTGACTCGTGCCTGGCGTTCAACGACAACTGCGCGGTCGGCATCGAGCCCAACCTGCCGAAGATCAAAGAGAACCTCGACAAGAACCTCATGCAGGTCACAGCCCTCAATCGCCACATCGGCTATGACAAGGCTGCCAAGATTGCGAAGAAGGCCCACAAGGAGGGGAGCAGCCTGCGACAGGCTGCGCTCGAGCTCGGGTACGTCACCGAGGCCGAGTTCACCGAGTGGGTCGTCCCGTTGGACATGACACACAACTGATTCCGTACGTCAGTGCCTAGGAGGCCGTGATGAGCGATGACTGGGGACGCAAGCTCTCGAGGTTCGGCAACGATCTGGCTGCGGGACTGAAGGACACAGGGAAGCTGCTCAAGAGCGACATCGACAAGGCGCGTGGCTACGTCGCCGAGCAGGGCCCGCAGTCCGAGGCCCAGCGCCAGGCCGAGCAGCAGCATCGCTGGGAGCGGGCGAACTCGCCCACCTGGGTCGCGCCGGCGCAGGCGGCCGACACGCTCGAATGGGCGACGTACGAGCTCACGGACCCGAGATCGCAGCAGGTCGCGGTGACGTTCCGCCACCCGGCCGACTGGAACGCGGGCGGTCAGGTGATGTGGCCGGCAGGTCCCGGGCTTCCGGTGAAGTACGCGATCGGTACGAGCCCGGCGGACGCGTCGTGCGTCGCGGAGCGGTTCCCGCGCTCGGACCTCATCAGCGGCGGGCTGCTGACCACCGCCGAGCCCGGTCGCGAGCCGGCGTCAGGCGGCCTCATGCAGGACGTCATCGCCACCGCGCTCGTGCCGAAGCTGCGGCGAGGTGCGTTCGTCGTCTCGATCGACCCGGTCGACCCCGCGCTCTACCTGAGCCAGCGCATGGATCCCCGGCTCATGGGCCAGGGCTTCCTCGCGTGCCTCGAGTACGACCGGAACGGTGTTCCGTGGGCCGACGAGTTCGTCGTCCTGCGCTACCAGCTGCCGGCAGCGAACGGGCTGATGCAGGAGCTGCGGTTCGGCGCGGCCATCTGGAGCCTCAACGCCAACCGCGACCTGTTCCCGTCCGTACGTGCCACGCTCCGGGGGGTCGCCCTCAGCGCGGCGAGCAAGCCCGAGTGGGACGCGTACGCGGCTCAGCAGACCGGCTGGCCCGTACTCGTCTGACCGTCGGTGCGCTCAGCCGAACAGCCGGCTCATGAAGCCGCCGGTCGGCTGAGAGGCCTTCTGTGCCGCTGTACAGGTGCAGCGCTGTGACTTCGGGACGCCCGTCAGCGCCTGCTCGACGTGGTTGCCGCAGCCGGCCCAGGACGGCTTGTTGCAGGTGCGGCAGGTGACGCGATGGCACATGGAGATCTCCTCGGTGGGAACGTGGGATCACCATACCCCCCGGGGTATATAAACGCGAATCTCCAACCCTTCGGGGACGTCCATCCTTGTCGGGCAGTCGTCAGGTGAGGACCGCTACGACGCCGTCGGGGCGCTGGCCTTCTGCGCAGCGGCGCAGGTGCAGCGCTCAGACTTCGGCACGCCGGCCATGGCCTGCTCGATGTGTTCGCCGCAGCCGGCCCACGTGGGCTTGTTGCAGGTCGAACAGGTGACACGACGGCACATGGAGGTCTCCTCGGCTGTGAACGATGCGACGGAGGACGAGGTTGCACAGCGCGGACCTCCGACGAGCGCTTCAACAGATCAAGCGCCGAAAGTACTCCCGTCGATGGTGATCCGGTCGTGGACGTCGACTCCACGACGCTCCTCCGGGTGTATCGATTCAGGGGCAAAAACTCCGCGAAACGATCGAAGATCGGCAAGCCGGATGACGGTATCGCTACCGGACTGTGCACGTTCAAGGTAAATTCCCGTCGTCACCCCAACGCGACAAGGAGTCAGATGGCGCGGCCGACGTTGATCAGTCTGGCGAAGGAGCTCGGAGTCTCACGCCAGACGGTCTCGAACGTCATCAACGCGCCTCACCTCGTCAAGCCGACCACCCGCGAGCGGGTTCGCGAGCACATCGAACGCTCCGGATACCGACCATCGGCAGCTGCGCGAGCCCTGCGGACGAACCGTACGAAGATCGTGGGCATGCGCATGTCGCCGGTGCTCGACGGCATCAACGGCTCCGTGATGGACCGCTACCTCCACGCGGCGACGGAGGCTCTCGAGGAGCGCGGCTACCACCCCGTACTCGTCACGGCCTCGGGCGAGCAGGAGGAGCTGGCGGCGCTGACGGGGCTGTTCGAGACGGGCCTGATCGACGCGGCGATGCTGGCATACACGACACCGCTGGACAGCAGGCCCGCCGAGCTCCGCCGCATCGGCATGCCCTTCGTGGCGTTCGGCCGCCCATGGGGGGAGCTTGACGCGCCGCACCCGTGGGTCGACATCGACAACACGACCGGCGTCGAGGAGGGCACCCGGCTGCTGCGCGAGCGCGGCCACACGAGGATCGGCTTCATCGGGTCGAGCGACTTCTCGATGATCGACCGTGACCGCCGTCTGGGCTGGCTGCGCGGCATGGAGGGCGTCGATGAGAACCTCGAGGAGCTGGACATGTGCGTGCCGGAAGGCATCGAGCACGGCTTCCGCGCGATGCGTGTCCTGCGTGACCGTGGCGTCACCGCGGCAGCGTGCGGTACGGACTCGCTGGCGCTCGGTGCGCTGAGCGTCCTGTACGAGTCGCCGGTCGAGGGCTTCGCGCCGGCCGAGTCGATCGTGGGATTCGACGATTCCCCCGTCGCTGCGGCGCTGGGCTTCTCCAGCGTCGTCCAGCCCGTCGAGCAGGTGGCGCCTCTGCTGGTGTCACAGCTCATCAGCGAGCTCGAGGACGATGTTCAGCCGTGCGAAAGGCGGGTCGTCCTGCCGTCCGTGCTCCGCGCACGGCTGGGCCCGGGCCTTCCCGTACGGCTCCGCAGCTAGTGGACCCTGTCCGAAGCTCTTTGACGACTGGTGTTCCCCTGCCGGGTACCTCGCTGCGGTGCCGGAGCTCGCGGGACGATCCCTAGGGCTTGACGAGCTCCGTCTCGTACGCGATCAGCACGAGCTGTACGCGGTCGCGCGCATGGAGCTTCGCGAACAGGCGGCCGATGTGTGTCTTCACGGTGCCCTCCGCCATGTACAGGGTGGTCGAGATCTCGGCGTTGGTCGCGCCCTTCGCGATCTCGACGAGCACCTCGCGCTCCCGGTCGGTGAGGACGTCGAGGCGGGAGTCGACGCGGCCCGAGCTGGTCGGCAGCAGCGGCACGATGTGGTCGAGCAGGCGTCGCGTCGCGCTCGGCGCCATCACGGCGTCGCCGTTCGCCACGCTGTGGATCGCCTGAAGCAGCTCGTCGGGACGGCTGTCCTTGAGCAGGAAGCCGCTGGCACCGGCGCGGAGCGCGGCGTACACGTACTCGTCGGCGTCGAACGTGGTGAGCACGAGGACATGCGCCGGCGAGCCCGATGCGACGATCCGCTTGGTGGCTTCCACGCCGTCCATGACAGGCATGCGGATGTCCATGAGGACCACGTCGACGGGCGTGGTCGCTATGAGGTCGAGTGCTTGGGCGCCGTTCTCAGCCTCCCCGACGATCTCGATGCCGTCGCTCGACTCGATGAGCATGCGGAACCCGCTCCGCACGAGAGCCTGGTCGTCGACGAGCAGTACGCGAATGGTCACGTTGTGATCCTCCCTGATGAGGTGGTCGGAAGCGGGAGCCACGCATGTACGCGGTACCCCTTGTCGTCTTCGGGGCCGACCTCGATCGTGCCTCCGTGGGCGCTGAGACGCTCGACCATGCCGCGCTGGCCATGTCCGCGTCCGTCGGTGGTGGCCTGGGCGCCGAGGCCCGAGTCGATGATCTCCAGGTCGATGCCGGTCCGGCCGTACGCGACGGTGACCTGCGGGTCCGCGTCGGCACCCGCATGCTTGAGCACGTTGGTGAGCGCTTCCTGGACCACCCGGTACGCCGTGAGGCCGAGCGCCGCCGGCACGTCCGGCGTCTCTCCGGTGACGGTGAGTGAGGCGCCGGTCTTCTCGACGAGGCGAGGGATGTCGACCAGCGTGGGCAGCGGCGCGAACGGCTCGGACTCGGCGTCGTCGCCCTCACGGAGCACGGCGACGATCCGGCGCATCTCGCCGAGGGCCTCGCGGCCGGTCGTGGCGATCGTGCGCAGTGCCGCTTGTGCGGCTTCGGGCTTCTTCGTCGCGAGCGCGTACCCGCCCTCCGCCTGCACGACCATCACCGACAGCGAGTGGGCGACGACGTCGTGCAGCTCGCGGGCGATCTGGTTGCGGGTGCGAGCCTCGATGGCGCGTGCCTCGTGCTCGCGCTCGGAGAGGAGGGTCCGGAAGTGCTCCGCCTCGGCCTCGAGCAGCGTCTCCTGCGCGTAGACCACGTCACGAGCGCGTCGGCCCAGGGCGTAGGGGGTGACCACGACACCCACGCAGACACCCGACGCGAGGATGGCCGCCAGGGCGACACCTGGCTGGCCGAAGCCCACCGGCATCACGATCCACCGCAGGGGTCCGGCCACCGCGGCCATGGCGCCGAAGACGACGATGAGGCGCGCCTTCAGCCCCGGTACCCAGCGCGCGACCGTGTAGGCGGCGAGGGGCAGGACGGCGAGGGCGACGGTAGGACCAGGGAGCAGGACGACCTGGACGGCGATGACAGCGGCCGTGATCCCCATGAAGAACATGGGGAAGGCGCGCCGCACGCTGATGGCGAGGAAGGCGATCAACGAGGTCGACGCCGCCAAGGGCAGGTTCGTCCCTACGGTGTCGAAGAGGTCGTCCAGGATCACGTACGGCACGAGCAGGAGCGCGATCGAGACGCCGGCGAGCACGAGATCGACCCGCCAGTCATCATGGGCGTCCCTGAATCCGCGCACTACCTCGACAACACTCATCGGCCACAGCCTACGGAGATCCCTCTCCAACGACACCTGTGGTTGGGATGCCCTCACGAAGCGCCGCCTCACGATCCGGTAACGGCCACTGGACGGGGATCCGGATTCACAACGCGGCGCGAAAGGATGGGAAGGCTGCGGAGGTGAGATGACCAAGACGTTGCCCGCGAGGGTGAGGCTCGATGGTCCCGCCGCGGGCACGTACGCCGCGCTCGCGGCACTCCTGCCTGTGGGCGACGGCTCCGTCCCCCTCGACGAGGATGCGCTGGCTGGCGAGCTCAGCGACCTGTGCGGATTCGTCGACATGCGCCGCGACTGCGCGGACTTCCGGGCCGTCGCGCTCCTCGCGGTGCTCCTGGGCGGGAAGGTCCCCGAGGTCTCGAGGGAGCTGGTCCAGCGGTCGCTGGTCGGCTTCAAGTACTGGATGGCCGAGCCGGGCGTCGACGCGATGTGCTTCTGGTCGGAGAACCACCAGCTGCTGTTCGCGACAGCCGAGTACCTCGCCGGCGCGACCTTCTGCGACGAGACGTTCAGCAACGACCGCCGTACGGGCGCGGAGCATCGCGACGACGGGCGCCGTCGCCTCGAGCAGTGGCTCGACCTGCGGTTCCGCTTCGGGTTCTCCGAGTGGCTGTCGCCGGTCTACTACGAGGAGGACGTCGCGGGGCTGAGCCTGCTCGTCGACCACGCTCCGCATCGCGAGATCGCCGACCGAGCGGCTGTCGTGCTCGACCTGCTGCTGCTCGACTGCGCGCTGCACCGGTTCGATGGCCACTTCGTCGCGAGCGCCGGCCGCCTGTACGAGTCGCAGAAGAAGCACCCGGCCAGCTCCGAGATGCAGCCGATCGTCGACCACGCCTTCAGCGACGACGAGGTGAGCGCGAACTGGGACCGCATCGGCATGGTGTTCTGCCTGCGCCGGTCGTACGAGGTGCCGGAGGTGATCCGGGAGATCGCCGAGGACCCGTCGCCACGCACGGTACGGACCGGCCACGGGCTGGACATCTCGGACGCTGCCGCTCTGTACCCCTTGCCCGACGACCCTGAGTCGACCGTGGCGCTGCTGTGGGCGATGGAGGCCTTCGTCAACCCGAGGGCCATCCGTACGACGATCGCGGCGTTCGACGCCTGGGGGATGGCGACCAACCCGTTCCTTTCGGCGCTGAAGGCGCTGGACTGGGTGCCCCAAGGCCTGCTGCCCACCGCGATGCGGGTCGCGAAGCCAGCGGTGGCTGGTACGGCGCTGGAGCGTGCGCACGTGGCGACGACCCGCTCCGAGTCGTTCCTGCTCAGCAGCGCCCAGCACTACCGCCCCGGCCACTATGGCGACCAGCAGCACCTGTGGCACGTGGTCCTGCCCGGTGGCGTACCGATCTTCGCGACCCATCCCGGAGGCCCGCTCGTCGACGACGCGACGAGGCAGAAGACGCCGTCGGCGTGGGTCGGCAACGGCGTCAACCCCGACGTCGCCACGGCCGGCCCCGTGCTGCTCGCGGTGTACGACACGCGTGGCCGCCGCGGCTACGGCGAGGGCAAGCGCGTCAGAGGCAGTCACCTGTACGTGCCGTTCGACGAGCTCGAGGAGTCTGCGCGGGGGAGCCACTGGCTGTCGGTGCGACAGGGCAGCGGGCTCGTCGGCGTACTCGCCACCTCCGAGCTGGTCGCCGAGTCGGGCAGCGCGCTCCGACAGGACGGCCGGGTGACCGCGTGGGTCGTCGTGTGCGCCGAGCTGGACGACCATGGGTCGCTCGACGGCTTCAGCTCCTGGCTGTCGCGCTGCTCCGTGACGCTGTCCGGCGCGGTTCTCGGCGTGACAACGCCCGATGCGTCGTACAGGCTCGGAAGCGGAAGACTCTCGAAGGACGGTCAGCGGCTGTCCTCAGAGTACGGCCGGTACGACTGCGACTGGGTCCAGGCCCCCTTCGACGCCGACCGGATCGTTGTCCGCGGCGCGACCGGGGCATTGCTGCTGGGCCGCGACGGTTCCCGTCGGATCGACGTCGCCTAGGCTGGCGGGATGAAGCGGCTGGTGGTTCTCGCGGTGGTGGTGGCGGCCGGAGTCGTGCTCGGGCAGAAGGCCCGGGAACGCGACGAGCGGGCCAGGCGATGGGCGGCGGCAACCGATCCGCACCCCGGATGAGCGCACCGCTGCTCGCTGCGTACTCTCGGGTGGCTGCGCTCGTCGCGGACCTGTGGGCACATCCCGAAGTGGGCTACCAGGAGACGTACACCTCGGCCCGGATCCGTGACTTTCTCGAACGGCAGGTGCCGGACGTCGAGATCACGACCTTCGCACGGACGGGCCTCCGCCTGCGGCTCGGCCCGGGCCACGAGAGGGCCGTCGCCCTCGTCGCCGAGCTCGACGCGCTGATCGTGCCGGCGCACCCTGCCGCGGACCCCGTCACGGGCGCGGTGCATGCGTGCGGGCACCACACACAGGTCGGGATCGCCTGCGCCGTGGTCGCCGAGCTGGCGACCAAGCCCTGGGACCTCCCGTACGACCTCGTCGTGGTGTTCGTACCGGCTGAGGAGTACATCGACCTCGACACCCGGCGCGCGCTGCGGGATGCCGGCGAGATCGCCTGGTTCGGCGGCAAGCCCGAAGCGATGCGTCTCGGCGTCTTCGACGACGTCGATGTGGCCGTCCTCACCCACACGATGGGCGGCGGCTACGCCACCCCGACGGTGGAGCTCGACTGCGACCTGGCCGGCTTCGCGTACAAGCACGTGACGTTCCACGGCCGCGCCGCACACGCGGGGTTCGTCCCTTTCGCCGGGATCAACGCCGCGTCAATGGCGGTGCTGTACCAGACGGCCATCGGGCTGGGGAGGCAGCAGCTGCGCGAGGACGTGCTGGCACGACTCAACCCCGTGGTGTCGTCGGCGCCCATGACGACCAACGTGATTCCCGACACGGCCCGGGTCTCGACCGACGTCCGAACGATCGACCTCGCGTACATGTCCGAGCTTTCCGCCAAGCTCGACGCCATGGCGCAGGGCGCGGCGCTGGCGATGGGGGGCGTCGCCGAGATCGACACCGAGGTCGGCTACTTCCCGTTCCGGCAGCATCGCCCCTTGTCCGTGCCGTTCCGAGAAGCTTTCCACGCTGGCGTTCCCGGCATCGACTCGCTGCTCGACGACCGCGGTGGATCGGCGGCCGCCGGCGACGTCGGGGACCTGTCGATCATGCTGCCGTGCATCCAGATCGGCTACTCCGGGCTCGAGGGCACGGTCCACGGGGCTGATCTGCATCTGGCGGACCCGGTCACCGTTCTCGACGCCGTGCCGAGGTTCGTCCTCGACGGTCTGCGCCGGCTCGGACCGTGTCTGGAGGAGGTCGCGAGCTATCACGGCACCTATGGGCAGTACGTGGTGAACGTCGCCCGGTTAGGGGGAACAGTCCTCGCCAACGGCGTTGAATCGTTCCAAGACCTAGCCCAGCGTTAAATCTGGATCATTTCCGTTCCATACCTCGCGTTTTCATTCGAGGTCGGTGAGATGCGAGTCACACAATCGAACCAGCAGCAGATCCGCGGGCTCCCCCAAGATGCCCCGAGCCAGGTGTTCCCCAAGGCAATGTGGCAGATCTGCTGGGCCCGGCCGGCCCACTCCAATCCGGCCGGGCCGCCAGGGAACCCAGCTGAATGCGTCAGACGGACGCCGCGTCCAACGCTGCGCGTACGGCGGGAACCACGTCGTTGAGCACCCACGCGAGCTCGGCATCGTCCGTGAGGAGAAGCGCGGCGCTGAGGTGGGGCCTGGAGACCACGACGACGGCTCCGCCTCCGACGGTGAGGACGTGGTAGTCGTCGAGGCGGGATCCGGCGAGGGTTGCTGCGTGGCGAAGGTCCTCGGTGACCCGGTGCAGCATCGGACCGGTCGCTGGCGTCGTGCCGAAGCCGGCCAGGCTGAGCGCCGACCCCGACTCCCACAGATCCAGCGCGACCAGCGACGCGCCGACCTGTCGCCGGATGTCGTCGATGGTTCCGTCCAGCTCCTCGATCACCGTGTCAGTACCCCTTGCTCGTGGCCGCGAGGTCGCGGCTCAGCTGGGGAAGCGACGACGCGAGCAGGCTGTCGACGGCGACGACGTCGAGGTCGACCGTGACGCAGGCGCCGAGGTCGGGATGTACGTGGAGGAGCACCGCGAGGCGTCGGTCCTCGAGTCCGACCAGGTGGTACGTACCGGCGTCCGGCAGGTCGGCGTGGGGGAGCATCGCCCGTACCTCACGCGTCGCGGCGTGCCACGCCGAGGCCAGCTCGGGTGCCGCGTTGCCGCGGCTCGCGAGCGCCAGGCCCGTGCTCGTGTGCCAGACGACGAGATCGACCAGCCCCTCGCCCATGGCGGCAGAAGCCGCGTCCAGTGCCGCCTCGAGAGCGGGAAGGTCGATGTCCGTACGGCGCTGCTCCTGCTCGTGACCATGACCGTGACGCCGACGGCGATGGCGACGGGTCAGGCTGGAGAAGCCGCGGCCCTGACGAGCCCGCACCTCGGCGGGGCTGACGGGGAGCCCCGGATGCAGCGGGGGCGTGTACGGACGGTCAGGGTGGGTCCCGGCGAGCTGTACGGCCTCCTCGGAGGCCTCCGTCGGCCAGTAGTCCTCAGCGAACCAGAGGCGTCGCTCCTCGATCCAGGAGACAGGCGCCACCTCGAGCATCGCCCGTTGTGGCCGCGCGGCGGGTCCTTCGGGCTCAGCGGCCGGGACAGGGGGTGCGACGGTCAGTACCACGGGGNNCCGGAGATCGACTCGGTCGGGGTCTCGGGAGGGCTCGGTGCGGTCTCGGGGCTGTTCTCGTCCTTCGCGTGGCGAGGGCGCGGCAGAGTGCGGCTGTCGATGAACGACCATCGGGGAAACACCCGTCGGTCTCGAAACAGCGCCATCCGTCGCGTACCTTCCCGTCAGCGAGCTCTTCCCCCAGCGGCAGTTCACTGTAGGTCCAGCTCTGCCCGGACGCCTCTCTCGGTGACAACTGTCTCACCAGTACCAGGCGTAACACACCGCACGCACCAGGGGCGTGCGCACAACCTTCGTGGCGTCCGCACAACCGTTCGACCGACAGCTCGCACCACAAGGGTTGTGCGGGGCGGGACTCGGCAGGGTGGAGAAGACGGGACTCGAACCCGCAACCCCCGCCTTGCAAAGGCGGTGCGCTACCAATTGCGCTACTTCCCCGGACGCTCGCACGTGGCGAGCACGAGAAGCATACTTGGCCGCCCGCCCCTCCCGCTTCCCACGCCCTTCGCCAGACCGCGCGCTCGTACGTGGCCCGGAGGGTCGAGGGGCCACGTTCTGCGTGCGTACGCCCGGTTGTTGAGCGGGTCGTGACTCCTCGAAGTACCGGACCTCGACCCTGCTACTCGAAGGGGCCTCACCCTGGCTCAACCCTCGGATCTGGAGGGCCGACAGGTTCAGCGCCTACCCTGGACGCCATGTGGTCCAAGCGGCAGACCGTCGACTACGCCCTCCAACGTCGCCACGCGCTCGAGAGGCTGCGCAGCCGTGTGCGTACGCTGAGGCGGGAAGATGTCTGCGACGCCGACCCGATGCTCATCAGGTCGGCGCTCCATCACGGAGAGCTCAGCACCGTACGGTGCCCGGTAGGGAACTGCGGTCGGCTCGTGAACCTGCACTACACGTTCGGCGAGCAGCTAGGGCAGTACAGCGGACGCATCAAGTCGCCGGCCGAGCTCGAAGAGATGGAGAATGAGTTCGGTGAGTTCCGCGTCTGTGTCGTTGAGGTGTGCACGGAATGCGGCTGGAACCACATGATCACCTCCTACCTACTGGGGGACGGCGTCACGCGTCGGCCTCCCCGCCGACAGAGGACCGTCGAGGACATCTATGGCTGATCGTACGACCGGGGCCCGACGCGGAGCCTCCGGTCCCGCACGCGCTGCAACGACTCCGGGAGGTACGACCGGGCCAGGCGGCAAGGCGGCGAAGCCACCCAGGCCTCGGTGGAAGCGCCGGCTGCTGACCACTCTCAAGGTCACGACGATCGTCGTCCTCGCCTTGGCACTGCTGGGCTTCGGCGTGGTTGCGGTCGCGTACACGCGCACCAACCTGCCCGACCCGAACGCGGCGTTCCTGACGAACAAGTCGAACGTCTACTACCGCGACGGCACGACGGTTCTCGGGTCCTTCGCCGACCAGAACCGCTCCTCGATCGCCTACTCGGACATGCCGCAGTCGATCAAGGACGCGGTGGTCGCCGCCGAGAACCGCACGTTCTGGACCGACAAGGGCATCTCGCCGACCGGGATCGCGCGGGCTGTGTACGGGATCCTCCGGGGCAAGAGCGCACTGGGCGGCGGCTCGACGATCACGCAGGAGTACATCAAGATCCTCTACCTGACGAGCGACCAGACCGCGAGCCGCAAGATCACCGAGGTGCTGCTGGCGATCAAGATGGGCCGCTCGATGCCCAAGGAGGAGATCCTCCAGGGCTACCTCAACACGATCTACTTCGGCCGCGGTGCGTACGGCATCCAGGCTGCGGCGCGGGCGTTCTTCAACGTCGACGCCAAGGACCTCAACCTGCAGCAGTCGGCCGTGCTGGCCTCGATCCTCAACAACCCGAGCCTGTACGACCCGAGCGACGGCGACAAGAGCGTGGCGCGGCTGACCAGCCGGTACGCGTACGTGCTCGACGGCATGGTGCAGATGGGCAGCATCACGCAGGCACAGGCAGATGCGGCCAAGGACCTGCCAGTGTTCCCGGACATCCCCAAGAGCTCCCGGTACGGCGGCCCCAAGGGATTCCTCCTGAAGATGGTCGAGGCCGAGCTCACGGCCGACGGCTTCACCTCCGCCGAGATCTCGGGCAAGGGCCTGCAGATCACGACGACGTTCGACGAGAAGGCGCAGGCAGCCGCGGTCGCGTCGGCCCAGAAGTACACCGAAGCAGCCGCGACCGGAGCGAAGGCCAAGCAGGACCCGGCGCAGCTTCATGCGGCGATCGCGTCCGTGGCCGTCGGTACGGGTGAGGTGCTCGCGCTGTACGGGGGGCCCGACTACGTGGCGAGCTCTCGCAACTGGGCCACCACCGACAGGCCGGCAGCGTCGACGTTCAAGGCGTACGCGGTCGTGGCGGGGCTCCGCAACGGCTTCAGCCTGCGCTCGACGCTGAACGGCAACACGTTCACGCCGAAGGGCGACACCTCGACGATCCGCAACGAGTTCAACACGCAGTACGGGACGGTGTCGCTCGTCAAGGCGACCGCCGACTCGATCAACACGGCGTTCGTCGACCTCACGCAGCAGATCCCGAACGGTCCGGCGCAGGTGATCAAGGCGGCCAACGACGCCGGCGTCACGACCGGTGCCGGCTGGGACGCGAACAACCGCATCGCTCTCGGTACGGCTGAGGTCAGCCCGCTCGATCAGGCGACCGGCTACGCGACGCTGGGCAACGGCGGTACGTACGTGCCGTCCCACGTCATCAAGGAGGTCAAGGACGCGACCGGCAAGGTCCTGTTCACCTCCAACGTGGCGTCGCAGGCGAACATCGACCCGAACATCGCCAAGGACACGACGTTCGCCCTCGAGAACGTCGTCAACGAGGGCACCGGCGCGAAGGTGGCGAGCCTCGGACGTCAGATCGCCGGCAAGACCGGTACGGCGGACGTTGCCGGCCACATCGTCTCGAGCTGGTTCATCGGCTACACCAAGCAGGTGTCGACCGCCGTCATGTTCGTCGCCGGCGACGGTGGCAACGGCAGCCTCGACCCGTACGCGAGGAAGGGCGACTCGGCGTTCTTCGGCGGTACGTACCCGGCACTGACCTGGCTCGACTACATGAAGGTCGCGACGGACGGGCAACCTAAGCTGACGTTCGACGCGCCGGTGTACGTCAACGGGTCGGCCACGCCGACGCCGTCCCCGACGCCGACCAACACGCCGACCCCGACGGCGCCGCCCTCGTCCGCTCCGGCATCGACGGCACCGCCGACGACGTCGAAGCCGTCCACGAGCACCACGGCCACGAGCAACCCGTCGTCGTCGGCCAGCGGCGTACCGTCCGGGCCACCGAGCTAGGTGGAGTCACCCACCACGCGCGGCTCTCCGGGGCCGTGACAGGCGGAACCCGTACGATGGCCGCGTGACCGCGCCGACCGTGACCGTGCCTGCAGGGCAACCTGCCGAGCGGACCGGCACGACGTGGTCGCAGCTCATGCTTCGGCGACTCGGTGGGCCGCTCGGCCGTCATGCGGGCTCGCGCCTGGTGCTGGGGCCAGCTGTCATCCTGGTCCTCGCCACGCTCAGCTGGCTGGTGCTCATGGGTCATCAGAGCTCCTGCCGTCAGACCGACCCGAACACGTCGATCAACGCGATCGCCCGCCTGTGCTACACCGACATCCCGGTCCTGTACCAGGCGCGCGGCCTCAGCGAGGGCCAGGTCGTGTACGTCACGGCGCAGTGGGAGTACCCCGTACTGACCGGCGGTTTCGTCGATGTCGCCCGCCGCATCACCGATCTGTTCGGCACCCCGGCATCGCCGAACCTGACGCCGCAGCAGGTCCTCACCAACGCCGACATCTTCTACTCGGTCTGCGCCTTCATGCTGTTCGCCTGCTTCCTGGCGTTGGTGGTGCTGCAACGCCATATGGGCGGCAAGCGGTGGTGGGCGACAGGCCTGATGGTCGCCGTCGCGCCGGTCGTCATGGCCGAGGGCCTCATCAACTGGGACATCTTCGCCGTCGTGCTGGCAGCGGCCGCGCTGTTCACGTGGAGCAGGAAGCACCCGTACGCGTCGGGCATCTTCTTCGGGCTCGCCGTCGCGGCGAAGCTCTATCCGCTCTTCATCCTGGGGCCCTTGCTGCTGCTCTGCCTTCGCTCGCGCCGCCTGCGGGACTTCGGCAAGCTGCTGCTGCCGGCGGCGGTCACGTGGCTGCTGGTGAACATGCCGGTGTTCTTCGCGTCGCCCTCGGGCTGGCTGTACTTCTGGCAGTTCAACGTCGACCGCGGCGCCGATCTGGGCTCGGTCTGGTACGTGATGTCGCTGGCCGGGCTCCCGGTGCCGAACCCCGGTATGTGGTCGTTCCTCCTCATGGTGCTGGGCTGCATCGGCATCGCCGCGCTCATCTTCCTGGCGCCGCGCCGGCCACGCGTCGGACAGGTCGCGTTCCTGATCGTGGCGCTGTTCCTCATCGTGAACAAGGTGTACTCGCCGCAGTACGCGCTGTGGATGCTCCCGCTCCTCGCGCTCGCCCGGCCGACGTGGCGCGAGTGGGCCATCTTCAACGTCGCCGAGGTCGCGTACTACTTCGCGATCTGGGGTCACCTCGCCGGCACGCTGCATCCGGGCGACGGCGGGCCTGACCGCGTGTACTGGCTCGCCGTCTTCCTGCGCGTCGGGGTGAGCATCTGGCTCATGATCGTCGTCATCAACGACCTGATGAACCCCGGCGAGGACCCGGTCCGCGAGGACGGCGTGGACGACCCGATCGGCGGCCCGCTCGACGGGGCCCGGGATGCCTGGAGCCTCCGGCTCGTGGCGGCAGGTGCGGAGTCAGCGTCGCCCCTGAGGTCCGCGCCGTCGGGGAGTGTCGTGTACGGGCCGGTCGACACCCTGCACGAGCAGCGTCCCTCGGCCCCGCGCCGTGCGCTTCCGGACGACCCTGGCCCCGAGGCTGACGGGCTCGACCAGCCACGGTGAAGCACGTACGCATCGAGGACGGTCCGCGCCTGGTCGTCCAGGCCTGGGTAGCCAGCCGGGTGCTGCTGGCCCTGATCTTCGTCTGGGTCATCTGGTCGACCCGGACGACGTGGCACGACGCGGCGGGCAACTGGGACGTCGCCCATTTCCTGCGGATCGCACGGGACGGGTACGCGGTCAACGACGAAGCCGCGTTCTTCCCCGGACTGCCCCTCCTCCTTCACGGGGCAGGCGCCATCGGCGTCGACATGACCGCTGCGGGGATCATCGCCTCGGTGGTCGGGTCCGGTTTCGCCGCCTGGGCGTTGTGGCGGCTGGGAGGCCCCCGGGTGGGAGTCGTCGCGGCGACTCTGTGGCTGTTCGCCCCGACCGCGGTCTTCACGGTCGTCCCGTACACCGAGAGCCTGTTCGCCGCGTTCGCGTTCTGGGCGTGGGTACGGGCTCGCGAGGGGCGCTGGGCGTGGACCGCAGTCCTCGCGTCGGCCGCCTGCTCGATCCGCGTCTCCGGCATCTTCCTCATCGTGGCGCTGGGCGTGATGGCGCTGACCGGCGCGTACGAGGGGGACCGGCGCTGGGTGCAACGTGCGAAGGCGATCGCGTGGCTGCTCATCCCGACGGCGGTTCCCGTCGCGTACGCCGCGTACCTGCGGATCACGAAGGGGTCCTGGTTGGCCTGGTACAGCGCACAGGCCGACGGCTGGGGCCGGACCTTGACGTGGCCCTGGGACTCGTTCGCCCACACGCTGCGGGCGATCGTGCCCGGCGCCTACGCGGACCATCCGGGGTGGGCGTGGGTCTTCCGCGCCGAGGTCGTGTCCATCGCCATCGGCATCGTCGTGACGATCGCCTGCCTCGTCCTGAAGCGCTGGGCCGAGGCGACGTGGGTCGGCGTACAGGTCGTGGCGTTCGCGACCTCGTACTGGTACATGAGCGTCAACCGCGCCGTCCTGCTGTGGTTCCCGCTGTGGCTCATGCTCGGCTCAATCGCGACCCGCCCCGGCAAGACCCGTACGGCCCGCATCGTCGTGATCGTCGCCTGGGGGATCGTCAGCATCCTGCTGCTCGTGTGGTGGGCGGCCCGCTTCTTCACGGGCCAGTGGGCGAGCTGACCTAGCTGACCCAGTCGCCCTTGCGCAGCACGCGGGTGACGGTCCAGGCGTCGTCGAGGACGACCGCGTCGGCACGCCCCCCGACCACGAGGTCGCCGGCGTCGAGGCCGAGATACCGGGCCGGCTGGATGGTGGCCGCGCGAACGGCGACGAGCGGGTCGACTCCGTACCGGACGGCGTTCGCGAGGGCCTTCGACAGGGTGAGCGTGGAGCCGGCGATGGTGTTGGTCCCGGCGATCTTCGCGACGCCGCCACGTACCTCGACGGCGAGGGTGCCGAGGATGTAGTCGCCGTCGGCGGAACCGGCCGCGGCCATCGCGTCGGTCACCAGCACTATCCGCTGGGGATAGGTCTCGGCGACCCACTTCACCAGGGACGGGTGGGAATGGGTGCCGTCGACGATCAGCTCGAGCCACGCGGTGGGGTGCTCCATGAGGGCGACGATGGGTCCTGGTCTGCGATGGTGAATCGGTCGCATCGCGTTGAACAGGTGGGTCGCGCCGGACGCACCTGCTTGGAGCGCTGCAGCCGCCGTCTCGTAGTCCGCGTTCGTGTGGCCGATCGCCGCGACCACGCCGCGTGCGGCCAACCGGCGACAGGCATCAAGACCGCCCTGGCGCTCCACCGCGACCGTGACCATCTTCACAGGCCCGGCGTCCACCAGCCGCTCGACTTCCGACCACACCGGATCGCGCAGCAGCGGTATCGGATGCGCGCCATGGAACTCCTCGGCCAGCCATGGACCCTCAAGATGGATGCCGGCGAGGTCGCCCGCCGCCACGTACGGGGTCAGCATGCGCACCTGCGCCTCGAGGTCGTCGTAGGTCTCCGTGACGAGGCTCGCGACCTGCGTCGTCGTACCCGTCCGGCGGTGCGCCATGATCGCGGTCTCGGGGTCGATCGAGAAGGACTCTCCGCCTCCGCCGTGAGCATGGACGTCGACGAGCCCGGGTGCGAGGTTGGCCACCTCCAGGTCTGGCGAGCCCGATACCCACGGACCTACCTCGACGACACGGTCGGCTTCTGTACGGAGCAGCCCCGGCTCGTACACGTCGGTGGCGGTGACCAGGCGGTCGGAGCGGATGAGCATCAGGAGTCCTTCTTCGGTTGTTCCGTCGGTGCCGGCGGCAAGTTGCGGAGGGCCGTCTCGGGCGAGCGCACACGGCGCCCGAGCGGCTTCTCGATGTGTCGAGCCCACATGGCGACGGTCGCGACGAACAACGCCGCGACGGACTGGTCGAGGTACGTCGGGGCGACCATCGACAGCAGCGGCCACATCAGCGCCACCACGAGGGTCCACATCGCAACGATCCGCGGTGCGCCGCGCAGGGGCTGGCGGGCTGTACGGCGCAGGCGGTCGATCGCCCACTTGGCGAGCCCGATGCCGGCGAGCGTGACGAGGACGAACATCCCGACCCCGTACTGGCTCGCGATCTCGACGATCGCGCTGTGGGGGGCGACGACGCCGTGAGTGAAGTACGGGGTGGAGCGGGTCGTCATCGCGTACGGGAAGCCGGCGGGGCCGACCCCGATCCAGGTCGAGCGTGCGAGCAGGACGGCACCGTCGCGCAGGAGGTTGAACGCGTCGCCGGCAGTGAAAGGCGCCTCGGTGGCGCCGCCGAACAGCGAGCCGATCTGGGCACCGAGGGCGACGAGCAGCGAGCGTCCCTGTGGAAGCGCCACGACGAGCACCGCCAGAGCGGCGATGCCGATCCGGCGGCCCCAGCTGTACACGGCCAGCCAGCAGACCACCACGATCACGAACAGCGTCAGCCCGAGGGTCGACGAGGTGCGCCAGAGGAGGTAGGGCATCGGGACGCACACGGCCACGTACGCCCAGCGGAGTCTCCGGTCGTGCTCCAGCGACCAGCCGACCGCCATGACGATCGCGGCCATGACGAAGACGGCGGCGAGCTGGCTGGGGGCGCCGAACGGGCCGGCGATGGCGGACCATCCAGGGGTGTCGCGTTGGTCCGCCGCGAGGTAGAAGTTCGGCAGCCGGCTCCCGGTGACCAGCTCCCACAGGTTGACGACCTCGACGAGGACGGCCATGTACAGCCAGCCTCGCGCGATCGTCAGCACGGTCTCGGCGGTGCGATAGAGCTGTACGAGCGCCGCGGCCAGGGCGAACATGAGCGCGACCCCGAGAAGCTCGTGCCAGGCCGCGTCGGACGGTGGCTTCGACCACGCCAGCGAGACGACGCCCGAGATCTGGAACGCGATCCCGATGCCCAGCATCGTGAAGAACGTGCGCGACCGGTCCTGGAACCGCCACCAGTCCCAGGCGGCGGTGAGGAAAATGACCGCTACGGCGACGCGGAACGTCGACAGCGATCCCGCGCCCCAGAGCGGGCCGGCCGCGGCGAGGCTCGGCGTCGCGATGAGGAACCACCCCACCCACCGGGGGGTCGGCCGTTGCTTGGCCCCCCGTACAGGTTTGGTGACGTCATCGATCCGCGCGGTCATCGTGCTTCAGTCTCTACCCCGTCAGGGATGTCGCGCCACGCGGGATGTACGGATCTGGATGGTGCCTCTCACGAAGGGCCGAAGCGGGGGTCCCGTGACTTCGCCGCGTCATCTGGCCGTCGAGTCGNNTCGGCGGCGGTGGCGATCCGCGCGGTGAACTCGCCGGAGGACGCACCGCCGAAGTCCTCGGTCGCCGCGAACACGGCCGTGGGCACGGTGACGGCCCGCAGGTACGAGAAGAGCGGACGCATCGCGTGCTCGAGGACGAGGGAGTGCCGGGCCGTACCGGCGGTGGCGGCGAGGAGCACCGGCTTCCCGCGCAGGAGGTCCTGCTCGAGGACCTCGAAGAACACCTTGAACAGTCCCGAGTACGACGCGGCGAAGACCGGCGTGACGACGATCAGACCGTCAGCGTGGCGTACTGTCTCGATCGCCTCAGCCAGCGCACCGCTCGCGAAGCCGGTCAGCAGGTGGTCGGCGAGCGGGTGGGCCAGCTCCCGCAGCTCGATGACGTCGATGTCGGCCGCGTCACCGCGGGCACGAAGGGCGACGTCGGTGGCCGCCGCGAGCTGGTCGGCGAGCAGCCGGGTCGACGACGGGGTCGCCAGGCCGGCGCTGACGACGACGATGCTCCGGGTCATACGAGAGCCGCCTCGCTCTGGCGGGCCGCGAGCAGCGACGCATGCGTGGGAGCGTCCGGGACGCCGGGCCTCCTCAGCGCGTCGAACTCCGTGCGCAGGACGGGTACGACCTCGCTGCCGAGGATGTCGAGCTGCTTGAGCACCGTTGTCAGCGGCAGGCCGGCGTGGTCCATGAGGAAGAGCTGGCGCTGGTAGTCGCCGACGTAGTCGCGGAAGCCGAGCGTACGTTCGATCACCTGTTGCGGCGACCCGACGGTCAGCGGCGTCTGCTGCATGAAGTCCTCGAGCGAGGGCCCGTGACCGTACACGGGGGCGACGTCGAAGTAGGGCCTGAACTCACGGATGGCGTCCTGACTGTTCTTGGCCATGTACACCTGGCCGCCGAGCCCCACGATCGCCTGGTCGGCAGTGCCGTGGCCGTAGTGCTCGAAGCGCCGCCGGTACAGGGCCACCATCTGCTTCGTGTGCGAGGCGGGCCAGAAGATGTGGTTGGAGAAGAAGCCGTCGCCGTAGTACGCGGCCTGCTCGGCGATCTCAGGGCTGCGGATCGAGCCGTGCCACACGAACGGGGGAACGCCGTCCAGCGGTCGCGGCGTGGAGGTGAAGCCCTGCAGCGGCGTACGGAACTTGCCGTCCCACGTCACGACGTCGGAGTCCCACAGGCGGCGGAGCAGCGCGTAGTTCTCGACCGCGAGCGCGATACCGTCGCGAATGTCCTTGCCGAACCACGGATAGACGGGTCCCGTGTTGCCGCGGCCGAGCATGAGGTCGACCCGACCGTCGGACAGGTGCTGGAGCTGCGCGTAGTCCTCGGCGATCCGTACAGGGTCGGTCGTCGTGATGAGCGTGGTCGCCGTCGAGAGCAGGATCCGTTCCGTCTGCGCCGCGACGTACGCCATGGTGGTGGTCGGGGAGCTCGCCGCGAAGGGCGGGTTGTGGTGCTGGCCGAACGCGACGACGTCGAGCCCGATCTCTTCGGCCTTCTTCGCGATCGTCACCGTGTTCTTGATCCGCTCGTGCTCGCTGGGCGTACGCCCCGTGGTCGGATCGGTGGTGACGTCACCGACGGTGAAGATCCCGAGCTGCATGGTGGTGCTCCTCAATGGTTAGTTGAAACGTAAACCATCTGGGTCGATGCTGTATTCCTTGACCGTACGTCCTCGCCCCCTGCCTCGCGAGAGCAGGATGTGCGCATGGGCACCCGTCGCACGGCACGTGAGGTGATCGACCTCCTCGTGGACCCCGGATCCTGGCGGTCCTGGGACGGCGCGGTGGACCAAGGGGTTGTGTCGGACGCCTACGCGGCCGAGCTCGCCGCGGCGGCGGAGCGGAGCGGGTCGGACGAAGCGGTGGTCACGGGCGAGGGTACGGTCCGGGGCCGACGCATCGCCGTACTGGCGGGTGAGTTCNNCGCATGCAGGAGGGAACGCCCGCTCTCGTCGGCATGGCGATGATCACCGCCGCCCTGGTCGCACATCGCCGCGCCCACCTGCCGTACCTCGTCTATCTCCGCGACCCCACCGTCGGCGGCGTGATGGCCTCATGGGGTTCCCTCGGCCACGTCACGGCGGCCGAGCCGGGCGCGCTGGTCGGGTTCCTCGGCCCTCGGGTCTACAAGGCGATCTTCGGCGAGGACTTCCCCGAGGGCGTACAGACGGCGGAGAACCTCTTCCGCTGCGGCCTCATCGACGCCGTGCTGCCGGCCGAGCTGCTCGCCGACGAGGTCGACCGCGTGCTTGCCGTGCTGATGGCGCCCACGGAGCCGTTGCCCCCCGACCCGGGCCTCAGCGCTGACGACTCCGTCGCCGACGCCGACCTTCTCCCCGACATCTCGGCCTGGGACCTGATCACCCGCTCGCGGAACCCCGAGAGGCCGGGGATCCGGCGCCTGCTGCGCTACGGGGCGACCGATGTCGTACGGCTGCAGGGCACCGGCGAGGGCGAGCACGACCCCGGCCTGGTCCTGGCCCTCGCACGCTTCGGTGGGGCGCCCTGCGTGTTCCTCGGCCAGGACCGGCGCGGACAGAGCGCGGAGAACCCCATGGGACCGGCGGCGCTGGCGGCCGCGCGTCGTGGGATCCGCCTGTCCCGCCAGCTCGTCCTGCCGCTGGTCACGCTCATCGACACTCGCGGCGCTGCGCTCACCCGGGAGGCCGAGGAACGCGGCCTGGCGGGGGAGATCGCCCGTACCCTCGCGGACATCATCGACCTGCCCGCGCCGACCGTGTCCATGCTCATCGGCGAGGGCACCGGAGGCGGAGCGCTGGCGCTGTTCCCGGCCGACCGGATGATCGCGGCCCAGCACGGGTGGTTGTCACCGCTGCCACCGGAGGGCGCGAGCGCGATCATGCACCGTACGACCGACCGGGCGCCGGAGATGGCCGCGGCCCAGGGCGTACGGGCGAAGGACCTCCTCGCGCGCGGCATCGTCGACCACGTCGTCGTCGAGCGTCCGGACGCCGCCGACGAGCCCGAGGAGTTCTGCCGCCGCATGGGCCGCGTCCTGGCGCACGAGCTGCTCAAGCTCATGGCGATGGACCCGGACGAGAGGTACGCGGCCCGGCTGGCCCGCATGCGCCGCCTCGGCGCCTGACCGTCACCCGTGCGGGCGCCTAGTCTGCGGTCATGACGTTCTCCATCGCCGCACACTCCGGAGACGCCTGGGGCGTCGCGGTCGCCAGCAAGTTCGTCTGCGTGGGGTCGATCGTCCCCGAGGTACGGCTGGGGGTCGGCGCCGTCGCCACGCAGTCGTTCGCCCGTGTCGCGTACAGGGCGGAGATCCTTGCCGCACTGGATGCCGGTTCCCCGGTTCAGGCGGCACTCGACTCCGCGGTGGCCGCCGACGAGGGCGGTGAGTCGCGCCAGCTGGGCGCCGTGGGGGCCGACGGGGCCGCCACGTACACGGGTGGCGAGTGCATGGACTGGGCAGGCGGGATCGCGAAGGGCGACGGCGCCGAGGCGTACGCGATCCAGGGCAACATCCTCGTCGGTCCAGGGGTGGTCGCCGAGATGGAGCGCGCGTTCCTCGCGACGGCGGGCCTGCCGCTCGATCGTCGCCTCCTCGCGGCGCTGCTGGCCGGTGATGCCGCCGGCGGCGACTCGCGGGGGCGCCAGAGCGCCGCGCTGGTCGTCCACGCGCCCGGCGCGGGGTACGACGCGAGCGGCATCCTCGCGGACGTACGTGTCGACGACCATCCGAATGCGCCGACCGAGCTCGCTCGTGTGCACGACATCGCCACGCTCGTCCTGGGCGGACCCGAGGACGTACAGCCCTATGACTCCGCGTTGTACGAGGAGGTGGCGGGCCATCTCCGGCGCCTCGGTTATGACGCGCCTGACACGGAGACGGCGCTCGCCGGCTGGGCCGGCGTCGTGAACCTCGAGAACCGCTTCGTGCCGGGCGGCATCGACGCACGCGTGCTGGTCGAGCTGCGCAGGGCCGCGTCCCTGGCGTGACCCCGGAGCGACCCGGGCTACGGCCCGGCCGATCGCTCTGCCTTGTATCGTGAACGGCACCATGTCATGGCTCGATCTGCCGCCTCTCGACCTCGTCGGCGCTGCCCCGGACCCGATCGTCGCTCCAGACGAGAGCGGTCTCGCCAGGGGCTTGCTCGGGCTCGTCGCGGGAGGGCTCGTGGGGTTCTGGAACACGAGCTCCGCCGAGATCTGGCGTCCGGACAACCCGGCCGCGCTCGCCGCCATCCTCGGTGTCGGTGAGGTGGAGCGGGTCGACACCGGTACGGGCTTCGCCGAGTGCGGGCGGCTCGACCGCGAGAAGAAGACCCTGCTGGTACGCAACCGCAACCCGCGTTCCGGCGCACCAAGGACATTTCCCGGACGGCCAGTGGGCCTGTCCGACCCCGGGCTCGACCCCCAGGCGGCGTGGCAGCTGCGGCACATGGTCGACGTGGCGCTGCGGCGTGACGAACGCTGGGCGCTCGCGCCGGGCGGGCTGGGCTACAGCGAGTTCTTCCTGGGCGTCGAGACCGGTCCCTGGCAAGGGCAGCGTCGGCTCATCGTCACCGTGCAGCCGGCGGTACTGGCGAGGAAGTGGGCCAGCGGCAGGCTGGGCATCGCGAAAGCCGGCGGCACACCGTCCCGCTCCGCCGGTGTCCCCCTGAGCCCGCAGGGCATCGACGAGGCCGTGAAGATGCTGGTCTCTGCGATGTCCGAGTCCGGGCTGTCGGCATGGGAGTTCATGCCGGTGTTCCCGGTCCTCTGAGGCGGCTGCAGAGGGCACCTGGGGACCCGCCGAGGGCGTCCTCCCTTGTCGGTACGGGATTGCTCACCGGGACCTCAACCTCACTCGAGATTCCTTTCAGGGAAACGATTTACTGCCCTTCTTAAGGAACCCATGAGGATTGACTCAGGCATGGTGACGTGGACCCTCCGGCGACGTACTCTCTGCGTGGGGACACAACGCACTCACGTGCGCAAATGGGAGTTAGTCAATGGCTGTGGCGTACACGGTCCCAGGACCTGTGCGTTCGATCAGATCGTTCGATCGTCGCGCGGGCTGGACCTTCATCCACGCAGGCTCTGAGCTTGCGCTGCTCGGAGCGGATCTCGATCCGCTCGGGAGCTGGCGCCTGCCTGCCGGCGTGGTGGGTCTCGCCGACGCCGACCCGATCACCGACACCGTCGTTTTCGACGACGGCTCCGGCATCGTCCTGCAGCGCCACGGCAAGACGCGCTGGCGCCGGGAGCACGCGCAGTGGGGTCTCGAGCAGGGCGGCGGTACATGGCTGAGCAGCGGGCACGCGTGGGCGGTCGTCCCCTCGGACAACGGCGTCAGGTGCGAACTGCTCCGCATGAACATCCACACAGGCGTCGTGACCGGCACGGCACCGATGGGCAGCATCCCGTCCGGCATCGAGCTCGTGAGTGGCGCGGAAGGGTGGCTCGGCATCGGCATCGGCGACGATCGGGCAGCGCGCGCCTGGTTCCTGCGCAGCGACGCCACCTCGATCGACCTGCGCGAGGCGCCGTGGCGCAACCGCGTACTGACCGACGTACATGTCTCGGGCAAGTACGTACTGACGGCACCTCAGGGCGGTACGGGTCCGCTGGAGGTCTTCTCCTGGCCCGACTTCGAGCCCGTCTGGACCGTCGCGGCGCCGAGCCTGCCCGACTCGGCGTGGCTCGAGTCCGCCGTGTTCGTAGGGGACGACCTCGTGGCCGCCTTCGACCCGGGTGACGGCGACATCGGCGAGTGCGTTCGGATCCCTCCGAACCGGAGCATGGCTCGTGTGGGCGGGGAGTCCTGGCCGGCTCCGGGCGGTACGGGCTTCTGGATCGAGTACGACGGCCAGCAACTCATCCGCCGCTGAGCGACGTTGTCTGGGTTGTCAGCGGACGATCGGGATGTTCAGCCCGCTCGACCGAAGTTGTCGAGGTTATGAGCCCATAAATAGGCGCTGTTTGCCCAACAACTTTGGTTCGGCGCCGTTGAGCGCCGGAGCCACCACTCGTATCACCAACAACTTCGGTCGAAGGGGTCACGTCAAGCGGCCAAGGCTCGTTCGATGCGTGCGATCACCACGTGTGGGGTGAAGTGGATCTCCTTGCCCAGCCACCGCACGAAGCGGTAGTCGTCGTCGCGCAGGACCTGCTCGCGCTCCTTCTCACGCACGTACGCGGTGGGGTCGCTGCCCTTCGTCGCGCCGTCGCACTCGCCGATCAGCCGGTTGCTCTCCCAGAAGAAGTCAGGGTAGACCGTTCCTAGCCGCGTCCGGATCGGCGGCTGGAACAGGGGGACCGGGAGTCGGGCGAGATGTAGGTGGCCAGCGGTCAGGGACTCTGCGGCCGACTCCCTTGCCGGCTCGACAAGGGGGATCACTGCCGCGAGGCGGCGCACCTTGCGACCCACCACCGCGGTCAGGGCCTCTCGGGCTGCGGCGATGAGGCGAGGGTTCAGGAAGTCCCGGCGCCGCTCCGTACCGACGAACGAGACCAGGATCTTCCGGGCCGCGCCGTCGAGGATCACCAGTGCCTCGGGCAGCGGGAGCCCTGTGGCCAGGTCGACGGCCGTACGCGTGATGGAGGTGACGGAGTATCCGTCCAGGTCCCGCGTGACCTCCGAGGCAGGGAGCAGCCCGATGTGCCGAATGGCCGTGCCTCCACGAGACCTGTAGGAACGGTCGTTGACGTACGTCGCCGAAGCAGGCCGCTCGTGCCAGTCGCGGAACGAGGGCGACGGCAGGCCCCAGACGACGGCCGCCGACTGGTGGCTGAGCACGGCATCTGGGTTGGCCACCTGCTCGGCGTGGGCCATCATCACGTGACGCGCGGCCGGGTCGTCCGGCCAGGCAGCCGCGGCGACGAACACGCCACGTCTCAGCCTCAGCAGCCGTCCGGAGGACAACGCCGTGTGGATCATCTCGTCGGTCACGCCGCCTGCGACGAGCAGACGTCGGGACACGGGCTGTGTGGGGAGCGCCCAGGGGTGGGGAGTTCGCATCGCACAAGCCTGCCCCGGCATCAGGACCTGGCGCCACCGACCCTGTGCATAACTCGGCATGGTGGGAACTCCGACCGATGGCGACGGTGCGATGGCGTCAGGACGCGCAGCTGGGTGGAGGCATCCCACGCTCCCGACCGAAGATGTTCGGCTCATGCAGGGCGGCCCGCCGAGTCTCCAGAGGGCAACCCACGTTGTTCGTGTGGTGAGGCTCGTCTGGGGCCCCATAGCCCGAACAACATCGCGGGGGGTGCTGCGATGGCTGACCGACCTCTCCATAACCCGGACACGTTCGGTGGGGCGACCACGTGCGGACGCGTCGCACAGCCGGTCGGCGATCGGCGACCTGTCGCACGTCTCGCCTAGGCTGGTCGCATGATGCTGATGCGGAATCTGGGGAACAGCGACCTGAAGATCAGCGCCGTCGGGTTGGGGTGCAACAACTTCTCGCGGCCCGGCACTCCGACGGAGACTCTCGAGGGCACGAAGTCGGTGCTGGACGCCGCGATCGAGCACGGGATCACGCTGCTGGACACCGCGGAGCTGTACGGCGACCCGAAGGGCGGCAGCGAGGACCTCATCGGTCAGGCGCTCGTCGGTCGTCGCGACCACGTGGAGATCGCGACGAAGTTCGGCCACATGGCCGGCGGTCCGTCGGGCTCCGAGAGCTGGGGCGCCAACGGCTCCGCCACGTACATCGCACACGCCGTCGAGGGCTCCCTGACGCGACTGCGTACAGACCGCATCGACCTGTACCAGCTGCACACCCCCGACACGAAGACGCCCATCGGTGAGACGCTGGAAGCGCTCGCGGGGCTGGTCAAGGCGGGCAAGGTGCGTTTCATCGGCCACTCGAACCTCACCGCCGAGCAGATCCGCGAGGCCGCGACGGTCGCCGACGAGCTCGGGCTGCCCCCGTTCGTGTCGGCCCAGAACGAGTACAGCCTCATGGCCCGTGGCGTCGAGGCCGAGGTGCTGCCGGCTGTACGGGACCTCGGGCTCGGCTTCCTCCCGTACTTCCCGCTCTACAACGGGCTCCTCACCGGCAAGTACACGCGTCAGGGCGGTCAGGGTCGCCTGACGCGGCAGCGGCCGGAGGTGCTCGAGTCGGTCGACTGGGATCTCATGGAGCGCTACCAGGCGTTGTGCGACGAGGCGGGCGTGACGATGCTCCAAGCGACGTTCTCGTGGCTCCTCGCCCAGCCGGGCGTCAGCAGCGTCATCGCCGGCGCCACGCGGCCCGAGCAGGTCGAGGCGAACGCCAAGGCGGGCATGACCGTTCCCGACGAGGACGTGACCGCAGCGATCAGCGCGCTCTTCGCATGACGATCCGGCACCAGGTGCCGCGGCCTGAGCTCCCGCCGGTGACGGTACGGGGCGGGCTCGACGACCTGGTGTCGCTCGTCTCCGGGCATTCCTGGGTCGCCCTCACGGGCGCCGGCATGTCGACCGACTCAGGCATCCCTGACTACCGCGGGCCGTCGGCGCCGCCGTCGAACCCGATGATGTACGACGAGTTCACCTCCGATGACGCGAACCGCCGCCGGTACTGGGCGCGATCGATGCTCGGCTGGCAGTCCTTCGGACGCGCCGAGCCCAACGCCGGCCACCGGGCGCTGGTCGGCGCACCGGGTCTGGCCGGCGTCGTGACGCAGAACGTCGACGGGCTCCACGAGGCGGCGGGCAGCTCGCCGGTCGTCGACCTGCACGGCCGGATCGACCGCGTCGTCTGCCTGTCCTGCCGAACGTACTCGCCGCGCGCCCTTCTCCAGCAGCGGCTCCAGGAGCTCAACCCCGACATCGACGGCTATCTGCCGGCGGGGGCCGCGGAGCTCGACTCGGCGCGCCTGCGTCCCGACGGTGATGCCGTCGTCGACCGCTGGCACGACTTCCGCGTCGCCCCCTGCGAGGTGTGCGGCGGGATCCTCAAGCCGGACGTGGTCTTCTTCGGTGAGTCAGCCGGCAGGGACGTGGTCGCGAGCGCGTACGAGCTCGTCGACGCGGCTGATGCCCTGGTCGTGCTCGGCTCGTCGCTGACGGTGATGAGCGGCCTCCGCTTCGTACGCCACGCATCACGCCTCGGCAAGCCCATCGCCATCATCAACCGTGGCCCGACAAGGGGTGACGACCTGGCAACGGTGAGAATCGACGCGGGGACGACGGAGACCTTGCTCGCGCTGCATGACGCCCGCCTTCCCGGTCAGTAGTGCGCCGGGACGATGTCCGTGTGGGTGAAGTCGCTCCCCACGAAGAGCAGTGGCCGTCCTTCGGTGACCGCGAGCGCGTATGAGAAGCAGTCACCCAGGTTCAGCTTCGCAGGCGAGCCGGACCCTTTGCCGTGTCGGAGATATGCCATCCGGGCGATCTGAGCGTGGTGCTGAGTGACCGGTACCTGTTCGATCGCGAAGAGCCCGACGATCTCGTCCAGGCGCGCGCCTGGGATCGCGCCCCGGCTGTCGGCGACGATCCCGACCTCGACCCAGGTGGCGACTGACATCTGGCAGCGCGAGACGGCCATCGCCTTCGCCAGCCTGAGGGCCTCGGGCTCGTCGAGAAGGACGGCCATGAGCGCGGATGAATCGACAACGATGTCGTCCGAGAACGTCATGCCGGGAGGCCCGTCTCCTCGTCGTAAAGATCCTCCACCGTCATGGGGACGCCACCGAGACGCTGCGACTCCGTTCGGTACTCCTCCGCCAGGCGCATCACCTTCTCCACGGTTCGAGCGATGCGCGCCTGCTCGGCGTCAGCCCCGTACTGGGCGAGCAGCAACTCGAGCGCCTCTTCGATGACGCTTGTCTGGGACTTCCCCGTGATGCGAGCGGCCTCACGCGCGAGTGCGTGGACCCTCTCGTTCTTGATGTTCAGACCCATGGTAGAAGTCTACCGTCGAGATGGTCTACCCTTCTACCGCGTCATCCCAGTGGGTTCTTGCGGAGCGTCACGAGCGCGGCCCCGAGAAGCAGGAGCGAGCCGAGGACGGCGGGGAACGCGGAGAGGTCCACCTCCTGCGTCACCGTACCGAGCCGCGACCGTACGCCGTCCAGCACCTTGTTGAGCTGGTCCGAGCTGGCGGCGCTGAAGTACTCGCCGCCGGTGATCTGCGCCACCGTCTTGAGCGCGCCCTCGTCGGCGACCAGGGCCCCGGCACCGCCGCCGCCGAAGCCACCGCCACCGCCACCGCCACCGCCGGGTCCGCCGCCGAAGCCGCCGCCGCCGAAGCCACCGTTGCTCACCTGTGAGGCCGTGCAGGCCATGCTCTTCGGGCTCGTCGTGCCGAAGCCGATCGGGTATACGCGAACGCCGCGCTCGGCGGCCTGTACCGCTGCCTGCTGCGGCGTGATGCCGCGGGTGTTGGCGCCGTCGGTGAGAAGGACGACGATCTCGGGTACGGGAGCAGCGGGGGTCACAGCCGTGGTCGGGGTGTCCGTGGCCGACGAGCTGTCGGTCGGCGTCACGTTCGGGTCGATCTCGGCGATGGCATCCACGGCGGTGAGGATCGCCGACCCGATGACGGTCCCGCGTCCGGTCGTGAGCCCGTCGATCGCCTTGAGCAGCACGTCGGTGTCGGTCGTGGGCGCCACGGCGAGCTGCGCCTGGCTCGAGAAGATGACCAGCCCGAACTTCGTACCGGACCCCTTCTGGGCCTTGAGGAAGTTCCGTACGGCCGTCTGCGCCGCCGCGAGCCTGTTCGGGTCGACGTCCGTGTTGCACATCGAGCCGGACACGTCGAGCGCGAGGATGACCGTCGCGTCGTTGGACGGCACCGTCATGACGACCGTGGGCCGCGCCGCTCCGACACCCAGGACGACGAGCGCGAGGCAGATGAGGAGGACGGGTACGTGGCGTCGCCAGGGCTTCTGCCCCGATGCGGCCTCACGCAGCAGCCCGAGCGAGGAGAACGTGGTCGTGCTGCGCCGACCGCGACGCAGCCACCACAGGTAGGCCGCGAGTAGCACGAGGCCGGCGAGCGACAGCGCCAACAGCCACGGGGAACCGAGCGTCATCAGATCACCCGACCCGTACGTACGATCGACCACGCGGCCCCGAAGAGGACGAGCACCGCGGCGGCCGCTACGACCAGCGACGTGATCTCGTGGGGGACCGCCTTCGCGGTCCACGACAGCTTGACCGCGCTGCCCATGCCCGCGATCGACTGAGCGTCGGACGCCGCCACGTATGTGCCGCCCGTCGTCGTGGCCAGCGTCTGGAGCGTGGACTCGTCGAGCGCCGTCGCGACCTGGAAGCCGCCGACCTTGATGGTGGTGCCGGCCGTGGTCCCGATCCCTACTGCCGAGACGTGCACGCCGGCAGTGGACGCGAGGTCCGCGAGGTCGGCCGGGTCAGGACCGCCCGTCTGCTCGCCGTCGGACAGTACGACGATGGCCGTGCCCCCGTACCAGCCGATCTGCGTGTCCGACGGTGTCTTGGCCAGCTGGATCGGCGCGCCCGCGATCGTGCTCAGCGCGGTCAGCACGCCCGACCCGATCGCTGTGGCCCCGCCGACCTTCAGCCGGTTGACAGCCGCAAGCACGTCCGCGTGGTTGGTCGTCGGCTGCTGGACCACGACCGATGCGTCGCCGAACGCGACGACACCGATCTGGATCTCCGGACCCTGCGCGTCCACGAGGGTCCTGGCGACCTGCTTCGCGACATCGAGCCTTGTCGGCGTGACATCGTCGGCACCCATCGAGTTCGACACGTCGACGACCATCATGATCGTCCCTTCGCGGCGCGGCTCGGGGACGTTCGCCACCGGCCGGGCCATCGCGGCCAGGCTGAGCGTCACGCCGAGCAGCATGAGCACCGGCGCGACGACCGCGAGCCTGGGCTTCGGTGCGACGAGTCCGAGCGTTGCGAGCTCGGCGCGGCGACGGCGCTGGGTGCGGCGCAGCCGCAGGTAGGCCAGGACCAGAACGGGAACGGCCAGGAGGCTCAGCAGCAGCCACGGCCACGTGAACTCCAGGCTCATCGCGGCCCTCCCATCGAGGCCACACGACCGCCACCACGGCGCGACCGCAGGGCGGCGATCTTCCCGAGCACCTTGACGAGGTCGTCGTCGGTGCTGACGTCGTGGAGCTCCGCGCCGGCGCGCGTGACGAGCAGCGACAGCTCCGCCCGCTGGGCGGTCGCTGTCTCGGCCAGTCGCCTACGGAACGTCGGGTCGTCGGTGTCGACGAACAGCTGCTCGCCGGTCTCGGCGTCCTCGACCCACATCAGCCCTGCTGCCGGCAGCTCGTGCTCGCGCGGATCGGTCACGCGCAGGCAGACGACCTCGTGTCGCATGGCAAGGATCCCCAGGGCCTTGTCCCACCCGGGCTCCGACAGGAAGTCCGAGATGACGATGATCAGGCCGCGGCGCTGTGCGACCCCGGCGGCGGACTTCAGCAGTACGGACAGGTCGGTCGGCGAGCCCGTACCCTTCCGTGGCCCGTCGAGCAGGGCCTGCGCGATCCGCAGCACGTGGCGCCGGCCGGAGCCGGGCGGAATCGTCACGCCTTCGGCGCCTGGGCCGCCGAAGAGCATCGCGCCGACGCGGTTCCCGCCGCGCACGAGCACGTACGCGATCGTCGTCGCCAGCTCCGTCAGTACATGGCCCTTGTGGCGTGCGAGCGGGCCGAAGCCCATCGAGGCGGTCGTGTCGAGGAGCAGCCACGCCGTGAGCTCTCGGTCCTCGAGGAACTCCCGCACGTACGGAGCGTCCATCCGGGCCGTCACGTTCCAGTCGATGTGGCGCAGGTCGTCGCCCGGCATGTACTCGCGAAGGTCGGCGACGTCGAGGCCCGTGCCGCGGAACACGGTGCGGTAGTCGCCGGTCGAGCGCCCGTCCAGACGGCGCACGATGCGCCACTCCAGGCGTCGCAGCAGCCGGTCGGGGGTCAGCCCGGGCGTTCCCTTCGAGGGGGGCGCCGGCTCCGCCTCCGCACTTCGGCGAGGGTGACTCGTCATGTGATGGACGGTCTCTGGTAGGCGGCCTCGTCGATGTTGGCTTCCTCGGCACGGTCGCGCATGACGATCGGCGGCTGCTGCACAGCGGCGACGATCGGTTCGAGCAGGTCGTCGGCCGTGAGGTCCTCGGCCAGCGCCTCGTACGACAGCACCATCCGGTGACGCAGCACGTCCCCGCTGAGCTCGGCCACGTCGGTGGGCAGGACGAAGTCGCGACCGCGGAGGTAGGCGAGCGCTCGTCCGGCCAGAATGAGGTTGATCGAGGCGCGCGGGCTGGCTCCGTACGTGATGAAGCGGGACAGGTGACCCTGCCCGACCGTCTCGGGGTTGCGGGTGGCGCCGACGAGCGAGACCGCGTACGAGATGACGCCCGGGTCGACGTACACCGCGTCGGCCTGCTTCTGCATCCGCTTCAGCTCGTCGAGGTCCAGGACCTGCTCGGTCTTCACCGGCGCCGAGGTCATCCGCTCGACCACCGCGTACTCCTCGGAGACCGACGGGTACCCGATGAGCACCTTGAGCATGAACCG
>PMBM01000211.1 GCA_003153855.1 Propionibacteriaceae bacterium
CCCAGCTGGTGGCCGACCTGGTGGCCGTTCCCGAGCCGGAGCCCGCATCCGACCGCCACCGCGACGTCCACCGTGGCTCCGACCGACGACCCCTCGGATCCCCGATCGACGGGATGCCCGCACGCGACGGCTACCCCGACCGCTGCGGCGACGACCCCCGTCGTGACGACCCAGCGCAGCAGTGCGACCGCCACCCCGACGAGGACGAGGTCGCCCAAGGCGACCGTCACCGCGACTCCTCAGGCTGCCACGAAGACGACCGTCGTCAAGCCGACAGCCACACCCACAGCGACCCGTACGGACGGCCGGAAGTCCACCCAGGCCACGGCGACTGCCACCGCGACCGCGGATCGGCGACCCACGTCGACGCGCACGTGGTCGTACGCGTCGCCCCGCTGACCGACGTCAGCCGGTGGGCAGACTCACCGAGAAGATCGCTCCTGACGTGCCGTTCGAAGCCGTGAGCGTGCCGCCCATGCGTCCTACGAGGCGTGCGGCGATCGACAGCCCGAGGCCCGTACCGACCGCACGCGTCTGACGGTACTTCGCATGCAGCGCCCCGCGGTCGAAGGCGACATCCAGGTCCTCGGGCGCCAGGCCGGGCCCCGTGTCCGAGACGTCGACGACGTACGAGTGCGCCGCAGGCCGTACGGTCACCTTCACCCGACCGCCGGCAGGCGTGGCGCGCAGGGCGTTCTCGACGAGGCCGTCCACCACCTGGCGCAACCGCTGCGGATCGGCCACCACCGGGGTCGGCGTGGTGCCGTCCACCGTCAGAGCGACCTGCAGTGACGCCGCCTTCGCCGACCAGGCCGTACGCACATCGTCGAGGAGCGCGCCCAGGTCGACCGGCACACCTTGGATCCTGAAGTCGTCGGCCTGCAGCCGTGCCAGCTCGAGCAGGTCCCGTACGAACGCGTCGAGGCGCTCCGTCTCGCGGACCAGCGTCTGGCCCACCTGCGGCAGCTCGGCCTCGGCGATCATCCCGTCCGACAGGGCCTCCGCGTAGCCGCGGACCGCGGCCAGGGGAGTGCGCATCTCGTGCGAGATGGACAGCAGGAACTCCCGTTGCCGGCCCTCGCTCGTCGCCAGCGCGCGATCCAGGGACGACAGTGCGGCGGTGAGCTCCGCCGCTTCCGCC
The DNA here is from genome assembly GCA_003153855.1 of Propionibacteriaceae bacterium. Taxonomy (GTDB): domain Bacteria; phylum Actinomycetota; class Actinomycetes; order Propionibacteriales; family Propionibacteriaceae; genus Fen-668. The sequence continues at coordinate 1,142 of PMBM01000211.1, forward strand.
GACGCCGGTGGTGGAAGGGCCACCCCGCGTTCGCCGGCGGCGAGCTTCCGTGCCGCGTGCGCGGTCTCGGTCAGCGGCTTGGTGAGCCAGCTGGCGAGACTGAGGGCCGCGATCCCTGCGACGAGGAGGCCGACGAGCAGGCCGAGCAGCAGCCGTCGCGTTGCCTGGTTGAGTGCGTTGTCCACCTCCGTGGTCGGCAGGACGGTCACGAGCCACGGACCGGCCACCGTGACGCGGGCCTCGACGAGAGCCCTCCCGAGCGAGCCCTGGATGGTCCCCGAGTACGTCCCGCGGGACGCGAGCGCTGCTCGGACCTCGACCGTGAGGTACGAGCTCGCCGCGCCGATGACGCGGCCGTTCGGTGGCTGCTCGATGAGCGCGAAACGGGTGCCGTTGATGAGGGCGTTCGCCGCGGTGAGCTTCGCCGGCAGCCGGTCGAGCGACGCCAGCAGGTCCGCCTGGGCGGATAGCCGGTTCTGCTCGCCCTGGACCGTCGACGTACGTGTCAGCGGCACCGTGATGGCGCCGGTCACGAGAACCGCTACGGCGACGATCGCCAGCATGACGAGCGTGACGCGGCGTCTCAGCGACGTAGGTCTCTTGGTCACCGAGGCTCCTCGGCGGTGTAGCCGACGCCACGGCGAGTCGCGATGGGACAGGCCTCACCGAGCTTGGACCGGACCTGCGCCACGTGGACATCGACCGTACGGCCGCCTCCGTAGTCCGCCTGACCCCAGACCGAGCTCAGGAGCTGCTCGCGGGTGAACACGCGACCCGGCGAGGACATGAGCTTGGCCAGGAGGTCGAACTCGGTCGCCGTGAGCGACACGGGCTCGTCGTCGACCCGTACCTCCCGCCGCGTCTCGTCGAGCCGCACCCTGCCCAGCTCCCGTACCGGAGCCGGCGGACCCGACTGGCGCCGCAGCACGCTCTTGATCCGGGCGACGAGCTCGCGCGGCGAGAACGGCTTGGTCATGTAGTCGTCGCCGCCCAGCTCGAGGCCGAGCACACGGTCGACCTCGTCGTCGCGAGCGGTGACGAACAGGACGGGCGTCCAGTCGTTCTCGCCCCTCAGCGTGCGGCAGATCTCGATGCCGTCCATGCTCGGCAGTCCTACGTCGAGCACCACGGCGACGGGCCGCATCCGGCGGATCGCCTCAAGTCCCGCACGGCCGTCACGCTCGACATGTACGCCGAAACCGGCGGCCGAGAGATAGCGACGCTGGACGTCGGCGATCGCCGGGTCGTCCTCGACGACCACCACCAAACCGGGCTGCATGGCTCCATTGAACAGCCCGCACAGGGCGCGAGCGTGGAGCGTGGCCGCCTCCTGACATTCCTCGAACACTTCGGTCACCGAGCGCGTACATCGACCTGTCACGGTCATCCTGTGCCGGGGGCCGGCGATGACGAGAGGACACACCATGAAGACTTCGCTCAAGGTCGGGATCACCGCAGCCGTGCTCGCAGTGGCAGGGTTCGTCGCCGTGCCGCTGGCGACAGCCCAGGCGGCGCCGCAGTCCGTACCGGCCGCGGTACCGACCACGCCCAAGGCCGCCCCGTCGACGCCTACGACGACCTCGGCCTGTACGACGGCGCAGCACCTCGCGTGGATCTACAAGGCGTTGCCCGCGCAGCTTCGTACCGATCTCGAGGCGGCCAAGAAGCTCCCCGCCGGCGCTCAGCGCGACGCGGCCCTCAAGGCGGTGCTCGACAAGGCAGCGGCCGGCGCGTACGGGGACAGGGCGAAGAAGGTCGCGACCAGGATCGAGAAGCGCGACGGCAAGCTGTGGGCGAAGCTGCCGGCAGCCCTCAAGACCGACCTGACGGCGATCGTGAACGCCGACGCCGGCCAGCCCACGCTCGACGCCGCGGCGAACGTCTTCGACAAGGCGGTCAGCGGTGCGTACGGAGACCTCGCCAAGAAGGTCGCGACCACCATCGAGGGCAAGAAGATGTGGACGTCCTGCACGGTGCGGTGACCGACAGGCGACCTAGTCCTCGGCCGGCCATTCCCACTGGGAGGGCCGGCCGCGGCCTGGTCCGAACCCCGCGTGGCGCAGTCCCGGCACCGTGGCCAGCTTCTTGTTGAGGTTGCCCCGGTCGGGCATGTCGCCGCCGAGCGCAGCCGAGACGGCCAGGGCGTCACCGACGGTGAACTGCTCGCCCATGAGGGCCCTCGTGAAGGGGACGTCGTTCCACAGCAGTCCGGCGATCATCGGCTGGCAGAACGAGACGATCTCGGCGTGGTCGAACGCCAGGGTCCCCGGGTCGCCGATGGGTCTCCACTCGACGGTCGGGGAGTCGTCGTCGGCCACGGCCCACAGCGTCGCGGAGAGCGTGGCTCCTCGTGGGTCACGGCTCGGCTCGTCGAAGAGGACGAGCTGTCCGATGGTCGAGGTGGTGAGCCCGGTCTTGGTGTCGAGAGCCCGTCGTCCCGCTGCTTCGAGCCGCTCGCCTTCGAGGAGGAGCACCCCCGGAAGGGCGAATCGACCCAGGAAGGGCTCGGTCGTCCGGCGGTAGGTCGCGAACTCGACCTCACCAACTCTCCGACGAACTGCGAGCACGTCGACGGAGACGAGGGACGTGCGCACGCTTTCACCCTAGACTGGTCGCGTGTCGAGCACTCGCACCACCCTGCCCCTCGTGCACTCCGGAAAGATCCGTGAGCTGTACGCGCTCCCCGACGACCAGCTCCTGCTGCTGGCCACCGACAACGTCTCGGCCTACGATCGCGTGCTTCCCACGCCGATCCCGGGCAAGGGCGCTGTCCTCACGCAGCTGACGACGTGGTGGCTCAGCCAGCTCGGCGACGTCATGCCGACCCACCTCGTCAGCACCGACGTACCGGCTGATGTCGCCGGCCGCGCCCTGGTCGTCGAGAAGCTCGACATGATCCCGGTCGAGTGCGTCGTCCGCGGCTACCTCGCGGGTTCGGGCTGGAAGGAGTACAGCGAGTCGGGCACCGTCGCCGGACTGGCACTCCCCGAGGGCCTGCGGCGCGGAGAGCGCCTCGAGCGCCCGATCTTCACACCCGCCGCGAAGGCGCCGCAGGGCAGCCACGACGAGAACATCACGTTCGCCCAGCTCGTCGACCTCGTCGGCGAGCAGGCAGCCCTCGAGCTGCGACGCGCGTCCCTCCGCCTGTACGTACGGGCCGAGCGCGTCGCCCGTGAGCGCGGGCTGGTGCTCGTGGACACGAAGTTCGAGTTCGGCCGTCGCGCCGACGGCACCCTGGTGCTCGCCGACGAGGTGCTCACGCCGGACTCGTCCCGCTACTGGGCGGCCGACTCGTACGCGCCGGGCACCGAGATGCCGTCGCTCGACAAGCAGCAGCTCCGCGACTGGATCACCAACGACTCCGGCTGGAACCCCGACTCGGGTCAGCCCGCTCCCGACCTTCCGGACGAGGTGGTCAGCAAGCTCTCGCAGACGTACGCCGACACGTACGAGCGCCTCACCGGCGCCCAGGTCCTGCCGTCGGCTCCGCTCGAAGCGCCCGACGAGGCCCCGGCCGAGGAGCTCGCCGACGCGACGGAAGAGACCCAGCCCGACGCGGTCCCCGCGCCCGAGGATGCTCAGCCGGCGACCGAGGAGCCGGTCGAGCAGTCCACCTTCATCGTCGACGTCATGCTCCGTGAGGACATCCCCGACGCGCAGGGTGCGGCGATCACGGAGACGCTCAAGGGACTCGGATACGAGGGCCTCTCCGTCCGCCAGGGAAAGCGCTTCGAGGTCGACGTCGACGGCGAGCTGACCGAGGAGCGTATCGACCAGCTACGGAAGGCGACCGAGGAGCTGCTCGTCAACATCGAGGTCGAGGACTACGAGATCTCCCTCGTCGGCAACTACGACGAGGAGCCCGAGCACGATCACGACCACCACGATCACGATCACTTCGGCCACGACCACGAGCAGCATGNNGACCACGAGCACGGCGACCACGAGCACGGCGACCAGGAGTCCGTGACGGCCGAGGACCTACCACCGGCCGACGACACCGCGAGTACGGGCGGTCAGGGCGAATGAAGGTCGGCATCGTCACCTTCCCCGGAACGGTCGACGCGTCCGACGTCGCCAAGGCGGTCGGAGCGGTGGGGGGCGAGCCGGTCACGCTCACGCACGCGAGCGACTCGCTGACCGGCATCGACGCGGTGGTCCTGCCCGGCGGCGCGTCCTACTCGGACCACCTGCGGCCCGGCGCGCTCGCCCGGCACACGCCGGTCATCAACGCGGTCATCGCGCGCGCCCGTGAAGGCCTTCCGGTGCTCGGCATCGGCAACGGCTTCCAGATCCTCTGCGAGGCCCGGCTCCTTCCCGGCGCCCTCACCACGAATGCGTCCGGCGAGTTCATCTCGGCCGAGCAGCAGCTGCGGGTGGAGACCCGCGACACCCTGTGGTCGAACCAGTTCGAGAGCGGCGAGGTCATCCGGATCATGCTCAAGAGCGGCTCCGGCTCGTACATCGCGACGCCCGAAGTGATCGACCGGCTGGAGTCGTCGGACCAGGTGGTCTTCCGGTACGTGGGGGTCAACCCGAACGGGTCGATCAACAACATCGCGGGCATCACGAACGAGCGCGGGAACGTCGTCGGGCTCATGGCTCACCCCGAGTACAGCGTCGACGCGGCCACCGCTTCCAGCGCGGACGGACGCCGCTTCTTCACCAGCCTCGCGGCCTTCCTGGACGTCGTCTCGACCCCCCGGATGAGGCACGCGGCGGAGTCCAGCTGACGCGTCGGCGCCGACTTGACCACGTGATTGAATACTGAGAGGCTCTCAGGAAGACACTCGTCCTGGAGGTGCCTCGGTGGTCGCGCGCGTTGTACGTGCAGTGGTCGTGGCGCTGTGTGTCATCGCTCTCTCCGTGATCCCGACGCCTGCTCGCGCCGACGAGCGGGTCGTCATCCCCAACGCCTGCACGGCTGCCCACCCGTACGACGCCGCGAGCTCGCTGACCGACCTGAAGTCCGGGATCGAGACGAACTGGGGCTTCCAGCTCTCCGGCAAGTACTGGACCGACGAGACCTACCGGCCCCTCGTGGCCGTCATCTGGCGCACACTCGATGCCATCAGCTGCACCCCGTACCTCGACACCCTGCACGCGAAGGTGGGCACGCTGGAGCTGTCTGCGACCTCGATCGGGGGCTGGGTCGCCGGCGACTACGGGCTCACGAAGGCCGACGCCGTCAGCCTCGACTTCCCGCAGCTGCTCACCAACTACCAGACCGATCCCGGCCACGTGTCGCGGCTGTTCGTGCACGAGATGACCCACGCGTACACGCGTGACCGCTCGTCGAACCCGCAGTACTGGGCCGACTTCACCGCCCTGTTCGCGAAGAACGGTCGCTTCGGCACGTACGGCTACTCGGCGTCCGAGGTGTTCAGCGAGGTCGTCGGCTACTACGTCGCCCGTTGCGCGGCCAACAACCCGTACACGGTGAGCGAAGCGGCGTACTACAACTTCGCGAAGAACGAGGTCTTCGGCGGCAAGGAGTTCGGGCCCGCGCTCGGAGCGCCGCTGGCCTGCGGTACGAGCACGGCCGCCCCCGACGCGTACCAGTCGGCCAACGCGGCGGTCCAGGCTGCCGTCGCGGACCGCGAGGCAGCAGCCGAGGAGATCGCCATGAACGGCGCCGCGGTGTACGGCTACGAGTCGCTGAGCGCGTCAGGCACCAGCGACTCCGCCTAGACCCTCGCGACGTCCACCAGATCGGCGAGACCGGTGGCGACCTGATCCAGGAGGTCCGCACCGTCCAGCCCGTTGCCCCGCGCCGGCACGATCGGGTGGGTAGGCGCCAGAGCTGCCAGTCCCGCCGCGAAGGCGGCAGCCAGCGTGGCGCTGCGGAACACGTTGCCGAGCACGCAGACCGGGTCGTCGGTCCGACCGTCCACTCGTCCCAGGCCGGTCGTCACCGACGTGACGAGCTCGGAGGCCGCATCGCGGAGCACCTGGGCGGCGACCTCGTCGGTGGCGGCCAGCTCGTCGACGCACTTCGCGTACGCGGCCGTCCGCGCAACGCGTCGCGGGTCGGCCTGCAGCGTGAGGTACGCGAGCGCCGGGTCGCCGAAGTCCGCCCGTACGAGATCGAGCAGGGCCGTGGCTTGACCGCGGCCGTCGTACGCCCTCAGCGCCATGTCGATCGCGCGCCGTCCGATCCAGAATCCGCTCCCGGCGTCGCCGAGGATCCAGCCCCAGCCGTCGACGCGCGCCGCCCGGGTCTCCCCGGCCGCGAGGGTCACCACGCCCGTACCGGCAGCGACGACGCAGCCCGTACGGTCACCGAGCGCTCCGAGGTAGCTGGTCACCGAGTCGTGGGCCAGGTGGACGGTGCGCGTGCCGTGGTCGCGCAGCGCATCGAGCAGGGCGGCGGCGGTGTCATCGACCCCGAGCCCCGTCGTGCCGACGAGCACACGCACGGCGCCCTCGGGTGCGGCAGCACGTACAGCGGCGGCCAGCTGGGGGATCCGAGGCTTCGACGTGTCGATGCCGATGCCCTGCCAGACCCGCCCGTCGCCGTCTCGCACCCGGCACCCGGACTGTCCGCCGTCGAGCGCCACGCGTGAGGCCATGGCGGCAGCCTACCGGGCTGCCACCCAGCAGATCGTCAGCTTTCTGGGTGGTCTCTCCTGCGCCACAGTCCGTCCGATCCCTGGAAGTTCGGCCGAAGCCAGGGTGCACAACTACTGTGTTCCCATTCGTCACCCCAGGAGGAGATTTCATGACCGGGAGCATCGAGGGCGGGCCGGTCGGCCAAAAGATCTATGCGCGCGTTGTCGGGTGGCGCGACACGGCGCGACGGGTTCGCGGCAACCTGGGCTGGTTGCGGGCCAGACTGACCGCGCCGACGCCCTCGGGCGTGGCCGAGGCCCCGGGGCCAGCCTCCGCGCAACAGCTGGCAGACGTCGGCGCTGAGACGGCGCGGCTGCGCACGGAGGTCGACGCCCTCACCGATCACGTGCGGATGCTGACAAGCGATGTCGCGCACTCCCGCTGGGCGGAGCTGACGGCCAGGGCCGAACAGCCAGCGTCCGGTGAGCTCCCTCCGTTCGCCGCCTACTCAACGCCCGTCGCCAGTGACTTCTCCCACCCCCGCTTCTACGAGCTCTGTGCACTCCTGGGGCATCCTCCGATCTACCACCGCAAGCTGTGGGAATGGGCTTTCATCCTCCACAAGCTCATCGAAGCGGGTGTGATCACCGAAGGGTCCCGTGGACTGGGGTTCGGTGTCGGGACGGAGGCCCTCCCGGCGGTCTTCGCCGCCACGGGCGTGAAGGTGGTCGCCACTGACGCTCCGGACACCGACGCCTGGGCCGAGGGCAACCAGCACTCCGGGTCGGTGGAGCAGCTGCTCCACCCGGAGTGTGCGCCTGACGCGGTGGTTCGTCGCCAGGTCACTCACCAGGGATGCGACATGAACGACATCGACCCGACGCTGACGGGGTTCGACTTCAACTGGTCGGCGTGCGCCTTCGAGCACCTCGGCACGATCGAGCACGGGCTGGACTTCGTCGCCAACGCGATCGAGAAGACGCTGAAGCCCGGCGGCATCGGGGTTCACACGACCGAGCTCAACGTGCAGTCGGCGACTGACACCATCACCGAGGGCGGGACGGTCCTGTACCGGCTCTCCGACCTTCAGCGGCTCTCGGACAAGCTCACCGCGCGCGGTCACCATGTGGAGCCGATCATCGTGGGACCGCCCAGCAACGCCATCGACCTCCACGTCGACACAGCTCCGTACACGCCGATCCACCTGCGGCTCAAGGTGGCGGGGTACACGACGACATCGGTCGGACTCGTCATTCGTCGCGGCGCCTGACTCTCGCCTCGCCACCGTGGACCCGGGAGACTAGTTTCGTCGGTGTGGAGAGAAACACGTCGCTGCCGACATCATCACCCGAGGCGCAGGGAGTCGACCCCCGCGCCATCCGGGCCCTCGTCGAGGCCTGGGGAGGGAGCGGCATCAGACCGTTCGCGTTGACGATCATCCGGCACGGCCACGTGATCGCGTCGACCACCTGGGCGCCGTACCGGGCCGGCGACAACGTCCAGAAGTACTCCCTGTCGAAGACGTTCGCCGCGTCGGCGGTGGGGCTCGCGGTCAGCGAGGGTCTCGTGGACCTGGACGCCACGGCCTGTTCGTACTTCCCGGAGATCGCCGACCCGGGTCCCCGGGCGAAGGCGATCACCGTACGGAACCTGCTCTCGATGTCATCGGGCCACACGACGGACACGATGACGCAGCTGGACCCGGCCGACCCGGTCGGCGCCTTCCTGCGCATCGAGCCGGACGAGGNNCGGCCAGCCGCTGCACGACTACCTGCGCCCGCGGCTGTTCGACCCGCTCGGGATCGGTGAGATCTCCTGGCTCCCGTTCGGCCCGTACGACATGGGCTTCGCAGGTCTGCACATCCCGTTCGACGCCGTCGCGCGCCTCGGGCTCATGCTGCTGCAGGGTGGCGAGTACGGCGCGTCGCGCATCCTGACCCAGGCCTGGACCGACGACGCCATGAGCATCCACATCCCCAACGGGCCGGAGAACCCCGACTGGTCGCAGGGATACGGCTACCAGATGTGGAAGAGCCGGCACGGATGGCGGGGCGACGGCGCGTTCGGCCAGCTCTGCCTGGTGCTGCGCGAGGCCGACCTCGTCGTGGCTGTCGGCGCACAGGTCGAGGACATGCAGCTCGAGCTGGACCTGGTCTGGGAGCACCTGCTGCCCGGCCTGTCCGACGCACCGCTGCCGGGACCGTACGACGACGACCTTGACGCCTTCCTCGCCGCCCGTACGTTGCCGACGCTGCGCTCCTCGACGGAGCCCTCTCTCGGGCGGTACGAGCTGGTGGCCACGGGCGCCGCAGCACCCATGGTCGCCGCCACGGGCCGGGTGACGCTCGACGCCCGCGGCATGACGATCGACGACGGCCTCGGGCCGGTGACCGTACCGCTCGGCGACNNCCGGGTGTCCTCGAGGCGAAGCTGGTCCCGATGCACAGCCCGCACGTGCTCGAGGTGACCGTGGATGTGCAGGCGGGCACCGCCGCTCTGGAGTGGCAGGTGAGCCCCTTGGGGAACGTCAGCCTGGCGCGAAAGGCGTTCTGACAACCGCGTCGCCGCAATGTGGGGGTGGGCCCGCCGGATGTCCTTCGACATGATGACGATGCTCGAGCCGACCTTCACCCGGCGGTACAGGGCGGGATAGCGCCACGGACTTCATGGAGCTCAGCCAGGGCGCACAGACGCTGTTCATCTGAACTCGGTCAGGTCTCGTACGTGTCGCTGGGGTCCCGCCGATCAGGACTCGATGAGGCCGTCGTTGTTCCCGAGCAGGTTCACGGACGCCTTGATCGCTGAGCGGGCGGTCTGCAGGCGCGCCGTCGGGCCCTTGCCCGAGGCGAGCGACGAGACCACTGGGTAGAGGCGGATCGGGTCGCCGTTGGTGAAGTTCGTGCCGATGTACTCGGCCTTGCTCACCGAGAAGCGGCCGCCGATGGTGCCGGTGAACGTGAACCGCACCGTCAACCCCTCGTACGTCCTCGGCAGGTTCGTCGGCTGCTGCGCGATGAGGTTGCCCATCCCGTACACGACCCACTTGCCGTTGACCTTGGTGATCGGCTGGATGACGTGGACGTGCTCGCCGATGACGAGGTCGACGTCGTCGGACGCGGTCAGCGCCTTGGCCAGCGAGACCTGCTCGGCGGTGGGCTGCACCTGGTACTCGTTGCCGTCGTGCATGTCGACGACGACGATGTCGGCACCCGCCTGCCGCGCCGCCTTGGCCTGGGCCAGGATGTTGTCGGCCGTCATGAACGACACCGCCCACTGCTGGTCGGCCGGAAGGACGAAGCCGTTGAGCCCGTACGTGCCGGAGACGATGCCGACCTTCACACCGCTGGCCGTCGTGTAGATGACGGGGACGGCACGCTCGGCCGCGCTCCGGAACGTACCCACGTGGTCGACGCCGGCCTGCTCGAGGTCGGTGTCGGTACGGATGAGGCCGGATACTCCTGCATCGACCGAGTGGTTGGACGCGTTGGTGCAGGCGTCCCAGCCCATCGACTTGATCCAGGTCGCGATCTCAGGCGGTGCGGCGAACACGGGGTAGTTCTTGTACGGGCCGCCCTTCGCCGAGAACGGCACCTCCTCGTGGCAGATCGCGACGTCCGCTCCCGTGATGATCGGCTTGAGCGCGGCGAACATGGGGTCGAAGTCGAACCCGTCGATGCCCTTGCCCGTACGTTTCGCCTCCTTCTGCGCGGACATCCACACCGTGTTGTGCCAGAGCAGGTCGCCGTTCGCGACGAGGGTCACGGTCTGCGGGGTGGCGGACGGTGACGCGGAGGGTATGGCTGAGGCGGTTGCTGGGGTCGTGGCGGCGCTGGTCGACGTCGTCGGCGTGGTGGTCGTCGAGGGGAGGACGCCGGTGGTGGCGCATCCCGTCAGGACGAGCGCGAGGGTGACGACACCGGCGAGCGCTGCTCGGCGTGGGCGGCCATGTGAGACCTGCGGGATGTACATGCGGCATCCTTCTTCCCGGGCACGGCGAATTTCCTTGGCCATGATCGTGTCAGGTGTCCTCCGGCTCCCGGCGCTCGGGGGTGGGAAGAGCTCAGCCGATCTCGTACGACAACGTCAGATGGTGCGTCCCGTTGTCGTCGATGACGATGTCGCCGGTGCCGTGGATCAGGGCCAGCTCGCCCGTACCGGACCCGGCGACGATCGTGAACCAGCCGTCGGCCCGCCCGCCGTCCGGCCCCGTGGTGGCCGCGTGCGCGAACGAGAAGGAGCCGCGGCGCCCGTCGACCTGACCGTCGAACGACTCCAGCGCTACGTACGTGCCGCCGTGCGTCGGGTCGAAGGCCGAGCAGAACATCGCCTGCGAGTGACCCTCGATGGCCCCCGAGAACCGCTTCGTGATCATCGCCAGCCCCGTCGGCAGCGCCGTCTCGACGTCGAGATCCTGATCGGATGGCGTGAATTCCGTGACGATGAACGTACTCGTGGTGTCCATGAGGTCCACGTTACGAGGTGTACCGCGAGGAATCAGCCAAGACAAGCAGGTCTCCCGGGCGCGAACTCGTTCGGCCTATGCAGCGTCGGCTCGCGCCCCGTCGCCCCGGAGCGAAGTTGTTCGGGTTACGAGGTCGCTTCGGGGCGTCATATGCCGAAGAGCTTCGCGTCAGTGCCTGGGTTGCAGATCTCGCGCATTCATAGGCCTGAAAACGTCGCTCGACAGGCCCCGACGCCGGTGGGCACCCCGCCGGGGAGGCTCGGTACCTGCTGGTGGTCCGGCGATAGGGTCAGCCCATGTCTGATCTCGCCACCCGCTTCTCTGATCTCGCCGGCGCTGTCGCCCTGCAGGTTCCGCGTGCCATCGACGATGTCGTACGGCTCGTCGCGATCCCTTCTGTGAGCTCGCAGCCCGAGCACGACGGCGACGTGGAGGCGACGGCGCAGGCGGTGGCGGACCACCTCGTCGAGCTGGGGTGTCCCGACGTACAGATCGTTCGCGAGGGCGGCAAGCCTGCCGTGATCGGCCGCTTCGAGGGACCTGCCGGCGCGCCGCGCGTGTGCCTGTACGCACATCACGACGTACAGCCCGTCGGTGACCCCGCCATCTGGGAGACGCCCGGCTTCGAGGCCACCCGCCGCGGCGACCGGTTGTTCGGCAGGGGAGCGGCCGACGACAAGGGCGGCATCGGCGTACATCTCGCTGCTCTCCGCGCGTTCGGCGGCGAGCTGCCCGTCGGCGTCACCGTCTTCATCGAGGGCGAGGAGGAGATCGGCTCGCCCAGCTTGGGGTCGATCATCGCCGCGCACTCCGAGCAGCTCCGCGCCGACGCGTACGTGATCACGGACTCGGGCAACTGGGACGTCGGCGTCCCTGCGTTCACGACCTCTCTTCGCGGCGTCTGCGACTGCGTCGTCGACGTCGCGACGCTGGACCACGCGATCCACTCGGGGCAGTACGGCGGGGTGCTCCCCGACGCGGTCACCTCGCTGTGCCGCCTGCTCGCGACGCTTCACCACGAGGACGGCAGCGTCGCGGTCGACGGCCTCGTCGCGGCGGCCGACTCGGACCTCGTCTACCCCGAGGACCGGTTCCGGACCGAGTCGGGCGTGCTCGACGGCGTCTCCTACCTCGGCACCGGGTCCATCACGTCCCGCATCTGGTCGCAGCCGGCGATCACGGTCATCGGCATCGACGCCCCCAGCGTGGCCGACGCGTCGAACACCCTGTTCCCGAAGGCACGGGCGAAAGTCAGCCTGCGTGTCCCGCCGGGCCAGCGCGCGAGCGAGGCGCTCGACCGCCTGGTCGACCATCTGGAGAGCCACGCTCCGTGGGGTGCCAAGGTCACCGTCACCCGCGGCAGCGTGGGCGATCCGGGCGTTCTGCCTGTCGAGGGCGAGATCGCCGCCGCCGCGACGGCTGCGTTCACCGAGGCGTACGGGGTCGAGCCGGTCCACATGGGGCAGGGAGGCTCGATCCCCATGGCGGCCGACTTCCAGCGCGAGTACCCCGGCGCGACGATCCTGCTCACCGCCGTGTGCGACCCCGACTCGCGCATGCACGGACCGAACGAGAGCCTGCATCTCGGCGACTTCGCCAAGGCGGCTCTGGCCGAGGCGCTGTTCCTGGCCATCGTGGGGGAGCAGGCCGGGCTCTGACGAAACGGTCAGTCGACGGCTTCGAGGAAGAGCGCCTGGCGCGGACAGGCGTTCACCGCTCGCTTGGCCTGCCCCATGCTGCGAACCGGTAGCTCGCCCGTGGGCACCACGGGATAGCCCCAGCGATCGAGGTGGATGATGCCGCTGGCGGCCATCGCGCACGTGCCGATCCCGTCGCACACGACGGGATCCACGCGCAGCCGCTGGCCGGAGTGCTTCTTGTGACGAGCCGGCTTCTCGATGGCGCTCACCGTGACGTCCCGGGGAGCGACACGTAGCTGCGGTGACGGCAGCGCATCCCCGACACGTGCGCGCCGAGGTGGGCCGAGAACGTCTCGAGCGCGGAGTTGCTGAGCCGGGTCGCGCCGTCGGGGTGGCGGCATCCGCCGCGCCCCTCGACAGCCGCGATGTCGGCTCGCAGCCGGTCGATCGTACGGCGGTCGCCGTCCTCGTCTGCCAGCTTCGTCCAGTGCTCGGCGAGCGCCGGCATGCCGAACAGGCACGGTCCGCACTGGCGCGCACTCATCGAGGCCAGGTACGTGACGAGCTCGGACGTGACCCGTACGCCGCATGCGTCGTCGGCGAGCGGCACCATCACGCCGGCCCCCAGCGTCAGCTTGGCCGCCTTCATCGACTTCTCGTCGACCTCGAGCGCGGCGACGTCGTCCCATCTCGCCCAGATCCCCGCGTAGCCGCCGAGCAGCACGGCCTGCGGCGCGACCTTCCAGCCCAGCTGGATGAGCACCTGCTCGATCGTCGTCGACCGCGCGACCTCGACGACCATCCGCTGCGCACCGAGAACGGTGAGAAGGCGGGTCGACGGGTTGGGCAGCTCACGGGCGATGAGCGCCAGGCGAGCGAGCGTCTCGACGTTGTGGACGATCGTCTGCGGCGCGTACGGGTCGGTGACGGCCCGCCGCGGGAACGGCAGCGCCGGGCCGCCCGAGGTGGCGCGGGTGATCGCCTGCGCCTCGCCGGCGAGGTAGTGGACAGGGCCGTCGATGATCTCCACGGGCACCTCGCGGCCCGACCAGCCGCGATCGCGGAAGGCCTCCTCGAACGCCTTCCGACCGGTGACGTCGTCCCCGTGCAGCCAGATGATCGCGCGGTCGGCCCCGAGGGCCTGCGCGGTGATCATCAGTCCGTCGAGGACGAGGTGCGGACGCTGCCGGATGAGGGTCCCGTCCTTGCCGGCGAGCGGCTCGCTCTCGGCGGCGTTCGCGACGACCGTCAGCGGTCCCTTGCGAAGCAGGGCCGACCGCCACTTCACGCCGACCGGTACGAACGCTCCGCCGTGCCCCAGGAGACCCTCGCGCTCGATGCGGGCCAGCAGGGCTGCCGACACGTCCGGACGCGGCCCGAACCGCAGCACGTGGTCGTCGTACGACTCGCGCACGCTCGGCGTGATGCTGTCCGCGGGACCCGAGGGCTGGAGCGTGACAGGACCGGTGAGCAGGGTGTCGGTCACCACGCGTGTGGTCGTGAGGGTCATCGGCTGCTCCGCGATCCGGCGGGAGTCGGGGTGCTGCTCTCCAGGGAGTCCGTGAGGTGGTCGACGAGGTCGGAGGGAGTGCGCGCCGCGTAGCGGGTCACGGCCAGGGCCACGACGAACAGGCCCGTCGCGATGTAGAAGACGGTGAGCGCCAGGACGTCCGAGCCGGCGAACACGCTGTGCGCCCAGACCATCACGAGCAGTACGGCGGCGACCTTGTGGATCGGCCACCAGTGACGGCCCATGAAGCGGCCGGCGAAGCGTGCGGAGACGCCAGTGATGATCCCGGCCCACAGCGCGAGCACGCCCAGGCTGACGGCCAGCGGCCGGTACTCGGACGCGAAGGGCAGCAGGGCGCCGATCCATCCCACCTTGGCCCACGGGTCGAGGGCCAGCACCACGAGATGCAGCACGACGAACACGAGGGTGAACAGGGACAGCGTCGCGTGGATCGTGATCCTGGTCCGCGGAGACGGCAGACGCAGGTAGCGGCCCCAGGGGTGGGAGAGCACCAGGCCGGTGACGACGAGCAGGAGCAGAAGCGTGTACGAGGCCACGCCGGCCGCACGACCCAGGATCCAGGTTCCCATCTGGCCGTCCAGGGCCTTCCGGGCCACCGGCAGGACGAGCGCAACGCTCCCGACGCCGAGGGCCAGGGCGACGAGCCCGGCCACTGTCCAGAGAACTGTCTTCATCTGCTGACCTGCCAAAGAACGAAGGGACGGATGGCGTCGGAGAGCCCGATCTCGCCGTCGACGGTGACCCACGCGGCTGCGAGGTCGAGCGAGGCTGCTGAGGCGGCGATGTCCGCTGCGCCCGTGAGGTACAGGGTCTTCGACCACACCTCAGCCCACGCCGGATCGGGGTGGAGCACGGTGACGGCCGCGAGTCCCGCGCCGCCGGGGGTGTTGGTGCGGGGGTCGACGAGGTGGTGCACGGGCACCCCTCGTACGGTCCACCGCTGCCGTGCGATCGAGCTGGTGGCGACGCCGAGGTCGATCACGGCGAGGACGAGGACGTGCTCGTCGCGGCCCAGGGGATCCTCGACGCCGACCTTCCAGCCGTCGCCATCGGGACCCGGCCCGGCCAGCCACTCGTCGCCGCCGGCGTCGACGAGGACCGAGCCTCCGGCGTCCGCGAGCTCAGCGGCCGCGTGACGCACCGCCAGGCCTTTGCCGATCCCACCGAGGTCTATGGGGGTGCCACCGAGGTTGACGAGGTTGCCGAGGACCTGCGGCTCCCACGTCGCCTGCGGCGTAGGGGCACCGCGGCGGGTGCGGTGGATTTCGATGTCCCACGGCGTCGTGCCGGTCGACGCCGACTCGATCCGTTCGTACGTCTTGTCGTAGCCCCAGGCGGCGAGCGTGCCGCCGACGCGCGGGTCGAACAGTCCCTGCGTGATGCGGTGGGCGCCATGCGCGGCCGAGATTGCCTCGGCCAGTACGGGAGGAACCTCGTGCCAGCCGCCGGGAGCGCGGTTCACCTTCGACAAAGCTGACTCGGGATCGAACCGGGTGAGGTGTGTGGCGATAGCACCGATCGCCGCCACGGCACGCCCAACAGCCTCCTGCGCATCGGGAGCCGGGTCGACGACCCGGATCTCGATGTCGGAGGCCATCGACGTGAACGTGACGGCGATCTCGGTGCTCACGGTCATGGCTTCTTGGAGGCCTTCGTCACGGTTTGCACCACAGGAGCGGCAGGTGCCGCGACCACCACTGGCGCCTTCGGAGCCGCTGCGGCCTTGGCCTGTGTGGCTGCCGCCTTGGCCGCTGCTGTCGTGGCTGCACCGGCAGGGGTCGTGGCGGCCCCGGCTGCAGTCTGAGTTGCCTGTGCGCTCGCGGCTGCGGCATCCGCGCTCGCCGCATCGGCGCTACGGCCATCGACCTCGGCCTGCAGCTTGGCGAGCTTCGCCTGCGCGTCGTCGACCTTCGCCTGGGCCGCGGCGAGCTGAGGGTCGCTGGACGTGCCGGACGAGGTGTCCGTGGACGACGACGCGTTCGGGTCGTGGCTGTTCGCCCAGGCGAGCCCGGCGCCGAACACGGCGACCGACGCGGGGATGAGGGTCAGGGCGGCCACCCGGCGAGCGGCCTTCGTGGGATCAGTCATTGGTGTTTCCGTTCTGCGAGTCCCTCTCGCCAGTTCTCTGGGGCGCCGAGGAGGCGACGGTCGAGGCGGTTGAGGGGGGCGCGGTTGGCGAAGTCGTCCGAATGGACCGTGAGGCGGAGTAGATCGTCGGGCTGGTGGTCGTGACCTCCTGCTTCGTCAGCTCCGCGGGAGACGAGGTCGCCGTCGGCGTGGTCGCTAGCTCCTTCTCGAGCGTCGCGATCTTGGCCAGGAGGTCGTCGGCCTGCTTGTTCAGCGCGGCCACCTGGTCGGAGTCGGCCGCCGAGGAGGTCTTTGCCGGGTCGGAGGCAGGCGCGGTGGCGTAGGCCACCCCGAGGCTTCCTCCGGCAACGACCACGGTGGCGCCCATTGCGGCGAGGGCCGTACGGATGATCCGGTGCATGGGATCCCTTCACGTTGTCGGACGCCAGTTATCGCGTCGCTACATCACGTACTGTCGCGGGACTTGCAACAGGGCCGGGGCAATCGACGACTAAGGCTCGGCTAAGACCCTGGGCAGCCGCAGCGTGACCGCCAGACCGTGTCCTCTCAGACCGGTCCCCAGCTCGATGCTCCCGCCGGCGTTCTCGGCGGTTCGACGCGCGACGTCCATGCCGATGCCGGTGGACCCTGTGCCGGACCGGCCGCGGCCCGCGAGCTGCTCGTCCGGCATGCCCGGCCCTTTGTCCGCCACGGTGATCTTCACGGACTGCTTGTCCGCGGACACCGACAAGGAGAACGGCGTGCCTGACTCGGTGTGCTTGAAGACGTTGTCGAGGATCACGTCCAGGCCTGCTCCGAGCCCCGAAGCGCTGGCGGCCACTGTTGCGGTCGCGTCGCAGACCTCGAGGGTGAACGGCCGGTCCTGGGACGCCGCGAGCACGGACCAGAACTTCGCACGGTCCCGTACGACCTGCGCGGCATCGCACCGTACGGGCGCGCGGCGCCGATGGGACCTGGCCGCCTCGATGACGGTGTCGACGGCCGTGACGAGATCCGCGACGTGGGCGTCCATGCGCTCCCGCTCCTCCGGCTCCGCGAGCGCGTCGGTGTCGAGCCGCAGCGCGGTGATCGGGGTCCGCAGCCGGTGCGACAGGTCGGCGATCAGCTCGCGCTCGTCGGCGAGGAGGTTCTCGACCTGCTCGCCCAGCTCGTTCAGCACGTTGCCGACGGATCGGACTTCGGACGGCCCGGACGGTTCGACACGTGCCGTGAGCTCCCCGGCTCCCAGCCGTTGCGCGACGTCGGCGAGATCGCTGACGGATCGCGAGAGTCCGGACGCGATGCGGTAGCCGGCGAGCGCGGTCACGAGCAGCAGCGCCAGTCCGACGCCCAGCAGGATGGCCCACGCCCTGTACACGCCGGCGCGGAGCTGGCTGTCCGGCACGAACGTGCGCACCACGGTGACACCGCCGCTACCGGCGACGGGTACGAGGACCTCGGCGCCTCCCGCGGTGTTCGCCGTGAACGCCCGACCCGTGCGTGCGAGCTGTACCGACGCGGAGATGGCCGCTGGTGCTCCGAGGACCTCGTCGCCCGGCGTGAAGACGGTGGTGAGGCGGTCCCCGGTGTTGACGTCGGCGAGAGTGGCGAGCAGGCGTACGGGATCGTCGGTGAACAACGCGACCTGCTGAGCATCCTGCCGTCCTGCGGCGATGGCCCGTTCCTCCGTGAGGGACTGGGCCATGAATCCGAGCGGCAGCAGGAAGGCGATGAGGACGATCGATGTCACCGCCAGCCCGTACCGCACGAGCAGGGTTCTCACGAGGGGGCGACCAGCTTCACTCCCACGCCGCGCACGCGGTGAAGGTAGACCGGGGCATCGGCCGACTCGCCGAGCTTGCGGCGCAGCCAGTGGAGGTGGACGTCCACCGTCTTGTCAGCCCCGCCGTACGGGAGGTGCCAGACCTCGGCGAGGATCTCCCGCTTGGAGATGACGACTCCGGGGCGCTGAGACAGGTACAGCAGGAGGTCGAACTCCTTGGGGCTGAGCTCCAGCTCCGTACCGTCGAGGGAGCAGGTCCTGGCCCGCTCGTCGATGACCAGGCCGCCCACGGTGACCGGTCCGGTCGGTTGGTCGACCTCGACCCGTCTCAGCACGGCGCGGATCCGGGCTTCGAGCTGGTCCGCCGCGAAGGGCTTCACGAGGTAGTCGTCGGCACCGGCGTCCAGTGCGGCCACGATCTCCGGTCCGTCGTCGCGCGCGCTGACGACGATGACGGGGACCGTGCTCACGGCGCGGATCATGGCCAGCAGGGCCTGTCCGTCGAGATCGGGGAGGCCGAGGTCGAGCAGGACGACGTCNNCTGCAGTCCCTCGAGAGCGGTGGATGTGGACATCGTCGAGTGTCCTCTGGCGTTGAGGGCGCGGATCTCGGCGGTACGGATCGTCGCGTCGTCCTCGATGATGAGCACGTTGGACACGCCTTGACGCTATGGCATCCGGCTGTGCGACGGGGCGTGTCGTGGCCCGTCCGGACGGATTTTCTCGGCTCCTTAACCGGGCCTTTCCGCGTCATACGTCAGGATTGGCGCGTGGCGAAGACATCCCGACGGCGAATCGCAGGCATTGCTGCGGCTTCGTGGGTGCTCGCGACCGCTGTGACGAGCTTCGTCGTCTGGCAGGCCGTGGCGGTCTTCAACGACGGCGCGTCCACGAACATCCTCTCGGCGCCTCAGGTCTCGGAGCGGCTCCAGGCCGCCACGGCGACCGCAGCGGCGACCTCGGCGTCAACCGCTGTGACAGAGACACCGACCCCGTCGACCACGGCATCAGCCTCCGACGACCCGTCGGACGACCCGTCGGGGAGCCCCTCGGCGACGACCAAGCCCACGAGCCCGCCGTCGACGACCGCGACTCGAACCACCGCGAAGCCTTCGACCTCCGCGCCCACGGTCGCCGCGACCCCCGTGGTCAAGACCTGGACGGTGACCGGAGGGACGGTGTCGGTCTCATGCCAGGCGCAGGACATCACGTTGGTCTACGCCTCCCCCCAGGACGGGTGGCGTTTCGAGACCGAGAAGCGCGGCACGGACCGCATCGACGTCAACTTCCAGCGCGTCGGCCAGGGGACCGAGCTGAGGGCCAGCTGCGTCAACGGGACTCCGCAGCAGACGAACCAGCCCACCGAGGGCGACCGCTGAGCTCTGCCCGGGCAAGGATTTCGGGCCGTAGCTCGCCGCTGTGAGACCCTTCGGGAGCATTCCGACGTTCTGGCTGCGACTGCCATCCGATGCGAGCATCCTGAAACTGGAGTGCCGGGCAATGGGGCCCGGGATCCAGATGGAGACCTTGCTATGAACGGGCAGTGGGACGAGACGTACGACGTCGTCGTGGGGGGCACCGGCGTTGCGGCACTCGCTGCGGCAGTGACAGCAGCGGATGCCGGGATGACCGTGATCATGCTGGAGAGCACCGACCGATGGGGTGGGAGCAGCGCCATGTCCGGCGGTGGTCTTTGGTTGCCGAACAACCCCTTGATGAGCCGGGACGGGGTCAGCGACTCACGGGAGGAAGCCCTGACGTATCTCGAGGCGACTGTGGGGGACGCCGGACGGGCTACGTCACGGGCTCGCAAGGAAGCCTTCGTGGACGGGGTCGCGGGATTCGTCAACCTCGCCGAGCGCCTCGGTGTCCGCTTCGCGCGCGCCGCCGACTATCCGGACTACTACCCCGAGCTGAAGGGCGGAAAGATCGGCCGGGCCATCGAGGTGCAGCCGTTCGACGTCCGCAACATCGGGACGTGGTGGGCCACGTCCCGGGGGCAGGCGGGGGTGCCGGGTCCTGTGATGACAGACGACTTCTGGCTCCTGAGCCGGGCATGGTCCACCCAGGGCGGGCTGGCCCGCGGGGCGAAGGTGCTCGCCCGCACGGTCGGCACGCTGGTGCGCCGCCAGAAGGCGGTCGGCATGGGCGCGGCCGTCACCGCGTCGCTCCTCCAGGTGGCTCTGAAGCTCGGCGTGGAGGTACGCCTCTCGTCGCCGATCGACGAGCTGGTCACCGAGGACGGTCGCGTCACCGGCGTCCGTACGTCGCG
>PMBM01000162.1:0-3929 GCA_003153855.1 Propionibacteriaceae bacterium
ATGTCCTGGTACTTCTTCGGCGGGTTCTCCGCGTAGGCGATCGTGCCGTCGAGCCGGGTCGTGAACCATTCCGGGTGCTCGGTGACCCACGGGTGGTCGGGTGAGGCCTGCAGCGCGAAGTCGAGAGCGACCTCCAGGCCCAGCTCCTTGGCCTTGGCCACGAAACGGTCGAACGCGTCGAAGTCGCCCAGGTCGGGATGGATCGCGTCGTGCCCGCCCGCGGCGCCCCCGATGGCCCACGGCGACCCAGGGTCGCTGGGCGCGGGCGCAAGCGTGTTGTTCCGCCCCTTGCGGTGCGAGACACCGATCGGGTGGATCGGCGGTAGATACACGACGTCGAAGCCCATGGCCGCGGCCGCCTCGAGCCGCTCGTGGGACGAGTCGAACGTGCCCGAGACCCATGCGTCGCCGTCCTGGTGCGCGCCCTGGGAGCGCGGGAAGAACTCGTACCAGGCGCTGAACAATGCGCGCTCGCGGTCGACCCGGAGCGGGAACTCGGCGGTCGGGGTCACGAAGTCGCGCGGTGCGTGCTCGACCATCGAGCGACGCACTCCCGTCTGGTTCAGGGTCTCCAGCAGCTCCTTCGGGTCACGCGCCGGCAGCAACATCGTGGCTGTTGCCCGCAGGAGCGCGGCGTCGACGTCCGAGCCGTCCTCGAGGGCCTGGGCCTCGCCGCGCTCGAGGACCCGCTGCACCTCGAGGCAGACGAGCGGTACGTCCTGGGCGATCGGCAGCTTCGCCTGCGCGTTGTGCAGCCACGTGGCCCACGGGTCCGACCATGCCTCGACACGGAACGTCCAGTCGCCTGCGGCGTCGGCGCGTACCCAGGCCTGCCAGACGTCCAGCCCCCATGGCTCGATCTGCTTCATCGGGGTGCTTGTCTCGGTGCCGTCGGGGGACGTGAGCACGACGTTGGCGTTGACCGCGTCGTGCCCCTCTCGGAACACGCGAGCCGTCACGGGGAACAGCTCTCCGGCGACGGCCTTCGCCGGGTACGCGCCACTCTCGACGACAGGGGAGACCTTCGTGATGGGGATGCGTCCCAGTCCCCGGGGCGGGAGCCCGGTCACCATCGCGTCGACCGGCACCGTCGACATCGGACCCTCGTGGACCGATGGCGGCACGGGCTCGGTCGTTACGGCCGTTGCAGTCGCAGCGGCCACGGTGCGGGGCTTCGTGGTGCCCGTGGCCGGGCGCGTCGACTTGGCCATCGGCGTTCTCCTCGCGGGTTGCTTCACGTCTCTAACGTATCTACCCGAACCGTATCCACCGGAAGACCTCGGAGGGGCCCGATCGCCACGGCTCGCGGGATCCGACCCCGCCGCGCGTCGTGAAATGGCGACGACGTGTGCTGCGACGGGCTTTGTCGCCGATTCGTCACCGTGGCAACGCAGGATGGGTAGCGTGGAAATGACTGGAGATGGAGGTTCCCATGACGTTGGATGACCCCACGACACGTCGCCTTGCCTTTGCCGGCGTCTCCGCGCTGACGGTGCTGACGTGGTACGCGCTTCCGGACGCCGTGCGCAGCCGTGGCGCACGGGTCGTCATCAAGACCGGGCTCCTCGGCGTGACCGCCGCGGGTGTCGCGATGATGCCGCAGGTGTATCCGGAGGCGAGAACGTTCCGGCCTCAGCGGGGCATCGACCTGCCCACGCCCGTCCTTGCCGCCCTTGCCGTTGGCGGTACGGCTGTGGCCATCGCGGGCACCATCTGGGGCGAGAAGGCGATCTATGCTCGCGGCGAGCGCAGACGGGCGCGCGGCGTCCGGTGCGCGCACACACCGGCCGCCGTAGCGATGGCGATGGCCACAGGCGTTGTCACGGTCGTCGACTGGCCGAAGCTGGCCGGCAGGTTGACCGAGAGCTGACATCCCTGATCAGTGCACCAGCGCGGCCGCCTCTTCCTGGATGAACGCCGTCGCTGGGCGCGGGGTGATGCCGACCTCGCGCAGCGGGCCGTCGTCCCAGGTGCTCGGGTGCGTGTCGGAGTACAGCGACATCCCCATGAGCGAGGCGATCTCCGGCTTGATGCGTGCGAGAGCGACATGTCCTACCGACAGTGCGACGTCCGGAACGTGCCGCACCTTGAGCGTCTTGCCGGTGGCCGACTCGAAGGCCGCAACCACCTGCATCCTGGACAGCTCCTCGGGTCCGCCGAACTCCACGGTCTCCGGCGGGTCCACCGCGACCGCGACGTGTGCACACAGGGCAGCCACATCCTCGGTGGCGACATAGCGGTGTGGCAACACCCCATGGCCGTAGATCATCGCCTTCCCAGCCACCGGGTCGATTCCGGTGAGCGGAGCCAGCCAGATCTCCTGGAACATGTCGGGGCGTACGATCACCGCCTGCATGGTGGTGGCCCGCAAGGCCTTCTCTGCGGCCCACTTGGCGGCCGTCACTGGCGCGAGGTGCGCGGTGTCCTCAGCGACCCCCGCAGCGGAGACGTACACGAACCGAGTCACACCGGCCGCTTCCGCTGCTCGGATCAGGTTCTGCGCACCTCGACCGTCGACGTCCGCGATGGTCAGGTCGGTCGGCCCGGCGAGGATCCGGCCCATGGCGGTCGCCGTCGTGACGACCGTGTCGATCCCGGCCAGGGCCAGCTCCAGGCTCGCCGGGTCACGCAGGTCGCCGCGAATCACCTCGACACCGTCATTCTCGAGGCTGATGGCGTCGGTCGCCGGGCGAACCAGCACCCGGACCTGTTGCGCTTCCTTGACCAGGCGCCTCACGATCCGGCCGCCGAGGTCGCCAGTGGCACCACACACAAGGATCATGACCCTCTCCTTCCGCAGGTCCTGATGTCCCGGCGGCCGGTGGTCATTCGTGCCGCCGGGTCCTCAATCTCCACGGTAAACCTGCGCCGTCGTCGCTACCAGGGGATCCGTCACCCAGGGTTTCTCAGGACGCTCAGCGAGCGGACGGCTCCGGCGGTTCGGCACTGCCGAAGGACCACGCGGTGCCATCGGAGTCCCAGCCGAAGAACACTGTGTTCGAGGGGAGCGGGCCGTCCAGAGGTACGGCTCGCGGGTCCACCCCATGCCCAGCCGCATTCCGCAGGGTTCGCCCGAGCGCCTGTCTTTCGTGGTGCCCGGGACCCCAGACCACGCTGCTGACACGCTCGTCGTCATCGCGAGCACCCGCGTCGATCTCGGCCTGGATCCCTCGGCGGTACGTCGCCAGCGCCGCATCGGACTCAGCCTCGTTGTCGAATGCCGCAACCAGGACGTGGCGACGCTGGCGCCTGTCCGCATCGAACCGGTAGTGCTGAAGCACCCATCGCCGGATCGAGTCGTCGCCGGGATCCACCTCAGGCAACCGACCCACCTCCCGCGCTCCCGTACCACTCGCGCCATCGCGTACAGCATGTCGCGGACCCCTCAGGAGCGCATCGTCCGAGCCTCATCGAGTGGTACCAGACGCACCGNNGAGAACCCTGGCGGGTTCCTCAGGTGACCGCGCCGTGGTGCCCGAGCTGGCGCCAGGCTTCGTACACGGCGACAGCCGCGGCGCTGCCGAGATTGAGTGAGCGCATGCCGGGCACCATCGGGATCCGCACGCGAGCGGCGATGCGAGGGTCGGCCAGCACCGCTGGGTCGAGACCGGTGGCCTCCGGGCCGAACAGGAGGATGTCACCGGCCTCGTAGGCCACGTCCGTGTAGAGGGTCTCGGCATGGGCGGTGAAGGCGAACACTCGGGCCGGCAGAAGCGCGCTGTAGGCGGCTGAGAGTGACTCGTGGACGAAGGTCGCGGACTTGTCGCGATAGTCGAGACCCGCGCGCCGCAGCTTCGCGTCGTCCATGTCGAAACCGAGGGGCCCGGCCAGGTGCAGCTCGGCGCCCGTGACTGCGGCCAGACGCATCGTCGAACCCGTGTTGTTCGGGATCTGCGGCGAGTGGAACAGGATCCGCAGCGGGCGGGTCA
>PMBM01000162.1:3949-4795 GCA_003153855.1 Propionibacteriaceae bacterium
GTGGGGTAGAGCGAGTCGCCCAGGATCGGCAGTCCCAAGGCAGCCATCTGTACGCGCAGCTGGTGGGTCTTCCCCGTGGCGGGCGTCAACCGGTACCGCGCGACCTGTCCGCGCGTCTCGACCACCTCGACCAAGGTCTCAGCGTTCGGTTCACCAGCGACCACCTCGGCCTGCAGGCTGCCACGATGCTTCTCGATCCGGCTGGTGACGCGACGCGGGAACCCGAGGGTGGGGTCGAACGGCGCCAACGCCTCGTAGGTCTTCTCGACGTCGTGGGTCTGGAAGAGCCCCGCGTACACGCCTCGGTACACGCGCTGCGTGGTCAGGACCAGCACTCCCGCGGTGAGTCGGTCCAGCCGGTGGGCCGGCGTGAGCTCGGGCAGGTCCAAGGAGTCCCGCAACCGGACCAGTACCGACTCTCGGACGTGCGTGCCGTTCGGGGTGGTGGCCAGGAAGTGGGGCTTGTCGACCACGACGATGCGGGCGTCCTGGTGCAGCACCTCGACGGCGAACGGCACGACCGGCTCCGGGCCCAGAGGTCTGTGGAACCAGATGAACGCGTTCGGACGGTACGGCTCCTCGCCGGTCCAGGGCTTCCCCGCCTGGTCGACGAACTCCCCGGCGTCCAGCCGCGCATCGACCGGGACGGCGTTCGGGAGGCGGTCGACGAGGAAGTCGCGCATCGTGGCCCATCGGGCGGGGGAGGACGGATCGCGATCCGGCGTCCGCACCCACGCCGCGTCCAGCCCCTGCCGCTGGGGCAGTGGAGATCGGGGAGGAATCAGGCCACCGGTTCGGGTCCGGACGAGGTCACGACCAGCAGAGTACGGACCCCGCGAGGGCGAT
>PMBM01000202.1:0-18138 GCA_003153855.1 Propionibacteriaceae bacterium
CGCGCCAGCTTCCGTACGCTCGGCTTGGCCAGCGTCCGTACGTCCACGTCGGCCGGTGGTGGCGGCGCCAGCGTGTTCTCGGCCGTCTTGCGCGGCAGGCGCGTCTGCTTCATCTCGCGCGGGCCGGTGCCCACCAAGGTGGCCTGCGACGCCGGCGCTTCGGCCTCCGTCTCGGGAGTCGCACCCGTCCCGGCCTCGGTCGCCAGGGCCGACTCCATGCCGATCCCGTCCTCGACCGCGATCAGCGCGGTACCGACCTCGACGGTCTGGCCCACCGGTACGAGGAGAGCCGCCACCACACCCGCGTACGGGCTCGGCAGCTCGACGACGGACTTCGCGGTCTCGATCTCGACGACGGGGTCGTTGATCGCGACGCGGTCGCCTTCGGCGACGAGCCAGTTGAGAACGGTCGCCTCAGTGAGCCCCTCACCGACATCGGGCAGGCGGTAGTGCTGAAGTGCCATGGCAACCTCTCAGTACGCGAGCGCGCGGTCGACCGTCTGGAGCACCCTATCGACGCTCGGGACGTAGTCGGTCTCGACCCGCGACGGCGGGTAGGGCATGTCGAGGCCGGTCACGCGCAGCACGGGCGACTCGAGGGCGAAGAAGCAGCGCTCCTGGATGCGGGCGGCGAGCTCGGCGCCGAGGCCGGACGTCCGGGGCGCCTCGTGCGCGACCACGACGCGCCCGGTCTTGCGCGCGGACGTCTCGACGGTCACCCAGTCGATCGGCGCGATCGACCGCAGGTCGACGACCTCCGCCGAATGGCCCTCGTCTGCGAGCACCTTCGCCGCGCTGAGAAGGGTGGACATCATCGGGCCGTACCCGATCAGCGTCACCTCGCTGCCCAGCCGTACGACCCGTGCGCGGTCGAGCTCGCCCGACGGCGGGGCGTCGAGGTCGACCTCGCCCTTGAGCGAGTGGTAGAGCCGCTTGGGCTCCAGCACGATCACGGGGTCGGGGCAGTCGATCGCCTGCTGGATCAGCTCGTACGCGTCGGCCGGAGTGCTCGGCGTGACGATCCGCAGTCCCGGCGTCGGGGTGAAGTACGCCTCCGGCGACTCGCCGTGGTGCTCGATCGAGCCCACGTTGCCGCCGTACGGGAGCCGGATGACGATCGGCGCAGTCACGTGGCCCTGGCTGCGGAACCGCAGACGCGACGCCTGGTTGATGATCTGGTCGAACGCCGGGAACACGAAGCCGTCGAACTGGATCTCGCAGACGGGTACGTAGCCGCGCTGCGCCATCCCCAGAGCCGTGCCCACGATGCCGGCCTCGGCGAGCGGCGAGTCCATGACGCGGCGGGCGCCGAAGCGCTCCTGCAGGCCGTCCGTGATGCGGAAGACGCCGCCGAGCTTGCCGATGTCCTGGCCGATCGTGACGACGTGGTCGTTGCGGTCCATCGCACGGCTGAGGCCGGCGGTGATGGCCTTCGCCATCGAGAGCTGCACCATCNNGTCGTACAGCTCGGTGATCCCGTCGGGCGTGAGCGTGAGAACCCGGGAGCGCACATCGGTGGCCAGCGCATCGGCCTCGTCCGAGAGGTCCGAGAAGTACGACTCGGACGTGCCCTGGTCGCGCAGCCAGCGCTCCGTACGTACGAGCGGGTCACGCCCGGCCCACAGCTCCTCCTCCTCGCGGGAGCGGTAGCGCGTGGGGTCGTCGGCTGTGGTGTGCGCGCCGATCCGGTACGTCATGGCCTCGACGAGCGTCGGCCCTCCACCGGTGCGGGCGCGCTCGGCGGCCTCGGCCACGACCGCGTGCATCGCGAAGATGTCGTTGCCGTCGACACGGATGCCGGGCATGCCGAACCCGGTGGCGCGCGCCGCCGGAGCGCCGCGGAACTGGCCCGAGGTCGGCACCGAGATCGCGTACTGGTTGTTCTGCACGAGGAAGATCACCGGCGCCTTGAAGACGGCGGCGAAGTTGAGGGCCTCGCTGACGTGGCCCTCGCTGGTGGCACCGTCACCAAGGCAGGCCATGACGACCTCGTCGGCCCCGTCGAGCGTGATGCCCATCGCGTACCCGGTCGCCTGCAGCGTCTGGGCGCCCACCACGAACGCGAACAGCCCGAAGTGGAGCGCGTCGACGTCCCAGGTGGCGTGCGTGATGCCGCGCATGATCTGGAAGACCGCGACGGGGTCGAGTCCGCGGTGCATCGCCATGGAGAGCTCGCGGTACGAGGGGTAGACCCTGTCGGTCGGCCGCAGTGCCGTGATCGCGCCGATCTGCGCGGCCTCCTGGCCGATCGCCGGCGCCCAGAGCGCGAGCTGCCCCTGCCGCTGCAGGTTGGTCCCCTCAGCGTCGAGGCGCCGCGCCAGGAACATGGTCCTGTACGCGTCGCGCACCTGATCGGCCGAGAGCTGCGGGCTGTACGAGGGGTGCCGGACCGGATGTGCGTCGGCATCCAGGAGCTGTACGGTCTCGATGCCGTCGTCCGGCATGCCGCCGGCTACGTCATCGGGGTGCTCACTGGCATCGCCGACGATACGTGGGGTCCATGCGTTCGTCGAGGTCACGCGTCTCCCTTCCTACGGTTCCGTAGGTTACGGTTCCGTAGCCTAGCNNGGAGCTCACTCAAGGCGTCCAGCGCCTCGTCGAGGCATGCCGAGTACGAGACTGCACCGTCGGCCTCGTACCACTCGTGGAGAGCCGCCACCATGCACCCCATCCCCGTTGCCACCAGGGCAAGAGCCTTGGCTCGGGTGAACCCTCGGGCTGCGGCGAGATGGTCCGCGAGCCCGACGGTGAGCTCTGCGATCCGGATTGCGGCGGCGGCGCTCAGGGCCGGCGTGTCCAGGATCATCTTCGTACGGATCATGGTCAGGCTCCTCGCCTGCCCGAACTGCTCCTCGTCGATGGAGGCGAAGGCGCGCCGGAGTACCACCAGCAGCGGCTCGTCCGTGACCAGCAGGGCTTCGAACCCCCCGATGGCCGGGTCGTCGAACTCGTCGACGATGACGAGTCCCTCCTTCGTCCCGAAGTAGCGGTAGACGGTGCTCGGGGACACCTCCGCCTCCGCGGCGACCTGCTCGACGGTGACCTCGTCGAAGCCGCGCTCAGAGAAGAGCTTCAGCGCCACGGCCTGCACGTGGTGCATCGTCCGCGCCTTCTTGCGCTCCCGCAGCCCCTGCTCCATGAGCCCCCACTCCCTGCTAGTCACTGTCACTTTATCGTGTACAGTCACTGTCATGAGACAGTCACTGTCAGATTCTGTGGCCGCGGTACCTGTACACCGGCCCGCGCATGCCCTGGACGCGCTGGATGTCGATGACGGGCGCGACCCGGTCATCCGGGCACGGCACCTCGTCAAACGCTTCGGAAAGGTGACGGCCCTCGACGGGCTCGACCTCACCGTGGGTCGCGGTCAGGTCCACGGGTTCATCGGGCCCAACGGTGCGGGCAAGTCGACGACGATCCGAGCGATCCTCGGCCAGCTGCGGCTGACGTCAGGAGCTTTGACGGTTCTCGGCCGCGATCCTTGGCGAGAGGCGCCCGTCCTGCACCGCCGCCTCGCGTACGTCCCCGGCGACACGGTCCTGTGGCCCGGTCTCACGGGAGGTGAGTGCATCGATGTCATCGGGCGCCTTCAGGGGACGCAGGACAAGAACCGCCGCAGCGAGCTCATCGACCGCTTCGAGCTCGACCCCCGGCGCAGGGCGCGGACGTACTCGAAGGGCAACCGTCAGAAGGTCGCCCTCATCGCCGCCCTGTCCACCGACGCGGAGCTGCTGCTTCTCGACGAGCCCACGTCAGGCCTCGACCCCGTGATGGAGGAGCGGTTCTGCGAGACGATCCGGGAGGTCCGGGCCGAAGGTCGCACCGTGCTGCTCTCCAGCCACATCCTGTCCGAGGTCGAGGCCCTGTGCGACACGGTGACGATCATCCGCGCCGGCCGNNCGGGGTGTGGCGGCTGGTACGGCTCCACGTACGGTCGTCGTGGCTGCTCCTGCTCGGGCCCGCGCTGCTCCTTGCGGCGCTGGTCATCGGGACGGGGAGCGAGGTCAAGGACCTGTACCCGAGTCCCCAGGCGCGTGCCGAGTACGCGGCCACCATGGGCGCCAGCCCAGCCAGCTGGGCGTTCAACGGACGTGGCGTCGACCTCGACTCGATCGGAGGGATCGCAGCGTACGAGGTGGGCTTCGCCGGTGAGCTGGCGATTCCCGCCGTCGGCCTGCTGCTCGGCGTCGCCCTGACCCGCCGGCTCGAGGAGTCCGGTGTCATCGAGCTGGTCACATCGGCCCGCGTCGCCCGCACCGCCGTACCGCTCGCCGCCCTCGCCGTCAGCATCGGGTCCTGGCTCGTCTTCGCGAAGGCGTGCGAGGCTGGGTTGTACGCGCTGGGGTTCGACCGGCTCGGCTCCCAGACGTACCCGTCGATCCTGGCTCTGTACGGGATGGCGTTCACCGGGATAGGACTGCTCGCCGGGCAGCTAGCACAGGGCACGCGTGGCGCGTACGCGATCAGCGGCGTGGTCGCCATCATCGGGTTCCTCACGCGGGCGTACATCGACGGTCGACAGCTGAGGTACGTGTGGGCCTCACCCATGGGATGGGTCGCAGAGGCGCACCCGTGGGGGAGGTGGGTGTGGTGGCCGGCGCTCGCGTTCGTCGGGCTGCTCGCGGCGACCAGCGGCGCCGCGGTCGTCGTCGCCTCCCGCCGCGACCTGGGGTCGGGGGTGCTGGCGCAACGAGGTGGACGTTCCTCGGCAACGCGCGTCCTGGCGACGCCTGCGGGACTTGCCTGGCGCCTGACGCGGGGCAGCATGATCGGGTGGGCGGCCGGGGCCTTCGTGTGGTGCGTCTCGCTCGGCGCCATGACGACGGAGATGGGTCGCATCATCGCCGCGAACCCGACGCTCGACGAGGCGCTCGGAGGCGACGCCAGCCAGATCGAGACCGTGATGAGCCTCGTACTGGCGGCGACCATGGCGAGTGCCGCTGCAGTCGCGGGCATGTCGCGACTCGGCGTCGAGGAGTCCGACGCCCGCATGGGGCTGGTGCTCGCCGGCGGATTCTCTCGGACGCGGGTGTGGCTGGCGTGGGTCGGGGTGGTCGCCGTGTTCTCCGTGGGGACGTTGCTGCTGTGCGGACTGGGCTCGGGACTGGCGCAATGGCTGTCGGGAGTACCACGGGACGCGGTGGAGAGGAACATGAGGGCCGCGGCGGCGTACGTGCCGGGCGTGCTCCTGGTCGAGTGCGTGGCGGCGCTGCTCCTCGCGCTGTCCCCGCGTCTCCGAGGTCTCGCGTGGCTGCCGGTGGGCTGGGCACTGGTCGTCGGGCTGCTCGGCGAGGCGCTCCAGCTGCCGCGATGGGGCCGGGACCTGTCCCCGTTCGAGCTCGTCGGACGCGTACCCGTCGAAGGCCTCAACCGTACGGCCTGGGTCTGGCTCGCGGTTGCTGCCGTCGGGGCGTGCGCCGCAGCGACCGCACGGTTCGGGTCCAGGTCGCTCGCTCGCGGATAGCGTCACGGTCGACGTGAGCCGGCAGTTGGTCGAGCCTGACAGGATTCGCCCATGATCGACGTGCTCGTGATCGGTGCCGGACTCGCTGGGCTGCAGTGCGCGCGGGTGCTGTCCCGCGCGGGGCGCAGCGTCGACGTGCTCGAGGCGAACGACGAGGTGGGCGGACGCGTACGGACCGAGGTGGTCGACGGCTTCCGCTGTGACCGCGGGTTCCAGCTGCTCAACCCCGCCTATCCGGACGCGAAGAGCCAGCTCAACCTGGCCGCCCTGGAGCTGCGGGCCTTCGGACGCGGCATCGCCGTACGTCGCACGGACGGCCTGGCCGAGCTCGCTCTCGACCCGAAGTCGCTGATGGCGGCGCTGCACAGCCCGTACGCGGACGTTCGCCAGCTCCTCGCGTTCGCCCGGTGGTTCGCGCCGGCCATGGGCTCGGTGTCGCGGCTGCTCACCGCGCCCGACTCTTCGGTGGCTGAGTCGTTCGACGCCGCCGGCTTCCACGGGCCTCTGCGTCACGACGTGGTCGAGCCCTTCCTCGCGGGGGTGCTGCTCGAGTCTGCAGGGACCACGTCGGCACGCTTCGCGCGCCTGCTCGTACGGTCGTTCGCGCTCGGTACGCCGGCGGTCCCCGCCCTGGGCATGTCAGCGATCCCCCGCCAGCTAGCGGCAGCTCTGACACGGCCGGTCGAGCTGGGGACGCTCGTCATGAGCGTGGCGCGAGAAGGTTCCGCCTGGGTGGTTCAGACGCCGCGGGGCGAGCGGGCAGCGCGCATCGTGGTCGTGGCGACCGACCCCACGACTGCCGCAAGGCTCACTCCCTCACCGGCGCCGGCGATGAAGGGCGTTGCCACGTGGTGGTTCGCGACGGAGTCCGCCCCGACCGCGAGCACCTACCTGACCGTCGACGCCCGGCCGAATGCCGGCCCGATCGTCAACACGGCCGTGATGTCGAACGTGGCCCCGAGCTACGCACCGGCCGGGCAGCATCTCGTACAGGCCTCGGCGCTGCTGGTCGACGATGTCGTGCCGTCGGAGCCGGCGGTGCGCGGGCACCTGGCGTCGCTGTACGAACGGGACACCGCCGACTGGCGCCTGCTGACCACCCATGTGGTCCCGGACGCCCTTCCCGTCATGCCACCGCCCCTGAACGTACGCAAGCAGATCCGGTTCGACGACGGTCTGTACGTGTGCGGCGACCATCGCGACACCGCCTCCATCCAGGGCGCCCTCGTCTCGGGCCGACGCACCGCCGAGGTCATCCTGGCTGGTTGACGATTCCACCGAAATTCCTGTGGCTATTGGGCTCGCGAGGCACAGGCAGTCCCTAGGCTGGCGCCACCTGCATGCCACCCCAAGGAGCCAGATGCGAGTCGTCGGCGTCGTCCTCATGATCATCGGTGCGCTTCTCGGTGGTACTGGCGGATACGCGCTGGCCCAGTACGTACGGTCCGGCGACTGGGTTCTCGGTCCCACGGCGATCGCGAACCCCGGGGGCGAGCACGTCGTGGTCTCGAAGTACGGGGTCCTGGCCTACGACTCCGACATCCGCGTGACCGCGGCATCTCAGAGCCTGCTGATCCTCGCCACCGCCAACCCCATCGACGTCGACGACTACACCGACAACATCGCCCACGCCACGATCACGTCGCTCTCGTCGCGGGAGATCGGCGTCACGAGCACCACGGCCGTCGCCCAGGACCCCCCGGTCGCAGTCACGGACGTCGACTTCTGGCTGACCAAGGCCACGGGACCGAACCCCGAGCTCGTCATCGCGTCCGCCTCCGACGTCACCTCCCAGGCGGTCCTCGTCTCCGCCACCGGAGAACCGATCAGGATCCGCGTCGACTACCGGGTTGCCGGTATCCGCACCATCGTGTTCGGGGTCATCGGTACCGGGGCAGCGCTGGCGCTCATCGGACTGGTCCTGTTCCTCGTCGGGATCGGTCGCGCTCGTCGCAGGAAGCACCCCAAAGCCACGCTCCCCACACCGGTGCCGGTCTCGCCCTACGGCCCGGCCCTACCCCCGCCGTGGGCACAGGGTCCGCTGGCCCGCTGGGTCGCCGGACTCGTGGCGGTGTCGCTGATCGCCGCGTCCGCCGGGTGTTCGATGCCGACCGTTCCGAAGGTCCCGAAGCCGGAGGCCGCACCCTCTCGTACGGGGGTCACCAAGGTTCCTCTGGCATCCGACCACACGTCGGCGACCGCCGGCAGCATCGCGCACCGGGCGTTCATCGAAGGCATCGACGGGTACGCACCCAAGTACTCCACCGACGTCTGGAGCGGGCTGTACACGGAGCTGGCGCTCCAGCCGTACGTCTATGACTCGACCTACGCCAAGGCAGCCGGTTCGACGTCGGCTCCTCCCAGTTGCGAGGCGACGATCGAGACGGCGTACCGCTCAGCCGCCAAGGCCTACCCGATGGCCGCCACGGCGCTCGTGCGATGGAACTGCATCGGCAAGGTGCCGTACAAGCGCTTCACCGTGCTCACGCGGGAACACAGCTACAGCCCATGGATGATCGCCGCCGAGAGCCGCATGGAACCCGTCCTCGCCCCGGAGCCCGGCACCGGCGACCCGACCGCCGCCGAGATGCAGGCGGGATCGACCGCCGCAGCAGCCGTGCTCACGTACCTGAACAAGGGCACCGTCGGTCCGGTCACACCACCGGCCGATCTCAAGGACTTCTACACGGCGTCCAACCTGCCGGACGAGGGTGCCCTCCGTACGATGAGCTCTGCGATCCAGAGCGACACGGGCAAGCAAGGAGGCCTCCGGTTCGGCAGAACAGCCACGGGCACCCTCGTGAGCGCCTCGTACGTGTCGACCGTGACGACCACCGCCCGGCCGGAGTACTACATCTGGTGGCCTGCGCCGCTGGACACGGTTCTCGGCCAGCCGGGGCACCGAACCGTACTCACGGAGAAGTTCGCCGTCTTCCTCACCATGCTCATCGAGGGGGACAAGGTGACCGTGGTGGGCTTCGAGCTCGACCCGATCCTGTGATCGAGCCTTCCCGACCCAGCCGTCAGGGGACTGTGACGTAGGGAGCCTTGCCGGCGAGGCTGGCGCTGACCTTCACACCTTTGCCCGCCCCCGCGACGGTGGCGAAGTCGCGGACGGCATCCGGGACCTCGGTCGCGGTCGTGAGCGTCCAGGTCCAGGTGGTCGCGTCGACGGAGAGCGTGTACGAGACGACGCCGGGGTTCTTGTCGAACCAGGAAGCGACGGCCTCGAGGCGGGTCGCCTCGTCCGCGGTGAGTGTGGGCGCGACGACCTGCGTGTCGTTGAGGTACCAGTCGATCTCGTGGAGTCCCGTCGGTGGCGTCACCGCGAGAAGGGCGGTCGCCTCGCTCAGGGACTCCGCCGGACTCGTGCTGGTCAGGCGCGCGTGCTCGGCCGCCACGAGACCGGTCGCCAAGGACCACGTGATCTCCGCGGCATCCGCGTGGGCCGTGTCTGCGATCGCCAGAACTCCCGTGGCCTCGTCCGCCGTCGGGAAGCCGCTGTTCACCGACAACGAGACCGCACCCCCAGAGAACTGCGTGGAGAACTCGACCTCCTTGACGCCCCGAGCTCGTACGACGTCGTACACGCTCCCGACGACCTGACCCCGCTGCGCAGTCGTGAGGCTCGGGTCGAGTGCCACCACGCCCGTGCACCGCGGGAGGCTGCTCACGATGGAGTCGGTGAAAGTGGCTTCCTTGATCCCGGACATGCCCGGCACCTGGTCGGCCAGCGCCCGGCAAGCTTTCGTCTGGTCAGGACTGCCCAGCCCCGTACAGGCGGACAGCAGCACCAGCATCAGCGCCACCACGCCCGCCAGCCCGACTCTCACGCGCTCGATCCTAGGGGTGGGAGGCGAGGGCCCTTTCGTGACTCCGTCCGGCTGACGCGAACAAGCCTGCAGGGACCAGTGGTGGCCATCGTCTCCTCGTCGAGGGGCCGCGACACGCCGGAGATCGGTGCACGCCCGCGCACGTGAAGACCCTTCGACTCCGACGTCGGCACCGCCCCTGAGTCCAACGGTCGATGCTCGCCCGACTGGCGAACCCGTACCGCCCGCCAGCGGCTCGTGCCCTAGCCTCGCCCCGGAGAGGGGTGGGATGCGAACACTGCTGGCGGACCGTCACGCGTACGTGGCCGGGCTGGTCACCGCGGTCGTCGGGTTCACGAGCGCGTTCGCGGTCGTGCTCACGGGTCTGAGGGCGATGGGCGCCACCCCTGTACAGGCGGCTTCGGGTCTCGCCGCACTCTGTCTCACGATGGGCATCGCGACGATCCTGCTCGCCGGGCGCTACCGGATCCCGATCACGATCGCATGGTCGACGCCAGGGGCGGCGCTGCTCGCGGCGAGCCCCACGCCCGCCGGGGGTTGGCCGACCGCGATCGGGGCGTTCGTCGTCACTGGCCTGCTCATCATCGCAACCGCCGCCGTCCCGGCTCTCGGCACGCTGATAGCGCGCATCCCCACGTCCGTCGCGCAGGCGATGCTCGCAGGCGTCATCGTGCCGCTCTGCCTGAAGCCGGTCCTGGCGACCGCCAGCTCGCCGGGCCTCATGTGGCCGATCCTGCTCGCCTGGGTGGTCGTCCTGCTTCTGGCGCCGCGCTGGGCGACCCCGGCGGCGATCGCCGCGGCGTTCGTCGTCACCCTGCTCCACCTCGATGGCGCTCCGCAGTTCTCGGTCGGGTTCACCCTTGTCGCGCCCCACTTCTCCTGGCAGGCCGTGGTCGGGATCGCGGTCCCCCTGTGGCTCGTGACCATGGCCTCGCAGAACGTGCCGGGGGTGGCCGTGCTGAAGACGTTCGGCTACGAGACGCCGTGGCGGCCGACGCTGCTCACCACNNATGACGACGGGCGTCCTGTACCTGTTCCTCGCCGCCGGGGCCGGCGTCGTCACCGCGATCGTGCTCGCGGCTCCCGGCGCCCTGCTCCCCGCTGCCGCCGGTCTCGCGCTCGTCGGTACGCTCGCCGGCAGCATCCAGCAGGCCCTCGAGGACGCGCCCGGACGACTTCCGGCCGCGGTGACGTTCCTCGTCGCGGCGTCGGGCATCACCGTGCTCGGCATCGGCGGGGCGTTCTGGGCGCTGGTCGTGGGCGTGCTGCTCCGCCTCATCCTGGTACGTCACACCGCGACGGCATGATGGGACCGTGGAGGAGATCGAGCTCGCGGGAGGCGGGATCAACCGGGTGGTACGCATCGGCGATGCGGTCCATCGCCCCAGCGCACCCTGGAGCACGGCGACGAAGGAGCTGCTGACCGTCCTCCACGACGCCGGTCTGCCCGTACCGGCATGGCGCGGTACGGACGACCAAGGACGCGAGGTGCTCGACTACCTGACCGGCGAGGTCGGGCACTACCCCTTGTCAGCGGCAGTACGCAGCGAAGCCGCGCTCGTCTCGGCCGCCCGGCTGCTGCGGCGGTTCCACGACGCGTCGATACCGCTCGTCACCCGCGACCTCCCGTGGCAGCTCACGCCGCTGCCCGGTGCCGAGATCGTCGTCCACGGCGACTACGCCCCGTACAACCTCGTGTTCTCCGGCGACCAGGTCGTCGGGATCTTCGACCTCGACTACGCGAGACCGGGGCCGAGGACGTACGACCTGTCGTACGCGGTCTACCGCTTCGCACCTCTGGCGAGCGCCCACGACGGCTGGGGCACGATCCCCGAGCGGGGGGCGCGGGCGCGGCTGTTCTGCGAGTCGTACGGGCTCGACGCCTGCGACGTGGCGACGACGGTCAGGGCCGTGGTCTCCCGGCTGCTCGACCACGTCTCGTACATGCGCGAGGAGGCTGCCGCCGGCAACGAGGCGTTCGCGCGGCACGTCGCGGAGGGGCACGCGGAGCTGTACGAGCGGGACGCCGCGTACGTGACCGCCCACCTCGCAGACTTCGGCGCCTGACTCAGACCCGAGTCAGACCCGGCTGGCCAGCGCCGCGTCGATACGGCGGCGGAACGCCAGCTTCGGCAACGCCCCGACGATCGTGTCGACGACCTTCCCGTCGTCGATCAGCAACAGCAGAGGGATGCTGCGGGCGTCGTAACGCTGCGAGATGACCGGCGAGTGGTCGACGTCGACCTTGACCACCTTGAGCTGTCCGGCCAGGTCGCGGCTCAGCCCCTCGAGGATCGGAGCGATCATCTTGCACGGTGGGCACCACTCCGCCCAGAGGTCGACGAGGACGAGGGACTTGGCCTTGACCGCCGCGTCGAAGTCGGCGTCCCCGGCGTTGACGAGCCACGGCAGGTCGGCCTGGCAGCTGGCACAGCGGGGCAGCCCGCTCGACGCCATGGGGACCCGGTTCTTCGTACCGCAGGAGGGGCATGCAATCACGGGATCGGTCACGTTCCGATGATAGGCGCGGCGAGTCCTGGACAGATGTCATGGTTGCTTGTCAGAGGGTATTAGCGTTTCTCTATTACGAGAGGACGAATGCATGGCGACATATGGGGACACCGAGGACATCTACTCGGATGCGCCGTCGGACGCGATCCATCAGGGACATGAGATCGAGGTCGACACGACGAAGCTCCCCGAGGACGAGGTCATGCCCGCCAGCTTCAACCCTGGCAAGGCGTACGCGGTCGACCCCGACGTCTCCCGCGACGGACTCCCCACGTCGTCCTGACNNCCTGACGCCTGCCGTAGACTCCCGGCCGTGACGACTTCCGAGGTCCCGCCTGCACGTTCGGGATCCGAGGAAACGGGTCCGAGCGCGAGCAGGTCACGATTCGTCGCCGCGCTCCGGCGGCCCACGACCATCTTCTTTGTAGCGTCGCTCGTCCTGGGGCTGGGCCTGCGGATCTGGTTGAGCTACTCGGTCGCCTACACGCTCGACTCGGACAACGCCGTCGTCTATCTCATGAGCCGCCACGTCGCCCAGGGCGAGTTCCCGCCCATCTACTGGGGTCAGCAGTACGGCGGCACGACACTCCAGATCGTCGCGGGGCTCGTGATGGTCGTGACCGGCGCGTCCATGCACGTGCTCGCCGTGGTGAGCGCGCTCTTCTTCCTCGCGGCCACAGTCGTCCTGCGCCAGATCGCCGCACGTGCGCTGGGGGTCGTCTGGGGAGATCTCGCGGGCATCCTCATGTGGTTCCCACTGGCAGTGCCCATGCTGCCCTCGGTCAAGGACCCCGGCTTCTACGGACCGACGTTGCTCTACGGACTCCTCGTCCTGTTCCTGGCGCTCAGCCCGACCAGAGGTTCGAGGACCATCTGGGGCTGGGTCGCCCTCGGCGCCTTGTCCGGCCTGGCGCTGTGGACCTCGCCGGCGTCGATCGCGCTCGCTGCTCCCGGCGTGGTGCTGGCGTTGTGGTCCGACAGGCGCTGGCGCCGGTGGCTGGTCGGTGCCGCGGCCGGTCTGGTGACGGCATCCCCGTGGATCATCCGAACCCTCCTGGACCACGGGAAGACTGTCGCGATCCGGGGTCTCCACACCCAGAGCTTCGCATCGCTGTTCACTTCCCTCCTTCCGGCCGCCGTTCCGTTCGGGACCGACGAGCGCGTCGCGTTCGTCGTGACCTTGCTGAGCGTCGCCGCAGTCGGAGGGCCGGTCTGGTTCGGCATCCGGCGACGGGACTCGCCGTCCCTGGTCATCGGCACCGGAACAGTCCTGCTCATCACGTCACTCGTGCTCGGGTCCGGCGTCCGTCTCGCCCCGGACTCCGTACGCTACGTCGCCCTCCTCCTCCCCGAGTTCGCGTTCGCGGTCGCGCTGCTGCTGTCCCGGTGGCACCGCACCTGGCTGATGCCCGTCGTCGCTGTTGCCGCGATCGCCGCCACGATCCTGAGCCT
The DNA here is from genome assembly GCA_003153855.1 of Propionibacteriaceae bacterium. Taxonomy (GTDB): domain Bacteria; phylum Actinomycetota; class Actinomycetes; order Propionibacteriales; family Propionibacteriaceae; genus Fen-668. The sequence continues at coordinate 13,261 of PMBM01000202.1, forward strand.
CGGGTTCCACGGTGGGTTACAGCGGGCATCGACGACGCCGTTCGATCCGAGCCTGGTGCCCGTCGCGGCGTACCTCCAGGAGAACAAGGTCGAGCACGCGTACGGGTCGTACTGGGTCGCCTACTCACTGAGCGCGATGACGAATGAGCAGATCACCGTCGCGCCCACCGTCATCCGACGCTACGCCCCGTACGAGACGGAGGCCGCCGCCCAGCGGCCCATGGCCGTTGTCGTCTACACCGACCTGCCGACCGACAAGATGCTGCAGTCGACCCCTGGCCTGCCGACAGCGACGCGTCGCAGCTTCGGTGGCTACACCGTGTTCCTGTACGCCGACTGGTTCGACATCTACTCGTTGCCCGTCAGCCTGTTCTAGGGCCAGCGGTCCTACGTCCCTGGTCCGCGTCGGGCTCAGGTCCAGAGGCCTCCAGGGGCAAAGACCTCGTCCACGAGCTCGTCGAACCAGGCGGCCTCGCGCGCCAGGTCGAGGACCGTGTAGCGCGACCGGTAGTACATCGCCCTGGGGAACGTCGCCCGTACGTCCTGGGCGGTCAGGCCGATGTCCTCCGGGGTCGCCGGAGCGCCGGCTGAGCGAAGCATCCCCTGCAGGGTCTTCGCCGGTACGAGCTGTGCGGTGATCCGGGGACGCAGGTCTGCCCAGCCGTCGACGAAGGTCTGCAGACGACCACGCAGCCCTGCCCCGTCGACGTACTTCACCTTCGTCTCGGCCACGGCGTGGTCGGCCAGCGCGCCGGTGAACCTCGACCGGATGTCGGCCTCGACGAGGTCCCAGGGCGCCCATCCTGCGACGGCCGCGTCGATGTCGAGCGCGGCGAGGTCGCGGGCGAGGAACCGCTCGTAGAACGCGCTCATCGCCAGCGTGCCGATCGCGACCTTTCCGCCGTGCGACAAGGGCGGATCCCAGTCGCCGCCGAGATGGTCCAGCTCCCAGAGGTGGCTGAAGTAGTGCTCGGCGCCGGAGCCGGGCCGAGTGCCGCGGTAGACCTGCATGGCCAGTCCGGACAGGACGAGGCCGGAGACCAGACCGGCATACGCGTCGGGGTCGCCGGCTGCGAGAGCGTCGGGCTGGGAGAGCGCCTCCAACACGCCAGACTGTACGAGCTCCCAGGCGAGCGGGTCGATGGGGTCGAGGCCGACAGCGTCGGAAAGGATCCAGTCGGCACCCCCCGGGATCTTCGCGGACAGGTCGCCGTAGCCGGAGGCGACCATGGCCGACGGCGCGGCCGCCGCCACGTCGAGGTCGATGATCACGACGAGTGGTGCGGGGCAGGGCATCGTCACCTTGACGCCCTCCGAGCTCATGGGCGCGCCGAAGCCGGAGTAGCCGTCCATCGAGGCTGCCGTCCCCACGACGGCGTACTGCTGTCCGAGCTGGCCCGACGCGAGCTTCACGAGGTCGTTGATCGTGCCGGAGCCGACGGCCACGCCGAGCGCTCCAGAGGCGGCGAGCCGCTCGCGGACGATGTCGCAGTTGTCCAGCGCCGCGTACAGGACGGGGTGTCCGGGGAAGATCATCGGATCGAGCACGTCGACGCCGGCCGCCACCAACGAGTCGTGCACGGCGTGCCCTGCCGCTGCCCACGTACGGTCGTCAGCCACCACCAGGGCCGGCTTGCCACCGGCGAAGAGCGAGCCCTTGAGGAGGGCGCCGCTGGTTGCGAGGACGCCCCGGCCGACGTCGACGACGTCCGTGTCGGAGGCCGCCGCCAGCCCGCGCGCGATGAGGTCGTTCGTCATGGTGTTCTCCGGCCTGGTGGTGAGTGCTCTCGTCTACTCTGCCCGGTCGAGCTGCGCCGGGCTGCGCTCGACGCAGAACTCGCGGCCCTCCGGGGTCATCACGGCCCAGCCGGAGCCGTCCGGGGTGCGCCGGTCGTTCGGGTGGCCTGGGGACTCGATGCCTGTGCGCCGCTGTCGGTTTCCCAAGGGCTGTGGTCAAACCTGCACCTCCCACGCCAAATTTGGTGTGGGAGGTGCAGGTTTGGTGTGATCCCTTGGGAAACCGGCAGGGCACAGACAGGCGCGGCCGGAGCCCGGCGCGTCGGGGTCAGCGGCCGATGGCCTTCTGGGTACGCACGACCGTGCCGAGGTGGACGGCGTTGGTCGACGCGGTGAAGAGGCGGGTCCCCGGAGGTGCGGAGTGCGCCGCGCGGAGCTCTGCCGTCAGCTCCTCGACGCGCTTCTGGAGCCCGTCGAGCCGCAGCTCCAGCTCGAGGATGCGTTGCACGCCGTTGAGGTTGATGCCCTCGTCCTGCGACAGGTACTGGACGAGCCGCAGCCGCGCGACGTCGCGCATCGAGTACCGGCGACCGCGGCCACGCGTACGTGTCGGCACGACGAGACCGAGCCGGTCGTACGTGCGGAGGGTCTGAGGGTGCATCCCCGCTAGTCGCGCCGCAGTCGAGATGGGGAACAGTGGCGCGTCACGATCCAGGCGATCGGGCAACGACTCCATGTCAGCTCCTCATGAGGTGAGTACGAGGATTGGGCTCGGCGGCCAGCCGCTGGAACTCCGTGAGCGCCGCCTTCGCCTCGTCCGAGAGGTGCTTGGGCACCTCGACCTCGACCGTGACGAGCATGTCGCCGGCGTCCCCGGGCTTGCCGACGCCACGGCCCTTGACCCGGAACGTACGGCCGTTCGGCGTTCCCGCGGGAACGCGCAGCCGGACCGTACCGTCAGCAAGCGTCGGCACGTCGATCTCGGCGCCGAGCGTTGCTTCCGCGTACGTCACGGGGACCGTCACCGTCAGCGCGTCGCCGTTCCGTCCGAAGACGGGGTGCTGAGTGACGTGCACCGTCACGTACAGGTCGCCGGACGCGCCGCCGTTCTCGCCGGCGCCTCCCTTGCCCTTGATCCGGATCCGCTGGCCGTCGTCGACGCCTGCCGGGATCCGAACCTGCATCGTCTTCGTAGAGCGAGCCCGACCCGTACCGGAGCACACGGGGCACGGGGTCTCGATGATCAGCCCGCGGCCTCGGCAGTCGCGGCACGGCTCGCTGAACGCGAAGCCGCCCGACTGCGACGCCTGCATGCCGGAGCCCTGACACGTNNGCATCCGCGAAGGGGATGTTCACCTCGCCCTCGATGTCACCGCCGCGCCGCGGGCCACGGCCGGACCGGCGCCCGGTCGGCTGCTGGCCCCCGAAGAGGCCGCCGAACAGGTCGCCGAAGCCGCCCTCGCCGGAGTTNNCGGAACAGGTCCTCGAGGTTGACGCCCGTGCCCTGTCCGGGACGTCCGGGCTGTCCGCCGCCGGGGAACTTGAAGCCGGTGCCGAACATGCTCCGCGCGTCGTCGTACTCCTTGCGCTTGGTCGCGTCCGACAGCACCGAGTTGGCCTCGGAGATCTCCTTGAAACGGCGCTCCGACTCCTTGTCGTCAGGGTGCTGGTCGGGGTGGTTCTCGCGCGCGAGCTTGCGGAAAGCCTTCTTGATCTCGTCGGGCTTGGCGTCCTTGGAGACGCCGAGGATCTTGTAGTAGTCCTTCTCGAGCCAGTCCTTCGTGCTCATGCAGGCGCCCCTTGAGTCAGTCGGTCAGGGAACCAGGGTCGTCGGGGACGAAGTCGTCCGACTCCAGCGAGGCGACCACCGGCTCCTCTGTGGGATCGGTGACGGCCACCCGCGCCGGCCGGATCACGCGGCCGCCGAGCCGGTAGCCGGTCTGGAACACCTGCGTACAGGTCGTCACCGAGTAGCCCGGGACCTCGACGTGCATGAGCGCCTCGTGGACCTGCGGGTCGAACTCGTCGCCCACCTGTCCGTACGACTCGAGACCGTACTTGGTGGTCACCTTCGCGAACTCGTCCGCGATCAGCTTCAGACCGCCCGTCAGCTCGTCGTGCGCCTTGGCGCCGTCGATGCCGTCGAGCACGGGCAGCAGGTCGGCGATCACGGACTCGATGCCGCGCTGGCGTGCGACGTCGCGGTCGCGGTCGACGCGGCGCTTGTAGTTGACGTACTCGGCCTGTACGCGCTGCAGGTCGCCCGTCAGCTCGGCGACGGCGGCAGCCAGGTCAGGGGCGTCGTCCGGCGAGCCGGAAACCTGCGCCCCGTCGATCGCGTCGCCCTCGGGCACGAAGTCATCAGTCATGTCTCTCCTACATCGATCACACAAAGACTAGGAGGGCGCAGCCATCCGGCACTGAGCCGGACGGTGCGCCCTCGAAGGAAAACGTCAGTTCTTGTGGTCGTCGTCGTCGACGATCTCCGCGTCGACCACGTCGTCATCCGAACTGGTGGACGCAGACTCGCTCGGCGCCTGGGACGCCTGAGCCTGCTGCGCGGCCTGGTAGACCGCCTGGCCCATCGTGCTGGCCTTCTCGTTGAGATCGTTCATGGCCGTACGCACTTCGTCGTCGTTGTCGGTGCCCTTGAGGGCGGCCTGCAGCGTGGCGAGGGCATCGGCGACGGGCTTCTTCTGCTCGTCGGTCAGCGTCTCGGCGTGCTCGGCGAGGAGCTTCTCGGTGCGGAACGCCAGGGCGTCCGCATCGTTACGCATCTCCACGACCTCGCGGCGCTTGCGGTCCTCCTCGGCGTGAGCCTCGGCGTCCTTCACCATCCGGTCGATGTCGTCCCTTGCCAGGGCGGAACCGCCGGTCACGGTCATGGACTGCTCCTTGGACGTCGCCAGGTCCTTCGCGTGGACGTGGACGATGCCGTTGGCGTCGATGTCNNCGGGCGAAGTCACGCTCGCCCTGGTAGACCTGGATCATCACCGACGGCTGGTTGTCCTCGGCCGTGGTGAACACCTCGGACCGCTTGGTCGGGATCGTGGTGTTGCGCTCGATGATCTTCGTCATCACGCCACCCTTGGTCTCGATGCCCAGGCTCAGCGGGGTGACGTCGAGAAGCAGGACGTCCTT
>PMBM01000202.1:18225-18515 GCA_003153855.1 Propionibacteriaceae bacterium
TCCTGCGTCATGCGCTGGAACTCGGCGCGCGAGAGCTTGGTGTCGAGGTGCAGCGGGCCGTCGGCGCCGGCCGTGATGTACGGAAGGTTGATCTGCGACTCCTGGGCACTCGAGAGCTCGATCTTCGCGCGCTCGGCAGCCTCCTGGAGACGCTGGCGGGCCATCTTGTCCTTCGACAGGTCGATGCCGTGGGCGTTCTTGAACTCCTTGACCAGCCAGTCGACGACACGCTGGTCCCAGTCGTCGCCGCCGAGGTGGTTGTCACCGTTGGTGGCCTTCACCTCGAAGAC
>PMBM01000063.1 GCA_003153855.1 Propionibacteriaceae bacterium
CGGCCGGTGATGAGCTACGACTGGCCCGAGCAGTGACGGATGCCAGCACCGTCGAGGGCTTGCTCCGGGCTGTGGCCCCGCGAGCCCTCGGCGCGCTGGTGCGGCGGCGGGGCGACTTCGAGGACGCTGAGGACGCGATGCAGGAGGCGCTCCTCGTGGCCGCCACGGAGTGGCAGGCGGACGGCCCTCCGGACGACCCCACCGCGTGGCTGCTGCGGGTCGCGGACCGCAGACTCGTCGACTCCTGGCGGAGCAGCTCGGCCCGTCGACGTCGCGAGGAGGCTCTTGCTGCGGATGCCGAGCAGGGTCCCACCCCGACGTCCGACGACTCCCTCGAGCTGCTGTTCCTCTGCTGCCACCCCTCGCTGACGCTGCCGTCGCGGGTCGCGCTCACGCTCCGCGCCGTGGGCGGCCTCACGACGGACCAGATCGCGCACGGCTTCCTCGTACCGAGCAGCACGATCGGCCAGCGGATCAGCCGGGCGAAGGCGGCACTGCGTGGCGCGCGCTTCGAGATGCCCGCGGCAGCCGACCTCCCGGAGCGGGTCGCGGCGGTGGCCACGGTCGTCTACCTGATCTTCACCGAGGGACACACCGCGTCGTCCGGCGCCTCGCTCGACCGGATGGACCTGGCCGACGAGGCCGTACGACTGGGACGTCTCCTGCTGGCGCTGGTCGTCGCCCATCCCGCGCTGAGGCATCAGGAGGGCGAGGCGACCGGCCTCCTCGCGCTGATGCTGCTCACGCATTCGAGGCGGGCCGCACGGACCGGCCCACAGGGCGACCTCGTGCCACTGGCCGACCAGGACCGCAGCCTGTGGGGTCGAGCGCTCATCGACGAAGGCGTCGCGCTGATCGAATCGGCCCTCTCAGATGCCCCGCTCGGTCCCTACCAGCTGCAGGCGGCGATCGCCGCCGTACATGCCGAGGCGGCCACCGCCGACGACACCGACTGGCGGGAGATCCTCGGCCTGTACGACCTGCTCGTCGCGCTGGCTCCCAACCCCATGACCAGGCTGAACCGCGTCGTGGCGTTGGCGATGGTCGATGGGCCGGCCGCCGGCCTGCTCGCCCTGGACACCGCCGCCACCGACCCGACGCTGACCGACCACCACCGCACCCACGCCGTACGCGCACACTTCCTCGAGGACGTCGGCGATCCCGCGGGCGCGAGGATCGAGTACGAGCTCTCCGCTCGCCTCACCCACAGCATCCCCGAGCGGCGTCACCTGCTTGCGCGAGCGGCACGCCTGGCGTGAGGACTCGGTTGGGGGGACCAGCGGTCCCGTGGTCCTCATCGGCCCGATCAGGACAAGAACAGCGGCTCGATCCGGTGGCCCGCGAGGGTCGCGAACATCGCTGCGAGGTGTTCCGAGACCGAGACCGGGTCGGCACTGATCGGCGCCTGGAGCTGGAGCCCCTCCCAGAGAGCGACGATGTCGATAGCGGTGGCCTGCGGGTCGATGGCGGCGGACACCTGACCTGTGGCCTGGGCCAGCTCGATGTGGTGGGCGATCTGGTGGCGAAGCCGAGCGAGCCGTTCGCGGAAGTAGGCACGGGCGGGGTGGTCCGGATCGGCGGACTCAGCGGCCAGCAGCGTGAAGAGCCTGGTCAGCCCTGGGGTCGCCTCGTTGCGGACAGCGATGCCCAGCAGCAGGGCGAGCGTCTCGTCGAGGGTGGTCGGTTCGATGTGTTGGAGCTCGTCGCGGTGCTCGAGAACGGACTGGAGCAGCAGCGACTTCTTGGGAAAGTGGTGAAGCAGCGTCGCATGGTTGATGCCTGCCCGGCGAGCGATCTCGCGCACGGAGGTGCCGCCGTAGCCGGACTCGGCGAAGACGTGGAACGCGGCGTCCACGATGTCAGCCTTGGTCGCGCGTCCGGTCGCGTAGCCGACCTCCTCGGAGCCCTTCGCCATGATCTCGCCCCCATATCTCTTCAACCTGACGCCGTCGATTTACTCTTCGGATGACCGGCGCATAACGATCATCCTCCAGTTCGATCACAATTTCCACCAAGCGGTTGACAACTGTTCGGCCGCATGTAATGTCTGGCCTCATAGGCACTAGGAACACGGAGGTTCCATGACTGATCGCTTGCAGGCTACGGGTTTCTTCCCGAGCCAGCTCTCCCGCCGCTCGATGTTCGCACTCACTGGGGGCGTCACCCTCGCGGGCCTCGCCGCCTGCACCGGCACCACGGCCACTGCCCCCGCCGCCAGCGGTAGCGCTTCCGCCGTGAGTGGGCAGACCATCACGTTCGGCTCGGGCGCCTCGGACGACGTTCCCAAGCGCGCCTACCAGGCCGTCTTCGACGCCTACACCAAGAAGACGACCAACACGGTGAAGGTCAACACGGTCCCTCACAACGACTTCCAGAACAACATCAACAGCTACCTCCAGGGCAGCCCGGACATGGCGTTCACCTGGTTCGCCGGCTACCGGATGCGCTACTACGCCGCCAAGGGCCTCGCGAGCCCCATGGACGACGCCTGGGCCACGGTCGGCGCCAACTTCAGCGACGGCCTCGCGAAGGCGTCCACCGGCGACGACGGCAAGAAGTACCTGATGCCGATGTACAACTACCCCTGGGGCTTCTTCTTCCGCAAGAGCGTCTGGGCAGCCAAGGGCTACACCGCCCCGACAACGTTCGACGATCTGAAGACCCTCTGTACCAAGATGAAGGCCGACGGCCTCATCCCGATCGCCTTCGCCGACAAGGACGGCTGGCCGGCGATGGGCACGTTCGACTACCTGGACATGCGGCTCAACGGCTACCAGTTCCACATGGACCTGTGCGCTCACAAGCAGTCGTGGGACCAGCAGAAGGTCAAGGACGTCTTCGACAACTGGAAGGCGCTGCTGCCGTTCCAGGATCCGAACTCGCTCGGCGCGACGTGGCAGGAAGCCGCAACGACGCTCGGCACGGGCAAGGCCGGCATGTACCTGCTCGGCTCCTTCGTCACCCAGCAGTTCACGGACCCCGCCGTACTGGCCGACATCGACTTCTTCCCGTTCCCGGCGATGGCCATGGAGGGCCAGGATGCCGTAGAGGCCCCGATCGACGGCATCATGCTGTCCAGCAAGGCCGCAGGAAACGCCGGCGCCATGGATCTGATGAAGTTCCTCGGGACGGCCACTGCCGAGGACGCGTACTACTCGATCGACTCCTCGAACCTTCCGGTCGTCAAGGGTGCGGACCTCTCGAAGCTGACCGTGCTGAACAAGAAGTGCGCCGACACGATCGCCGGCGCCAAGTCCATCAGCCAGTTCTTCGACCGGGACGCCCTGCCGGCCATGGCGTCGAACGTGATGATCCCCGCGCTGCAGACCTTCCTGAAGGACGGGACGGTCGACACGGCCAACCTCGAGGCGCAGGCCAAGTCGCTGTACGCGAGCCAGTAGGCCCAGCAGGCGGTCAGCTATGACGACGATTGACGCTCCCCCCGCGCGCGTTCAACGCGCGCGGGGGAAACGCCGCAGCCATCTGCTCACGGCGTCTGACAAAGCCACCCTCGGGGTGATGGCGGGTGTCCCGACATTGATCCAGTTCGTCTTCATCTGGGCGCCGATGGTCCTCTCGATCATCCTGTCGTTCATGAGGTGGAACGGGTTGCGCCTGTCCGACATCAAGGCGACCGGCCTGACCAACTACCAGTTCATCGTCCAGGACTACCCACCGTTCTGGCCCGCCGTCGCCCACAACATCATCTGGCTCTTGTTCCTTGCCTGCGTGGCGACCCCCCTCGGTCTCCTGCTCGCCGTGCTGCTCGACCAGAGAATCCGTGGGTCGCGCATCTACCAGAGCATCTTCTTCGTACCGGTCATGCTGTCGTTGCCGCTCATCGGGATCATCTGGCAGCTCATGTACGCCCGCAACGAGGGCTTCATCAACAACATCGCAGGTATCGCCAACACGCCCGCCGCTATCGACTGGTTCGGCAACCCCTCGATCAACCTCTGGGCGGCCCTCGTCGCCGCCACCTGGCGGCACGCCGGCTACATCATGGTGCTGTACCTGGCCGGCCTGAAGGGCGTCGACCCCTCGCTGCGCGAGGCCGCGGCGGTGGACGGGGCGTCTGCAAGCCAGACGTTCTTCCGCGTCGTCTTCCCGGCGATGAAGCCGATCAACATCGTGGTGGTCGTCATCACCGTCATCGAGGCTCTGCGCGCCTTCGACATCGTCTACATCATCAACGGCGGCAAGAACGGACTCGAGCTGATAGGTGCGCTGGTCGTCCAGAACCTCGTCGGCGAAGGGCAGGTGATCGGCATCGGCTCGGCGTTGGCCGTCATGCTGCTGATCGTCTCACTGGTGCCCATCACCATCTATCTCAGCCGCGTCTTCGGACGGGAGGACTGACGTGACGACCCAGATCATCCAACAGAAGAGGACGCCAGCGTCCACAGTGTCGTCGAAGAAGATCGGGCGGCCCCACTACGGAACGCACATCTTCCTGCTGGCCATGGCGGTGATGTGGCTGATCCCGTTGCTGTGGTCGGTGTACACGGCGCTGCGGCCGTTCGCCGACACCAACAAGTTCGGCTATTTCAGCATCGCCGGCCACTACAGCCTCGACAACTTCTTTACCGCCTGGAACCAGGCCGGCATGGGGAAGTACCTGGTCAACTCCGCGATCATCACGGTCCCGACGGTGCTGCTGACCCTCTTCTTCGCGTCGCTGATGGCCTTCGCTGTGAGCCGGTTCAGCTGGAAGTTCAACGTGACGCTGCTCATCATGTTCACCGCCGGAAACCTGCTCCCACCGCAGGTGCTGGCGGCTCCGCTCTACGAGATGTACAAGTTCACACCTCTACCACTGTCCGTCTCCGACTCCGGGAACCTGCTGAACACGTACTACTCGGTCATCCTGACGAACACGGCCTTCCAGATCGGCTTCTGCACCTTCGTGCTGAGCAACTACATGAAGGCACTGCCCGCGGAACTCACCGAGGCCGCCCTGGTGGACGGCGCGTCCGTGTGGCGCCAGTACGCCAACATCATCATGCCGCTGTGCCGTCCCGCGCTCGCCGCGATGGGCACGCTGGAAGTCATCTTCATCTACAACGACTTCTTCTGGCCCCTGCTGTTCATCCAGAGCGGCGACCGCCTGCCCATCACGACCGGCATCAAGAACCTCCAGGGCGACTTCTTGAGCAACTACAACCTGATAGCCGCCGGTGCGACGATCACGATCATCCCTACCCTGGTGGTCTACCTCCTGCTGCAACGCCACTTCGTGGCTGGGCTGACTCTCGGGGCGACCAAGGGCTGACGGTTCTAACAAGGAGAGATGCGTGTCCGCTATCCAGCTCGGTGGCGGCGCGGTAGACGCGGACGCCTATGCGCCCTGCGCCGGACGCGTCGTACCTCCCCGCGCCCACCTGACCTCCGACTCCCCTCGCCTCGACCTGTGCGGGGAGTGGGACTTCGAGCTGGTCGTGGGCGAGTCGCGGCGTTCCGGCCGCATGGCCGTCCCGTCGCACTGGGTGCTCGTCGGGGACGGCGCATGGGGCCGTCCGGCGTACACGAACGTGCAGTACCCGTTCCCCGTCGATCCGCCGTACGTCCCGGACGCCAACCCGACGGGTACCTACCGGCGGGAGTTCTCCGTACCCGAGTCCTGGAACGACCCGTCCGGTCGCATCCTGCTTCGCCTTCTGGGCGCCGAATCCGAGGCTCACGTCGTCGTGAACGATGTCCCCATCGGGATGACTCGCGGGTCGCGGTTGACCAGGGAGTTCGACGTGACGAGCGTCGTCCGGGCAGGTACGAACACGGTCGAGATCACCGTGCGGCAGTGGTCCCCGGGGTCGTACCTCGAGGACCAGGACCAGTGGTGGCTGCCCGGGTTGTTCCGCGAGGTCGAGCTGTTGTGGCGCCCCGCGGGCGGCATCGAGGACGTGTGGCTGGACGCCGACTACGACCCCGACAGCGGACGTGGCAGCATCCGGGTCGAAGTGGTCGCGACCGGTGCCGCGGTACGGGTCAGCATCCCAGAACTGGGAAACGACCTGACGCTCGAGCCGGACGCCGGCGTCACGACCGTGGATGCCGGGACCGTCCAGCCGTGGAGCGCGGAGTCGCCACGGCTGTACGACGCCACGGTCTCGACCGCGTCCGAGACCGTGTCGTTGCGTGTCGGGTTCCGGCGGTCGCAGATCGTGGACGGTACGTGGCTGCTGAACGGTCGTCCCTTGACGTTGTTCGGCGTCAACCGCCACGAGGTGCACCACGCGAGAGGGCGCGTGTTCGACGAGGACTGGGCCCGCGCCGACCTGGAGCTCATGAAGTCGTTCAACGTCAACGCCATCCGTACATCGCACTACCCGCCGCACCCGAGGCTGCTCGACCTGTGCGACGAGCTCGGGCTGTACGTGATGCTCGAGAACGACTACGAGTCGCACGGCTTCGAGCTGGACGGCTGGGTCGACTGCCCCTCGACCGACCCCCGCTGGCGTGAGGCGCTGCTCGACCGGATGCAGCGCACGGTCGAGCGGGACAAGAACCACGCGTCGGTGATCGCGCTCAGCCTCGGCAACGAGGCGTACACCGGGGAGAACCTCGCGGCGATGGCCGACTGGACGCGGCACCGCGACCCCTCGAGGCCCATCCACTACGAGGGCGACCACGACGCCGCCTACACCGACGTCTACTCACGCATGTACCCGAGCGTGGCGGAAGTGTCGATGGTGCTGGACGAGGCGTCCGGTCCGGTTGCTGCGCCGGGGCACCGGGCGGGCGGTGTGTCAGAGGAGGTCGCCGCCCGGATCCGTACACAGCCCTATTTCCTCTGCGAGTACGCCCATGCGATGGGGACCGGCCCCGGGGGCATCAGCGGGTACGTGGACGCGATGAGCCACCCCCGTCACGCCGGCGGCTGCGTGTGGGAGTGGCGCGACCACGCACTCGACCGGAGGCTGCCCGACGGGAGCCTCGCGCTCGCGTACGGAGGCGACTTCGGTGAGGCCGTACATGACGGCACGTTCGTCTGCGACGGGCTGGTCTCGGCCACCTCCGAGCCGTCCGCCGGGCTGGTCGCCTGGGCGAATGCGGTGGCGCCCGTGGTCGCCGAGCCGGACGCCTCCGGGGCGATCACCGTGACCTCGCGCCTCCGACACGTACCAATCTCAGGACTTGTCGTCGCGTGGTCGAGCGGCGCCTTGGCACACGAACACGGGGAAGCTGTGGTTCCTGAGCTGGCGCCTGGGGCAACCGTCGCGGTCCATCCGGAGTCAGCTGCGGCCGACGTGCTGACCGCCTGGGTGCTCGACCCGGCTGTACCGGGGATCGCGCCGCGGAGCCCGCGCGCA
>PMBM01000138.1:0-5446 GCA_003153855.1 Propionibacteriaceae bacterium
TCCACGGGGATCCCGGTCAGCGCGGACACCTGCTCGACGAGCGTGCCGTGGATCAGGGCTCGGAGCTGTCGCCGCGTGGTGGCGCGATGCTCGATGGGACGGCGGTACACGACGATCCGTGCCGGTGTCGTGGACGTCGCTTCCTGCGCGGCTGCGAGCGGTACCCGCGTCGACCACTGGCCGGCCATGTCGGGGACATCCTCCAGTCCGACCTCCACGCCGACCAGGGCCTCCGGCGCCGCGGCGGTGATCCGCGCCAGGGACTCGGACAGGCTCTGGACGAAGAACTCGCCTCGGGCCACCGGGCGTTCGCGTCGCAACGCGCGTCCCGCGACGCTGTTGGCCGGCGCCAGCGGTCCGCGCATCCCGCGCTGGTGGCGGTCGCGACGGTCGGGCATGCCGATCACTGTAGTTGTCGGGACACGGCAAGACGGCGACATGCTGCGGCAATCCGCGGACCACAAGGTGCGGAGGGCTAGCGTGCCAACGTGAGAAGGCGCTGCTCCAGGACGGGATGCTCCGAGGTGGCGGTCGCGACCCTCACGTACGTCTACGCCGACTCCACNNGCCGTGCTCGGCCCCCTCGCCCTCCGCGCCGAACCTGGTTGCTACGACCTGTGCCGATCGCACTCTCAGTCGATGTCCGCCCCGCGCGGCTGGGACGTCATCCGGCTCCCGCTCGACGAGAACCAGCCGACACATTCGAGCGACGACCTCATGGCCCTCGCCGACGCGGTCCGTCAGGCCGCCGGGATCAACGAGGAGGCTGCGCCGAGGCGCCCGGCCAACGTGGTCGAGGTCGCACGGCGCGGACACCTCACCCTCCTCACGGACGCGGGCCCGACCGCCGGCGTGCCCCGCTAGTCGGAGTCCGCTGGATTTCAAAGAACTCGCCCACCGTGCCAAAGCGGACACAACTCTGGGCACTAGGCTCACAACCGTGCTGACAACCCCCATCTTCAAGGCCAACGACATCCGTGGAATCGTCGGTGGACCCGACGCTGAGTGGGATGCCGCGGGCGCTCGGGCGCTGGGTCGGGCCTACGTCGAGCTCTTCGATCTGGCCGGCAAGACGTTCGTCATGAGCCGCGACATGCGCACCAGCGGTCCCGAGCAGTCGAAGGCGTTCGCCACGGGCGCCACCGAGGGAGGCGCCTCGGTCATCGACGTGGGCCTGGCATCGACCGACGGCCTGTGGTTCGCCTCCGGCCACCTCGGGCTCCCGGGCGTCCAGTTCACCGCCTCACACAACCCCGCGCGCTACAACGGCGCCAAGTTCTGCAAGGTCGGCGCGCAGCCCGTCACCAGTGACTTCCTCGTCGCGCTCCGGACCCTCGCGATGACGTACGACGCGGAAGGTCTCCCGGCGCCCGTCGCCGAGCTCGGAACCATCACGACCCAGGACATCCTCCCCGAGTACGGCTCGTACCTCCGCTCCCTGGTCAACCTCGACGGCATCCGCCGGCTCAAGGTCGTCGTGGACGCTGGCAACGGCATGGCAGGGCACACGGTCCCCAGCGTGCTGGGCCCGCTCAACGTCGAGGTCATCGGCCTGTTCCTCGAGCTCGACGGCACGTTCCCGAACCACCAGCCGAACCCGCTGGCTCCCGAGAACCTCGTCGACGCGCAGAAGGCCGTCATCGAGCACGGCGCGGATCTGGCCCTCGTCTTCGACGGAGACGCTGACCGCTGCTTCGTGATCAACGAGCGCGGCGAGGTGGTCGCTCCGTCCACGGTGACCGCCCTGATCGCAGCCGCCGAGCTCCAGCGTGAGCCCGGGTCGACGATCGTCATCAACACGATCACCTCGCGGTCCGTGGCCGAGGTCGTCGCCGAGAACGGCGGCAAGCTGGTCACCAGCAAGGTCGGCCACACGTACGTCAAGGCGCTCATGGCCAAGTACGGCGCCATCTTCGGCGGCGAGCACTCCGCCCACTACTACTTCCGCGACTTCTGGGGTGCCGACACGGGCATGCTGGCCGGCCTCCACGTCCTGGGGCTGCTCGGCCACGGAGACGTACCGCTGTCGCAGCTGGCCCTTCAGTACGAGCGGTACGTGGCGTCGGGCGAGATCAACACCCACGTCGAGGACCAGCAGGCCATGATGGAGAAGGTTGCGGCGGCGTACGCCGATCGCGGCACGGTCTCCTGGGAGGACGGCCTGATCGTACGGGGCGAGCACTGGTGGGTGAGCCTACGATCGAGCAACACGGAGCCTCTGCTGCGGCTGAACGTCGAGGCGGCCGACGAGGCGACGATGGTGGCCTGGCGCGACGAGACGCTGGCCCTGGTACGAGGCGAGGGGAAGGCATGACGCAGCTCAACGAGGCCCTCCTGGGGATCCTGGCCTGCCCGAACTGCCGATCGTCGCTGGTGGTCGACTACGAGGCGTCCGAGCTCGTGTGCGCCAAGCCGGAGTGCGGCCTGGCCTATCCGGTGAGGGACTCCATTCCCATCCTGCTCGTGGACGAAGCCCGCGCGCCGGGTCATCGGCGGGTGGAGGTGCCTTCGGACGCGTCCGCCGACGACGAGACCCACGTGGTCGCCCGCGACGAGGACGAGTGAGCCGTGTTCGACGACTCCCGGCTGGAAGATCCTGACGCCTTGGCGGGCATCGACGCACCGCTGAGGCACCTCGCGCAGGCGGGTGCCCGGCTACGCATCGAGGCCGGGCAAGCGGACCTGTCGACGCTGGGTGACCTGGGTGACCGGTACCGGCCGCGCGCCGTGATCGCGTCCGGCCCCGAGGCACGGCTGATCCGCGCGGTGCTCGAGCCGTCCTGCCCCGTACCGTTCGTTGCCTGGCCGATGCACGCGCTGCCCGCATGGGTCGGGCCGCTCGACCTCGTCATCGTGCTCACGGACAAGACGTACGACCCCGACGTGAGCGGGACGATCGCTGAGGCTGTACGAAGGGGCGCCCGCGTCATCGTCGCGTGTCCCGAGGGCTCCCCCGTCGCCGAGCAGGCCGAAGGGCCGTCGACGACGATCATCCCGCTGCGTACGGGCGACCCGCTGGCCGCCGCCATCGTCGTCCTCGACGGACTGAGCCGGGTCGGGCTGGGCCCCGAGGTGCACATCGAGCGCGTCGCTGAGGCAATGGACGCCGTGGCCGAGTCGTGCTCGCCCCACCAGACGCTCGCGACGAACCCCGCGAAGGACCTCGCGTTGACGATAGGCGACGACCTGCCCCTGGTGTGGGGCGGCTCCGTGCTCGCGGCACGCGCGTCACGGCGCATCGCGGAGGCCTTCCGTGAGGCCAGTGGGCTGCCGGCGCTGGCGGCCGACGCCGGAGACCTCGTACCGGTCATCGAGGCTGCTCGCAGCCGCAACCCGTTCGCTGACCCGTTCGACGACCCGGACGACGGGCTCTGTACGTCGCTGATCGTCCTCGACGACGACTCCGACGACACCGTGGTGCTCCGGACGCGCAGCCAGCTGCTCGCGCTCGCTGAGCGGCACGACGTGCGCGTACGGACGATTCGGCACGATGCGGGCAACGATGTCGAGCGCTACTCCGTGCTCCTGCTGAGGGGCCTGTTCGGCGCCGCGTACCTCTCGCTGGGTCTCACGCCGACCTCCTGAGAGAACTTCGACCACGCCCCACTGAGGCTTTTGTGGGCGCCGGGGCACAGGGTTTGGCAGGATGTCGGCCATGACCCGCGTGCTCGTCCTGAACGGACCCAACCTCGGCCAGCTCGGCAAGAGGGAGCCGGCGATCTACGGCCATGTGACGTACGCCGAGCTCGCCGAACACCTCATGGGGACGGGAGCGCGGCTCGGGCTCGAGGTCGAGGTCCGCCAGACCGACGCCGAGCACGAGATGATCGGCTGGCTCCACGAGGCCGCCGAGCAGAAGGTCGCCGTGGTCATCAACCCCGCCGGCTGGACGCACTACTCCATCGCGATCGCCGACGCCGTCGTACAGGTCGACAACATCATCGAGGTCCACATCTCCAACGTTCATGCTCGCGAGGACTTCCGCCGGCACTCCGTCGTCTCCCCGTACGTGACCGGCGTCATCGTCGGACTCGGCCTCGG
This sequence comes from Propionibacteriaceae bacterium, assembly GCA_003153855.1. Classification (GTDB taxonomy): domain Bacteria; phylum Actinomycetota; class Actinomycetes; order Propionibacteriales; family Propionibacteriaceae; genus Fen-668. The sequence goes on from PMBM01000138.1 coordinate 4,042, forward strand.
GGGGTACGACCTCGCGCTGACCCACTTCGCCGCGCAGGCCTGACATGGCGATGCCGCCGCCCACCGCCGCCGGTCTCGCCGACCTCGACGACCTCGCGTCCGCCGTGGGGGCGGTCCAGCTCGTCACGCGACGCCCGCTGTTCGGCTGCCCAGCGATCTGGCACGACGGCGGCAAGCCGTTCATGTCCCTGTGGGGCGACGACATGGTGTTCCGCCTCGCTGGCGCCGAGCTCGCCGAGGCGCTGGCGCTGCCGGGTGCGGCGATGTTCGAGCCGATGGCGGGACGGAAGATGAACGGCTGGGTACGCGTGCCGCGATCCTCCTCCAGCGACTGGTATGACCTCGCGCAGAAGGCGGCCGCGACACCGCTCGGGTAGCAGCGGCGGGCATGCCGTGCCGGAACGGATGAGTCGATCACGCGGCGGCCCAGGTATGATCCGCTCCATGACCGATCTCCTTGAGACGCCCGACGACACCCTGACGACGACCGCCGTTCCGTACAAGGTCGCTGACATCTCCCTCGCCGCCGCAGGGCGCCTCGAGATCCAGCTTGCCGAGCACGAGATGCCCGGCCTGATGGCGATGCGCGAGCGCTACGGCGCGTCGCAGCCCCTCAAGGGCGCCCGGATCGCCGGCTCTATCCACATGACCATCCAGACGGCCGTCCTCATCGAGACGCTCGTCGAGCTCGGCGCGAAGGTCCGCTGGGCCTCCTGCAACATCTTCTCCACCCAGGACCAGGCGGCCGCGGCGATCGTGGTCGGCAAGACCGGCACTCCTGAGGCTCCGGCCGGCTCCCCGGTCTTCGCCTGGAAGGGCGAGTCGCTGGAGGAGTACTGGTGGTGCACCCGCCAGATCCTCGACTGGGGCACCGAGCAGCCCAACATGATCCTCGACGACGGCGGCGACGCCACCCTGTTCGTCCACAAGGGCCTCGAGTACAGCCGCGCCGGTGTCGTGCCCGACCCGCAGCCGACCGACTCGCACGAGTGGAAGATCATCCTCGGCGAGCTCAAGGCCGTCCTGGCCGACAAGTCCCTCGACTTCGAGGCGCTCGCGACGAGCATCCGCGGCGTCACCGAGGAGACCACGACCGGCGTCCACCGCCTGTACGAGATGGCTCGTGCCGGCACCTTGCTGTTCCCGGCCATCAACGTCAANNCGCTGCGCGGCCAGGGCGCCCGCGTCATCGTCACCGAGATCGACCCGATCTGTGCGCTGCAGGCAGCGATGGACGGCTACCAGGTGGCGCGTCTCGACGACGTCATCGGCGAGGCCGACATCGTCATCACGGCGACGGGCTGCCTCGGCGTCGTCACCTCCGAGCAGATGAGCAAGCTCAAGCACAACGCCATCGTCGGCAACATCGGCCACTTCGACAACGAGATCGACATGGCTGGTCTGG
>PMBM01000138.1:5473-8956 GCA_003153855.1 Propionibacteriaceae bacterium
TTCACCAACCAGGTGCTCGCCCAGCTGGAGCTCTTCACGTCCCCCGACCACGCGTACCCGGTCGGCGTGTACACGCTGCCCAAGCACCTCGACGAGGAAGTCGCCCGTCTGCACCTCAGCGCGCTCGGCGTGGACCTCACCACGCTGACGACCGAGCAGGCCGGCTACATGGGCATCCCGATCGAAGGCCCGTACAAGTCGGACCTGTACCGCTACTGAGCCGCCTGTACGGCCGTTGATGGAGCTGAGCGCGGACCCGTCACGACTCGATCGTGACTGGGTCTGGCGCATGCTGTCGACCCAGGTGTACTGGGGTCTGTGGCGCACGCGCGCCGACGTCGAGGCGCAGCTCGACTCGGCATGGCGGGTGATCGGTGCGTACGACTCCGACGGTGCTCAGGTGGGGTTCGCCCGGGCGGTCTCGGACGGGGTGGGCTTCGCCTACCTCGCGGACGTGATCGTCGAGGAGGCGCACCGCGGGCACGGCATCGGGAAGCAGCTCGTGGCGGCCATGATCGACGACGGTCCCGGCTCCAGCTTCCGATGGACGCTGTTCACGCAGGACGCCCACGGCCTGTACGAGCAGTTCGGTTTCGTCCCCCCGGACGCGACCGCGATGGTGCGCCCGGACAGACACTGATCGCCTCGATCCGGTGAGTCCAGAATCGTGGCCTTCCCGCCCCCACCGATCTAGAGAGCGACGTTCTTCGGGTTATGGAGGCGTCGAACGCGGCCGACGACGTCCGGCGCGAAGTTCTTCGGGTTCTGAGGCCCCAGGGCGCACCCATAGCCCGAACAACTTCGCGTCAGCGCCGAGCCTTGAGGTGCGGCTCTCGCATAGCCCGAAGAACTTCGCGTGGCGGGCGTTGTGCGGGCGGCGCTACCTCGGGATGACGAAGTCGACCAGCCGGCCCTTGCCGGCGACGAGGTCGTCTGCGGAGGCAGCGTCGACGGTGGCCATGGCGGACGTCGGGAACTTGATGTCGTACGCGGCCCAGGCCTTCGTGGACTCTCGGATGGCTGACAGCTCGACCGCTTCGCTGATGGTCGGCTCGTGCCCGATGACCAGGGTCGTACCGGCGGCTGAATCGGCGACGAGCCGTACGATCGCCTCCGCATCCCCTTCGTACAGTTCGACCTCCTCACGCACCTCGGTGGCGGTCACGCCCGCTTCCGACACGTACTGCCAGGTCTCCCGCGCCCGCTCGGCGGGGGAGTGGATCACGAGGTCGAACGTGATCCCGCGGCTGACGAGGAGCTCGCCGGCGGTCGTGGCGTTCGCCCGCCCGCGGGGAGCAAGCTCCCGGCGTTCGTCGGTGACCGGCTGGTCCCACGACGACTTCCCATGCCTCATCCACACGACAGTGAGGGCCATGTCTCCCCTTTGTTCGGCCATGCGCGGAACTGTAGCGGGCGAAAATGAACGGTCCAGCCACAGGTCGGCGGGCTCGCGCGGCGCATATGGTGGCCGCCATGACGGACGGACGTGTGACGGTCGGCGGAATCGAGCTCGCGTACCGCGAGGCCGGCCACGGGGAACCGATCGTGCTGCTGCACGGCAATCCGATGTCGTCCTACCTCTGGCGCAAGGTGGTGCCCGCGATCGCCGACCTCGGTCGCGTGATCGCTCCGGACCTCGCCGGGATGGGGAGATCCGGCAGGGCGCCCAGCTACCGTTTCGTCGACCATCGGCGATACCTCGACGGTTTCCTCCAGGCCGTCGGAGCGGCAGACCGCGTCGTTCTCGTCGCACACGACTGGGGTGGTGCGCTGGCGTTCGACTGGGCCGCGAGCCATCCGCAGGCCGTGCGCGGACTCGCGTACTGCGAGACGATCGTGCGACCTCGGTCCTGGAGCGAGGAGTCGCCTGAAGGCCGGTCGTTCTTCCGATCGCTCCGATCGGAGGCAGGGGAGCAGCGTGTGCTCGAGGACAACGTGTTCATCGAGGAGATCCTCCCGATGGCGATCCCAGGACTCGACCAGGCCGACCTGGCTGCGTACGGGGAGCCCTACCTGGAGCCGGGGGAGTCCCGACGGCCGATGCTCACCTGGGCGCGAGAGATCCCTTTCGACGGCGAGCCGGCGGATGTGGCCCAGGCGGTGACGGCTTACGGAGCGTGGCTGTCGCACTCGTCGGTGCCGAAGCTCCTGATTGCTGCCGAGCCGGGGATGATCCTGGTGGGCGAGGCACGTGAGTTCGCCGAGTCGTTCCCGAACCAGACAATGGTCACCGTGCCGGCGGGTCACTTCGTCCCGGAGGACGCGCCCGAGGCCGTCGTCGCAGCGCTCCGTGACTGGCTCCAGGGCCTCGACTGACTCAGCGCTTCCGCGTGACGCGGCCCTCGTCCCAGATCGGCTCGGTCGAGTCGAGCACCGTACCGTCGGCGCGGAAGACGAGGAACCGGTCGAACCCCCGGGCGAACCAGCGGTCGTGGGTGACGGCGATGACCGTGCCTTCGAANNTCGAGCAGCAGGATCTGCATCCGTGCCTGCTGACCGCCCGACAAGGTGTCGAACGTCTGCTCGGAGGCTCGCGCCAGCTCGTACCGGTCGAGTGCTCTCGCGGCCTGCTCCCGACCCATGCCGGGCCGGTGGTCGTTGCCGCGGTGGAGGATCTCCAGGAGCGTACGGCCGTACAGCTCGGGGTGGTGGTGCGTCTGCGCGAACCAGCCCGGCCGGATCCTGGCGCCCAGCTTGGCGCGACCGGTGTGGGCGACAGGTGGGATGACGACGTCGTCGACAGGGAGGTGCTCGGCGTCGGGATGGCTGCCCCCGGCGGCCAGCAGCCGCAGGAAGTGCGACTTGCCGGACCCGTTCGAGCCGAGCACGGCGATCCGCTCCCCGAACCACAGCTCGGCGGAGAACGGCTTCATGAGGTCCGTCAGCTCGAGGCGCTCGCAGACCACGGCCCGCTTGCCCGTACGCCCCCCGAGCAGGCGCATCGACACCTTCTGCTCCTGCGGTACGACCTGCGGCGGGCCGGCTTCCTCGAACTTCGCGAGCCGCGTCTTCGCTGCCTGGTAGCGCGAGGACATGCCGTCGTTGTACTCGGCCTTCACCCGCAGCGTCGTCACCAACGTCTTGAGCTTGTCGTGCTCCTCGTCCCAGCGGCGGCCGAGCTCCTCGAGGCGGGAGTTGCGGTCGGACCGCGCCGCCCCGTACGTCGCGAACGAGCCGCCGTGCACCCAGGCGTTGGCCCCGACGGCCGTCGGCTCGAGCGTGATGATCTGAGTCGCAGCCATGCTNNGCTTCGCCGGTACGTCGAGGAAGTTGTCCGGCTCGTCGAGCAGCAGCACCTCGTCGGGGCCCCGCAGCAGCGCCTCAAGCGCGAGTCTCTTCTGCTCGCCGCCGCTGAGCGTGTCCAGCGTCCTGTAGCGAGCGCGGCTGAACTCGACGCCGAGAGCCGCGACCGTACAGACGTCCCAGAGCGTCTCGATGTCGTACCCGCCGGCGTCGGCCCAGTCGGCCAGCGCCTGCGCGTAC
>PMBM01000121.1 GCA_003153855.1 Propionibacteriaceae bacterium
GCCGAGGCGGGCTCGCTGCTCAGCGTCAACGACCTCGTCCTCGGTGTCTGCGCTCTGGGCATCCTCGGGGCCGTCGCGATCTCGTCGATCATCGCGGTGAAGAAGACCATGCCGTACGAGGTGTGGTACGTCATCCACCTCCTCACGTACATCGCCGTCGGCTTCTCGCTGCCTCACCAGTTCTCGATGGGCGCCCTGATGGGCCCGGGGACGTTCGCCCGCTGGTACTGGATCGCGATGTTCGTCGCGGCCGGCTTCGCGATGCTCGCGTTCCGCGTCTTCCTGCCGATCTTCGCCTCCTTCGAGCACCAGCTCGTCGTGACGAAGGTACGGTTCGAAGCCAACGACGTGGTGTCCATCGAGATGCAGGGACGCAACCTCCCGGCGCTCGACGTCGAGGGCGGCCAGTTCTTCCACTGGCGCTTCCTCGCCAAGGGCCTGTGGTGGCACCAGCATCCGTTCTCGGTGTCGGCGGCTCCCACGGCTGACACGCTGCGGATCACGATCCGCGCCCTGGGGCGCGGCACGACAGCCCTCATGAACGTGAAGCCCGGCACGCGGGTCATGATCGAGGGCCCGTACGGGATCTTCTCGGACGCGTCGCGCACGGCGGCGAACCTGGTCCTCGTGGGGATCGGCATCGGCATCGCGCCGATCCGGGCCCTGCTCGAGGCCACCGACATCGTGCCCGGACGGGCGACAGTCATCCTCCGCGGCCACACGCCGAGCCAGCTGTACCTCCTGCGCGAGATCCAGGTCCTGTGCCAGGAGCGCGGCGTCAAGCTGATCACGCTGATCGGGTCACGGACCCAGAACCGTCTCAACGAGACGGGCTGGATGCCGGCCTCACATCGCGGGAACCGCCTGGTCGACCTCGTCCCGTACGTGGCTGACAGCGACGTGTACGTGTGCGGCCCGCAGGCCGCGTCCGACCTTGTGGTCGCCGACGCCCTGGCCTGCGGCACCCCCGCCGACTCCATTCACAACGAAAGGTTCGTCTGGTGAGCATTCGAGCGAAAGTAGCCGCGGTCATCGCCTCGGCCGGCGTGCTCGGCGCAGGCTGGGCAGTCGGCACCGCGAACGGTGCGACCGTCACGACCACGACGACCGGTTCGACGGCCACCACGGGTACGACAGCCACCTCGACGTCGACGGGCAAGACCACGACGACGGGCAGCACCTCGTACAAGGACGGTACGTACACCGGTACGACCGTGCAGCACAGGTACGGCGCGGTGACGGTCACCGTGACCATCTCCGGCGGCAAGATCACCAACGTGACCGCCCAGGCTGACTCGGCCGGAGACCGCAGGTCGGCGTCGATCAACAGCCAGGCCGTGCCGATCATGAAGTCGGAGGTCCTGGCAGCCGGTTCGGGCAACGTGCAGACAGTGAGTGGCGCGACGTACACGACGACTGCGTACATCACCAGCCTGCAGTCGGCTCTGGCCAAGGCCTAGTGCTCGATGACTGTCGCGCTCGCGCCGACGAGGCTGGTCTTCGAGTCGATGGGCACGGTGGTGACAGCGGTCTCCACCGTGCCCATCGGCACGTCTACGGTTGACGCGATCGAGGAGGCCTTCCGCGATCTCGACGAGCGCTTCTCCTTGTACCGGCACGACTCCGAGGCCAGCGCCATCGGGCGCGACCGGTCCCTGATCCGCTCGGCCAGCGAGCCGTACCGCGACATGTACTGGGATGCCGTCGCCTGGCTCGCCGCCACCGGTGGTGCGTTCACGCCGCACCGCCCGGACGGGGTCGTCGACCTCTCGGGCGTCGTCAAGGCACGAGCGATCGAAGCTGCCGGGGACGTCCTCGTGGCCGACGGCCACCTCGACTGGTGCCTCAACGCGGGCGGCGACGTCCTCGTGTCAGGGACTCAGGCATCGGGTGAGCCCTGGACCGTCGGCATCGTCGACCCCGACGACCGCGCCCGGCTCTGGACGCAGTTCGACACGCACCCGGGACGGATGGCCGTGGCCACGTCGGGGGTTCAGGAGCGTGGCGAGCACGTGTGGCGGATGGTGTGTGCCACGACGTTCAACCAGGTGACGGTGGCCGCGGCGGACATCGAGACCGCCGACGTCCTCGCGACGGCCATCCTCGGCGGCGGCATCGCGACGCTCCAGCTCGTGCAGAAGGCGTACGACATCGACGTGATCGCTCTGGCCGGCGACGGCACGGTCTGGGCCTCGCCGGTCTTCACCGCCTGATTGTTGGTCGCACTCCCCGCTTGTTAGTCGTCGACCTCTCCCCAGTCGAGCTGCGAGTCGGGGATGCCGAGGCTCCGTCCGTACGCGACGGCCTGCTCGTGGCCCCCGGGATCGCCAGTCCGGTAGCGGAAGATGCGTCCTGGGAAGATCACGACGTGGTCGGCGCCGATGCGGAAGTCCGCGTACCAGTGGCGCGTCGGCTCAAGGGCGATGGACAGCTGCTTGGCGAACCGGTCGGCCGCCTCCGCGGGGCCACGGAAGTCGACGATCGACCACTCGTCGGGCTGCTGGTCGGTCGCGCCCGCGACCGGCACGCGGAGGATGCGATCGATCCGTAGCCCGGGCGTCTGGATGTCCGTACCCAGCCTCAGACTCTCCAGGATCAACCGTCCTGCGAACATCGTTCTCCCCCTTCTGCGCGCGTCCCTGAGCCGAAAGCCCCATCGTAGGTGGCATGTCCGACGGCTCGAGATGTGGGTATGGAGCCACGACCTACAGTCGTGGGCAGACATCGAGGAGGCAGTCATGAGGATGCAGGCAGTGCTGAACGGGACCGTGATCGCGGACAGCGACAGGACGGTTGTCGTGGAGGGGAACCACTACTTCCCCACCGAGGACGTGAACACCGACTACTTCGAGCCGTCCGACACCCACACGACCTGTCCGTGGAAGGGCGTCGCGTCGTACTACACCGTTGCCGTTCCCGGTACGACGAGCCAAGACGCCGCCTGGTACTACCCGACGCCGTCCGACGCCGCCAAGCAGATCACCGACCATGTCGCGTTCTGGAAGGGCGTCGTCGTACAGCCGGAGCCCCACGGCGACTGAGCCGCGGACTCGCCGTCAGCCGGCGACGATCGTGAACGCGTGACCGATGCTGGAGGCGTCGTCGAGGGCGGTCAGAAGCATGGCCGCCACGTCCGCCCGTGCGATGCGCCCCAGCGATCCTGACGAGCCGTCACCCGCTGCCAGACGTACGGTCCCGCGGGACTCCTCGTCGGTCAGGCCGCCAGGCCGGATCACGGTCCAGTCGAGGCCGCTGGCCGCGAGGGCTTCCTCCTGCAGGCCGTGATCGACGAGCGCCTGCTTGAGGATCAGCGGCACGATCACCCTCTTCATGACGAAGGGCATCGAGTCGTACGAGTCGCCGACACCCCACGAGCTCTGCACGACGATGCGCCGTACCCCCTCAGCCTTCATCGCCTCGAGCACCGCCCTCGTGATGTCGGCACGTGGCGTCTCGCCGGCCCGTGCAGGAGCGCCCACGGTGACGACGACGGCATCGGCACCCGTCACCCCCGGCCGGAGCGCGGTCGCATCCGTCGCGTCGATGGTGAGCTGTTCCGCGCCTGCGATGGGCGAGCCGAGTGACCGCGACACCGTGCGGACCGCATGGCCCGCAGCGGCCGCCCGCGCGGCGACGATCGCACCCGTACCCCGACTCCCCCCGACCACCGTGATGTTCATGCTGACCATGGTGGATCATGCGAGACGGAGCCGCCGAATCGGCGTGCGGGCAGTGGATCCCTATCGGCCGTAGCGGTACCTGTACCCGGCGGCCGCAGCGATCTGGCCGACCACCTCTCGTACCCGGGCGTAGGGGAAGTCGAGCGCGTACTGGCTGGAGTACTGGCGCGCCTGTTCCTCGATGGTGTCGGCGATGGTGTTCCTGCGGGTGTTGTACGAGGTGGTCTGGACTCCGAACCCCATACCCAGCGAGCCGTCTCCATCGTCGCCGCCGGACGACATCCCGGAGCCCTTTTCGGCCAGCAGCTCCGAGAACGCCACCTCGCGTCGGGCATCGTCGATGGTGACCGTCGCACGGTAGGTGAGCCTGGCCGTACCAAGCATCACCTTTCGCTCAGCGACGATCCGCTCGAGCTGGACCTTGTCCTTCTTCTGGCTCCATGTCAGGTGCCAGGCGTCGGCGAACCGGTGCAGCTCAGTGAGGACGGGGTGACCGCCAGGAGCGGGCGGTGGCGGAGGGGCTGCCTGCACCGGTACCCAGCGGGCGCCATCCCATCGATGACCATTGCTCACCTGACCGATGGCCGGAGGCGGAGGAAGGGGTACCCACTGGGTTCCGTTCCACTGGTGGCCGTTGCTGATCTGGCCGAGTGCGGGCGCGGTGATCGGCACCCACTGGGAGCCGTTCCACTGGTGGCCGTTGACGACCTGCCCCAGCGGGGGCGGTAGAGGCGTCTGGCTCATGTCTCGACGATAGTGAGACACGCTCGAGTCCTCCGGCGAATCCCTGAAGTGCCCGGGTAGGGCAAGGATCCTCAACGAGCTCGCTTCAACCGGGTTTGTGGTCGCAATGGCGGGGGCAACGAGGGCGCGCCACGGTTCAACGGGGTTCGTGGTCGGTATGGAGCCGGAACCGGGCCTCATAACGACCACAACTCCCGGCGACCGTTGCGACAGCGTGAAGACTGGCCCCACAGCGACCACAAGCCCGGTTGAAGCGCTCGCTCGGTCACCATGCGAGCGCTCGGGCGATCCGCTCCATGACGACAGCCGGCTCGAGCATGATCTCCCTCGCCAGCCAGCGCACGAATCGATAGCCGAGGTCGCGCAGCATCTGCTCGCGCTGCTTCTCGAGCACGAAGGCCTTGGCGTCGTCGTACTTCACCGCCCCGTCGCACTCTCCGATCAGCTTGAGGTCCTCCCAGAGGAAGTCGGGGTAGACCTTGCCCATCGGGGTCCGGATCTCCGCCTGGAAGCTCGGCGTGGGGAGCTCGGCCAGGTGCAGGTGACCCGCCGACAGGGACTCGGCTGCTGACTCCCGCGATGGGTTCACGAGGGCGATTGCGGGACGCAGTCGGGTGGCGCGAACGGTGGTCGCCGCCTCCACCAAGAGGTCTGTGGCGACTCGCACGAGCTGCGGGTTCGCGTAGTCGCGGCGGCGGATCTGGTTCACCAGCGAGGCGCAGATCAGCCGGGCCGCACTGTCGAGCAGGACCAGTGCCTCGGGCAGCGGTAGGTCGGCTGCGAGATCAACCGCCGTACGTGCCGGCGTGGTCACGGAGTATCCCTCCCTGTCGCGCTGGACCTGCGCGGACGGCAGCCGGCCGGTGTGGTGGATGGCCGAGGCGGAGCTCGCGCTGTTGCCAGTCACCGGGAGGGTCACCGAGACCGGCAGGTCCTCCCAGCGCTGGAAGCCAGGAGTCGGCAGCCCCAGGATCAGCGCGGCCGACTGATGGCTCGCCACCGCGGTGGTGTGGACGGTCAGCTCTGCACGCGTCGCGACGAGGTGCTGACCCTTGGCGTCGGACGGCCAGGCGTCGGCCCGCACGTACACGCCCCGCCTCACCTGTACGAGGTCGCCGCTGTCGAGACGGGTCCGAAGCATCCGGGCCGTGACGCCGGAGCCGAGCAGATCAGCACGGGCAATGGGTTGGGTGGGCAGAACCCAGGGCGTGGGGGTACGCATGCGTCAAGCCTCACTGACCAGAATCGCCCGGTGCAAGCGACCCTGTGGATAACTGCGTACCGCCTGGGGTGGAAAGATGAAACGCGTGACATCCAGCCAGACACTGAGCGATTCCGACAGGCGGATCCTCGCTCGCTGGGCGGCACTGTGCGCCGAACGCGTCCTGCCTCTGTTCGAGGTGGAGGTGCCGGACGACGATCGAGTACGCGATGCCGTAGCGCGCGCCCGTGCCTATGGGTGCGGCGACAGCAAGGCCGCCGACGAGATCCGGAAACGCCTTGTCGCCGTCAAGGCAGCAGGAGCAGCGACTTCTCCTGCGGGTGCCGCGGCGGCCAGGGCTGCCGCACAAGCCTCCGCTGTTGCTCACATGGGTGCGCACGCGCTGGGCGCCGCGGCCTACGCCGTCAAGGCCGTGTCACTCGCGAACCCCCATGAGCCTGGGGCGGCACCGGACGAGCTCCGCTGGCAGCTCGACCAACTGACCCTCGAGCAGCGCGCGGCGCTCCGTCTGCTCCCCCCGCTCGGGTCGGACTCCGCGGGCCCGTTGGGTCCTGGCCTGTTGACAAGCGGCATCCTCGCCACGGTGGTTCGACAGATTCAGGCTGAGGTGGGAGTCGAGTAGACCTCGTCGGTACGGGATGTTGCCGGGGACTTCCGTCCCTACGAGCGCCACGCGGCCGCCCGCTCGGTGTCGGCCTCCGGATCAGCCGACTGTCTTGAGGTACCGCCCGAAGTGGGGGACGGTGAACGCGACGCGGCCGCGTTCACCGGAGTAGACGAGGCCCTTCTTGAGCAGGGAGTCGCGGGCGGGGGACAACGACTGGGGAGTACGGGCGAGGACCCGTGCCACCTCCGCGGTCGACACGGAGCCCAGGCTGTCCGCGTCGGCGTCAGCCATCGCGCGGAGGTAGTCGCGCTCGCCGGGGGTCGCCCGTTCGTACCGGCTCCCGAAGAACCCCACCGCAAGCTCCGTCTCGGCCTGAGGGGCCCCGACCTGGACGTCCTCGCGGCTGATCGGCGTGCGTGGCGCGGTGTCCCAGACGGCCTTGCCGTACGCCTGGACGAAGTACGGGTAGCCACCGGTCAGCTGGTACATCGCATCGAGCGCCTCGGGCGCCCACTCGACGCCCTCGTCGGTCGCCGGCGCCACGAGCGCCTGGTCGGCGGCCTCGCGCGGCAGACGGTCGACGAGCTGGTAGCGGAACAGCCGTTCCGAGTACGACTTCGAGGCGGACAGCACCGCCGGCAGGTGCGGGAGGCCGGCGCCGACGACGACGAGCGGCAACCCCTGCTGGCCGAGCTCGTGGACGGCGGCGCACACGGCGGACACGTCCGCGGGGCCGAGGTCCTGCATCTCGTCGATGCACAGCGCGACGCCGCGTCCGACGTCGGAGGCGAGGCCCGCGATGTCGACGAGCAGCTCGACCAGGTCGATCTCGATGTCGCCCGAGTCCGCCCGCCCCGTCACGGTCGGCGCCATGATGCCGGGCTGCCAGCGGTCGGCCGGCTTCGACCCCTTGGGCGAGTCGCGCTCGACGAACGCCTTGAGCGCGCCGAGAACCGGCAGGGGATCGGGATGTGCCAGCTCCCGTACGGCCATGTGGAGGGCGGCACCGATCGGACGCCGCACGCTCTGGTCCGGCCGCGCCTCGAACTTCCCGGTTCCCCAGCCCGCCCGTACAGCCGCCGACCGCATCGCGTTCAGCAGCACGGTCTTCCCCACGCCGCGCAGCCCGGTGAGAACCATCGAGCGCTCGGGACGGCCGCGTGCGATGCGCTCGAGAACGACGTCGAACTGGCGCAGCTGGTCGTCGCGCCCTGCCAGCTCAGGCGGTCGCTGCCCGGCCCCGGGTGCGTACGGGTTCTGGATGGGGTCCATGTCCGGAGACTATCCGGCTCTCTAGCGATCTTCGAAGATTTGGCGCCGGAGCGCCGCGACCTTGAGACGAACCTGAGCGGAGACCCCGATAGCGCTCTAAACGCCCTTGCAGCTCGCAAGAACCCGCTGAGAAATTCGATCTTCATCTTCTCAGGAATGGGCGCGAGAGATCCTGTGTCTCGGCTAGTCTCGCGCCCAGGTGACCGCTGCATCCGAGCCGCGGTGACCGGAACGGCCACCACCCCAGGAGGTTCCGTGACCGAACCGACGACGAGTGCCCCCACCGGGCCAGACAGCCCCGGCAGCGGCGGCCGACGCGGCATGCTGACGGCTGCGCTCCTCGGCGCAGCGGGACTCGGTGTGGCCGGCGCCGCGAAAGCTCTCAGCATGGGAGTCTCGTCCCCCGGCGCCAGCGTCACGACCACAGCACGACCCGGGCCGGCGTCCACGACGACCGCTGCCGCGCCCTCCGTCTCGTCGAACCTCCCCTCGTCGGGCGCGCCGACGACCGTGGTCACCTCATCCACCGGCCCGAACGCCGTCGACCTGGACCAGAGCTACCAGCGCACCGTACGCGCGCCTGCTCCCGTCAGCGAGCACCTCACGTACGTGGAGGTGGACATCGCCCCTGCTGCGACGGTGAGCGCAGCGGCCTCGACGAGCGCATCGGCGACGACGTCCGCGACCGCCACGAGCAGCGTCCTCCCCGTGGTGTCGGCGACACCGTCTGTCGCGGCGAGCGCGAGTACGGCTGGGACCACCGCGGCCTCGAGCGCCGCGTCCTCGGCGGCAGGCACCGTCGCGTCCGCAGCGACCAGCGCGGCGTCGGCCACCGCGGCAGCCACGTCGGCCGCACCGACGGCCCAGACGACGAAGCAGTCGAGCAAGCCGCCCGTGGTGGTCAAGGGCGCCTTCAGCGCCGCAGCCGCGCAGGCGGTCCAGCCGGCGACCGTGTTCGGGCCTGCCGGCCCGCTCACCGCCAAACAGGCTCAGGAACATCTGCTGCGCCGCGCGACGTGCGGGCCGCGACCCTCAGACCGTACGGAGATCGCCGCACTCGGCATCGACGCCTGGCTGGAGCGGCAGCTGAACCCGAGCTCCATCCCTGACGCTACCGGTGACGCGATCGCCGCCCGCTTCCTGACGAGCGGTACGAGCATCGCGCAGGTCGTCGGAGCGTCCCAGCAGTACGGGTGGAACGCGATGTTCGAGCTCGTGCAGCAGGTCATCGGGCGCCAGGTCTTCTCGACCCGGCAGCTCCAGGAAGTCGTCGTCGACGTGCTGGCGAACCTCGTCAACGCGACCGTACCGTCGGACTCGTTGTGGGCGACGGCCGCTGACTACCAGTACCAGGTCGTCCGTAAGAATGCGTTCGGCCGATACCGCGACCTGCTCCTCGCTGCCGAGAAGCACCCGGCGATGCTGACGTACCTCAACAACGACCAGTCGACACGCGAGCACGTCAACGAGAACCTCGGCCGTGAGCTGCTCGAGCTCCACACGGTGGGGGTGGGCGGCGGCTACACGGAGACCGACGTGCAGAACTCGGCCAAGATCCTGTCCGGCCGCACGATCCAGTGGGACGACACCAAGAGCAACTACTACCAGTTCGTCTACCAGCCGTCGCAGCACTACGTGGGGCCCGTGACCGTGATGGGGTTCACCGACCCGAACACCGATGCGACGCAGGGCAACGCGCTGGCGGACCGGTACGTGTCGTACCTCGCGAACCTTCCGTCGACCGCGGCCCGGGTGGCACGCAAGCTGGCCGTACGGTTCGTCTCCGACGCACCGTCCGATGCGCTGGTCGCCGCGATGGCGAAGTCGTACCTCGACAACGACACCCAGATCGTTCCCGTCCTGCGCACGATGTTCAGCTCCGTCGAGTTCTGGTCGTCGGTCGGGGCCAAGACGAAGCGCCCGCAGCAGGACATCGTCTCGACCTGCCGCGCGCTCGACATCCAGATCGCCAACGCGGCGGGCAACGACTCGAAGGAGGGGATGGCCGACCTGTACTGGCTGCTCACGACCACCGACGACGCTCCGCTGCGCCGGGTGACCCCGGACGGCTACCCCGACGTCGCAGCCGCCTGGCAAGGGGCGGGCCAGATGCTCAAGAGGTGGGGTGCCCACCGCGGCCTCGCGTTCGGCTGGTCGAGCGGACTCAAGCCCACCACGTTCTCGACGCAGCCGGCACCCGGTGCGACGGTCGGCGAGTGGGTCGACGGGATCAGCGTCGCGCTCCTGGGCGCGTACCTCCCGGGGACGGCCCGTGCGGCAATCGTCGAGTTCCTCGGGATGAGCTCCACCGACAAGGTGGACTGGCATTCCTGGGAGGGCGGCTACGTCGCGGCCCTCGTCCTCGACTCCCTCTACTTCCAGGCCCGTTGAGGAGCCCCATGACTCACGAGACCTCTCCACTCATCGCGGCATCCTTGCATCCCGACTGCCCCGACTGGCGCCGGCTCGGGCCGACGACAGCTGACGCGGCCGTACGTGCCATGGCCGATGTCCACGAGATCCGCGAGGGCGGACGCGAGCAGGCCTGGTCGAAGGGCTTCACCCGGCGCCGACTGCTGGCCGGAGGCATGGGGGTCGGTGTCGCGGCGGTGGGATCGCAGCTCGTCACGACACGCGTGGCGTACGCAGCCGGGGCCGCCACAGGCACCCTCGTGGTCGTCTTCCTCCGCGGCGGCATGGACGGGCTCTCGATGCTCTCGCCGGCCGGCGAGGCTGCTGCACTCACCGCAGCGCGCGGATCCGTCGCGGTGACGTCGGGGATCAGCCTCGACCGCGGGTTCGTCCTGCACCCGGCGTTGATCGCCTTGAAGCCGTACGTGGACGGCGCCAAGCTGGCCGCCATCCCCGCCGTCTCGACGCCGGCGCTCAGCCGTAGTCACTTCCAGGCGCAGGACTGCCTGGAGCGTGGCGGCTTCAACGGCGCAGGGTCGTCGAGCGGCTGGCTGGACCGGCTGCTCGAGGTGCTCGGCGCCGGCACGACGTTCCGCTCGATCGCCGGCGGGTACAACGCGCCGCGGTCGCTGCTGGGGTCCAGCTCTCCCGTCGTGCTGGAGTCCCTCAGCGAGTTCGCCATCTCGGGGGTGGACCAGAGCCTCGTACCGGCGACCATGACCGCGCTGCGCAAGCTGTACACGGGCATCGACCACCCGATGTCGCGTCAGGCGCTCATCGCCCTGGCGGCCGCTGACACGGTCGGCCAGCTGAACACCACCGAGCAGACGCCCGCGGCGCGCGGCTACAGCGACGACGACTGGGGGCACGCGCTGTCGGCGATCGGGTCGCTCATCCGTACGGACAGCACGGTCCGCGTCGCCACGATCGACCTCGGCGGCTGGGACATGCACACCCAGATGGGGACCCAGTCCTCAGGCGACTTCTTCAACATGGCGAAGACCCTCGGTGACGGACTGAGCACGTTCTTGCACGACCTCGGGCCGACGATCGACCACACGACGGTGGTCGTCATGAGCGAGTTCGGCCGGCGCGTGGAGAAGAACGCGAACAACGGCACCGACCACGGCCACGGCGGTGTCGCCCTGGTCATGGGCGGCGGCGTCTCGAGCGGCGTGAAAGGCACATGGGAGACCCTCGGCACCTTGGCCGACGGCGACATCCCTGGTTCGAACGACTACCGAGACCTTCTTTCGGAAGTCGTCATGAAACGGTTTGGGCTCACCGCAGCTCAGATCGCTCCGGTGTTCCCAGACTGGACGCCTACTGCAGTGGGCGCGATGGTCTAGGTCCCCCATGACACCGGAAACGGGCTCGCATCTTCCCTCTGATGCGAGCCCGTGGTGCGCCCGCACAACCTTCGTGGCGCGCGGACGTGGTCACAGGGGTTGTGCCGACGCCCGAAAGGCTGTGCGCACCCTCAGTCGAGGGGGACGCCCTCGAGGTCCGCGAGCCAGACGCGGGCGTTGCCGTCGGAGGGGGCACGCCAGTCGCCGCGCGGCGACAGAGAACCGCCGGCGACGACCTTCGGCCCGTTCGGCAGCGCCGAGCGCTTGAACTGGCTGAACCCGAAGAACCGCTGCACGAACACCACCAGCCATTTCCGGATCGGCACCAGGTCGTAGGCGCGGCGCCGTTCCGGCGGGAAGCCGACGGGCCAGCGCCCGTCGTCCACGTCGTGCCAGGCGTGCAGCGCCAGGAATGCGATCTTCGACGGCCGGAACCCGTANNCCCGGACGGCCACGGCCCGTACGTCGCGTCATGCCACGCGTTCCAGGCGAGGTACGCGATCTTGCGCGGCCTGAACCCGTACCGGAGCGTGTAGTACAGCGAGAAGTCCTGCAGGTTGTACGGCCCGACGATCGCCTGCGTGGACTGCGGCGCACCGTCCTCACCCGTGGGTACGAGCTCGGGCGTGATCTCGGT
>PMBM01000167.1:0-155 GCA_003153855.1 Propionibacteriaceae bacterium
AGCACGGTGTTCTCGTTGGTCGCCAGGACCAGCCGGGCGATCGGGAGGCCCATCTCGCGGGCGATGTGCCCCGCGCAGATGTTGCCGAAGTTGCCGCTGGGCACGCAGAACGAGACCTGCTCGTCGTCTGTCGTCGTCGTGCGCAGCCAGACGAC
>PMBM01000167.1:192-6627 GCA_003153855.1 Propionibacteriaceae bacterium
ACACGTACGGATGGCTTGCCGAGCATGGCGTACTCCGCCGCCGAGCCCGTGTCGCCCGAGGTGGCGCCGAGGATCGTCAGCGTCTGCCGGCGCCGCTCGAGCTCGTACTCGAACAGCTGCCCGAGCAGCTGCATCGCGAGGTCTTTGAAGGCGGCCGTCGGCCCGTTCGACAGGTGCGCGAGCCACAGGCCGCTGTCGCCGAGCTCCGAGACCGGGACGACGGCCTCGTCCCCGAAGGCCTCGGCCGTGTAGGCCCGCTCGCACAGGCCCCGCAGGTCCGCGGCGGGGATGTCGTCGATGAAGGAGCTGAGCACCTCGTACGCCACTGCCGCATAGCCGTCGTCGGCGAGCACACGCCGGAGCCGTGGGAGGTCGAGACGGGGGTACGACTCCGGGACGTACAGCCCGCCGTCGGGCCCGAGCCCTGCCAGCAGGACGTCGCAGAACGGCAGGCGCGGCGCATCGGCGGCGCCGCGGGTCGACAGGTAGCGCATCAGTGCCCGCACCTCGCGAACCCGGCCGCGGCGAGTCCTGCCAGCTGCTTCACCATCGCGTCGGGATCGACCGCCCTGTACACGGCGGAGCCCGCCACGAACGTGTCGGCACCCGCCTCGGCGGCCCGCTCGATCGTGTCGACGGCCACTCCCCCGTCGACCTGGATCCACACGTCGAGGTTCGCGGCCGAGACCAGCTTGCGGATCGCCGTGATCTTCGGCAGAACCAGGTCGAGGAAGCTCTGTCCCCCGAAGCCAGGCTCGACGGTCATGAGGAGCACCATGTCGACCTCCCCGAGCATCGTCGCGCACGCCTCGATCGGTGTGGCCGGGTTGAGCGCGATGCCGGCCCGGGCACCCTTGCCGCGCAGCTCACGGGCGAGCCGTACGGGCGCGTGCGCCGCTTCCGCGTGGAACGTCACCGACTGCGCACCGGCTTCGGCGAACCCGGGAGCCCAGCGGTCCGGGTCGGCGATCATGAGGTGGATGTCGAGCGGGGTCGTCGTGGCCTTCCGCAGCGACTCCACGACCGGCAGGCCGATCGTCAGGTTGGGGACGAAGTGGTTGTCCATCACGTCGACGTGGATGAAGTCGGCGCTGGGGATCCTGCGGACCTCCGTCGCCAGGTTGGCCAGGTCGGCGTTGAGGATGCTGGGAGTGATGCGGACGGTCACGGGGACACCCTATCGAGCGTCGCCGGAGGGTTTCCTGCGCAATATCGCGCAGAACATCGCGTCCGTGCCGTGGCGATGGGGCCAGAGCTGGACGTACGGGCCGCGCGCCGCGTTCGGCACCTCCGGAAGCAGCTGTGGGGCGTCGACGACCTCGACGTCACCGTCCGCGAGGACAGCCGCCACCACCTCTTCGGTCTCCGCTGCGTGAGGCGAGCACGTGACGTACGCCACGACGCCCCCGGGCACCGCGGACGCGACCGCGGTCCGCAAGAGCGCGAGCTGCAGTGGTACGAGATCGTCGAGATCTCGCTCCAGGCGTCGCCAGCGGGCCTCGGGGCGCCGACGCAAGGCGCCCAGACCCGTGCACGGGACGTCGGCCAGCACCCGGGCGAAGGAGCTCTCGCGCCATGCAGGGCGCAATCCGTCGGCAGCGATCACCCACCGCTGGTCCGGGGAGAAGGCCCGCAACGCGGAGGCGACCAGTCTCGCCCGGTGCGGCAGTCGCTCTGCGGCGAGCACAGACACACGCGACGAGGCGGCCAGGCCCACGAGCAGTGCCGCCTTCCCGCCAGGGCCGGCACAGAGGTCGAGCCACGGCCCGAGGGGTGCCTCGGCGCGGGAGAGTGCGAGCGCGACGAGCTGGCTGCCCTCGTCCTGGACGCCCACCCGCCCGTCTCGTACAGCCGCCAGCTCCGTGGGGTTCCCGTCCCAGACGGCACCGTACGGCGAGTAGGGGGTCGGCTCGGCGCCCGCTGCCACGAGCTCCGCCCGCTCGTACAGGCCGGGCCGCACGACCAGCGTCGTACGGGGCGACGCGTTGTCGGCCTCGAGCGCCGCCTCCGTCTCGTCGCCGAGCACCTCTTCGAACGCTCGGGCGATCCACACCGGGTGGTGGCTCCGCAGAGCCAAGAGATCGAGGCCACGGGCACGTCCGGACAGCTCGTCGAGCCAGCCCTCCATGTCGCGCTGGGCCACCTTGCGCAGCACGGCGTTGACGACTCCGGCGACCCGTTCTCCGATGGCTCCTGCCGCGAGCTCGACGGTCGCGCCGACGGCCGCGTGCGTGGGCACGCGCATCGCGAGGAGCTGGTGCGTACCGAGCCGCAGCACGTCGACCACGGCCGGCTGGAGCGTGTCGAGCCGCCTGCCCGAGGCCAGNNAGCCGCCGCTCGGAGAGCAGGTCGGAGAGCACGAGGTTCGCGTACCCGTCGGCCGCGTGGACGGTGCGCACCGTGTCGTACGCGGCCCTGCGGGCCGGATCGGGACGTCGCCTGCCTGGTGAGGGGCTCACTCGAACGCCTCGCCGCCGGACAGTCGGGCCCCTCGGCCCCAGTCCGCGCCGGCCATGGCCTTCCTGCCCACAGGCTGCACGGTGAGCAGCCGCAGGGACGCGCTGCCCGTACCCACCAGCACCTCTCGGCGTCGGGCGTCGATCGCACCGTGAGGCAGGGCCTCGTCACACGCTTCCGCCAGCAGCACTCTGAACCGCTCCCCACCGATCGTCGTCCACGCCCCTGGCTCGGGGTTCGCTCCGCGCACCAGATCCGCCAGCTCCCGCGCCGGACGGGTCCAGTCGATCCGTACGTCCCCGAGCTCGAGCTTCGCCGCGTACGAGAGGCCTTCCACCGGCTGCGGCGTCGGCTCGACACCCGCCGCTATCCGGTCCAGCGTCTCGACGAGCAGCTCGGCCCCGCGGATCGCGAGCCGGTCGAGCAGCTCTCCCGCGGTGTCGAGCGGCGCCACCGGCTCGGTGATCGACCCGTACATCGGCCCGGCATCAAGCTCCCGCACGATCCTGAACGTGGTCGCGCCGGTGACGTGCACCCCGTCCATGACAGCGCGCTGTACAGGCGCGGCGCCCCGATAGGCCGGCAGCAGCGAGAAGTGGAGGTTCACCCAACCGTGGACGGGGATGTCGAGGGTGCGCTGCGGCAGAAGGGCACCGTACGCGACCACTGGGCAGCAGTCGGGAGCCAGTGCTGCCAGCCGATCCCGGAAGTCACGGTCCTTCGGGTGCTCCGGGGCCAGCACCTCGACGCCGCGCTCCTGCGCCCACTGCGCGACCGGGCTGGGAACGAGGCGGGCGCTGCGTCCCTGTGGCGAGGCAGGGCGCGTCACAACCCCCACGAGCTCGTGGACGCTCGCCGAGATCGCGTCCAGGCTCGGCAGGGCGGTGACGGGAGTACCCGCGAACACGAGGCGCATGTGCCGAAGCGTACCGATCGTGTTCTGCGTCGCTCGCTCAGTGAGCGGCGACGGCTGCCTCGAGCTGTTCCTTCGACATCCGGTGACGCCCGACGATCCCGAGCTGTCCAGCCGTGACAAGCAGCTGGCGACGGGTGGGCCCGTCGGGGGCGACGACGGCCTCGACGGCGGCCGGCTTCGCGGCGAGGGTCGTCAACACCGGGGCCGTCGCGACTGGGAGGGTCTCGACGACGGCCTGCTTCGCGACTGCCTTGACCGTGGCCTTCTTCGCGGCGGCAAGCTTGTGCGCTGCCTTCTTCGCGACGGCCTTCTTGGCGTCAGCCTTCGCCTTCGCCTTCTTCGCCGCGGCGGCCTTCGCCGCAAGCTTCTTCGCGGCGGCCTTCTCCTTGGCCTTCTTGGCTGCTGCCAGCTCCTTGGCCTTCTTCGCGGCCTTGGCCTTCAGCTTCTTCTCCGCGGCCTTCTTGGCTGCGGCCTTCTTCTTGTCCTTGTCGTCCTTTGCCATCTGGTCGCTCTCCTGTCACGTGATGTTCACCTTCGCCGGAGACTACGGGGTCAAGGTGAACAGATCGGCAGACGCGCCGAAGGCCTCAGCCGACCTCGACCGGGTCGACCTTGATCCGCAACGGTCGTTGGTCTTTCCGGGCTGATCGTCCAGCGGTGAACGCGCGCAAGGCGTCGGTCAGCTGCGGTCCTGACGACAGCGGCGCTCGGATCACGAGCCGTGCCAGCTGCTCGTCATCCTCGGCCGGGACCACGAGGGCCGGGCCCAGGGCAACGGCGCCTGGAACCTTCGCGACCGCCTCCGCGAGCTCGGTGAGCGCGGCCCACTCCCCCTGCGCGACGGCAAGCCGGACAGCCGGCGGGAGGTCCGTCTCCGTCCGGTCGGCGAGCTCGCGCTCCGCGAACCCGACCGGGTCGAGACGCGTGAGCGCCTGGAGGGCCCGCGACCGGGAGGGCCCGACAGCGAGGACGGTGCCGCCGTCTCTGGCCGGACGTACGAGTGCGGTCGCCAGCAGCCAACGCCGCAGCGCCTCTTCAGCCGCTCGCAGGTCGGGCCGGTTGAGCAGCACGCTCGCGTCCAGCAGCAACGCGGCCGCGTACCCGCCCTCGGCGATCGGTTCTGCACCCGGCGTCGCGACGACGAGGCACGGCTCGGAGTCGACCTCGGCGAGAACCTTCCCCATCGACGACTGCCGCACCGCGGTGCCGGGGAACGCCTTGCCGAGCTCTTCGGCCGTGCGTTCGGAGCCCACCCGCGTGGACCGCCGGCGCGTGCCGCCGCAGTGCGGACAGCTCCAGGCGAGGACGGTGCGACCGCACCAGGTACAGGTCGTGATGGGGTCCGAGGAGCCCGCAGATGCCGCTGTACGAAGAGGACCGCGGCAGTGGGGACACCGCACCGGTTCCCGGCAGGTCTGACAGCTGAGGCTCACCACGTAGCCCGCGCGCGGCACCTGGACGAGGACGGGTCCCTGGGACAGCCCGGTACGCACGGTGCTGAACGCCTCGTGCGGCAGCCTCGCGGCCCGTGCGGCCGGATCCCGCTCCATGGCGAAGTCGTCGTCGGACGCCACCCGCACGGCCGGGGCCTCGGTGCGCGCACGGTCGGCGGTCATCGCGATCGCGTGAACCCACCCGCGTGTCACCCACGACTGGACCTCGGCGGTGCGGGCGTACGAGCCGAGCAGCAGCCCGGCGCCGCGCTGCGTGACGCGGATCGCGGCGACGTCGCGGGCATGCGGGTAGGGGGCGTGCGGGTCGCTGAGCAGGTCGTCGCCGTCGTCCCACACGCACACGAGCCCCAGGTCCACCACGGGGGCGAACACCGTCGACCGGGTGCCCACGACGACCCGCGCCTGACCGCGCAGACCCCGCAGGAAGGCTCGGTAGCGGGCTGATGGTCCAAGGTCGGCCGACTGTCGCGCGACGAGCGCCCTCCCCACGCGCCGTTCGACGGCCGGCAGGACGCGGGCGAGGTCCTTCACGTCGGGGACCACGATGACCGCCGACCGTCCGGACGCCACGCACGCTGCGGCGGCCGCCGCGAAGCCCTCGGCCCAGTCGCCGACGTCTGCTGCGACCGGGACGACGGTCCACGCCGCGCGTGGCGAGGCGCCGGAGNNACCACGTCGGAGAACGTCCCTGCGTAATGGTCCGCCACCGCCCGTACGAGCTCGATCGTCTCGAGCGGAAGCACGACCTCGTCCGAGAGGCTCTTCGACAGCGGCGCCAGACGCGGCTGGTCGCTCTCGGCGACGCGCTCGACGACGTACCCGTCGACGAGCCGTCCCGCGAACTTCACACGTACGCGCGACCCGGGTACGGCGGCATGCTCGAGCGCCTCGGGCACTGCGTAGTCGAACAGCCTGTCGAGGTGCGGCAGCCCGACGTCCACCTGGACGCGTGCGACCGGCAGGTGCAAGGCCTACCCCTTGACGGCCTTCGCCAGCGCGTCGGCCCTGTCGGTCCGCTCCCACGTGAACTCGCTCAGCTCGCGACCGAAGTGGCCGTAGTTGGTGGTGAGCGAGTAGATCGGGCGCAGCAGGTCGAGCTGGCGGATGATGACGCTGGGACGGAGGTCGAAGACGCTCTCGACGGCTGCGGTCACCTGGTCGAGCGGGACCGTCTCGGTGCCGAAGCAGTCCACGTACAGGCCGACCGGGTGCGCACGGCCGATCGCGTACGCCACCTGCACCTCGCAGCGGCTCGCGAGGCCGGAGGCCACGACGTTCTTGGCGACCCAGCGCATCGCGTAGGAGGCGGAACGGTCGACCTTGGACGGGTCCTTNNATCTTGCGACCGGTGACGCCCGCGTCTCCCATGGGGCCGCCGACGACGAACGAGCCCGTCGGGTTCACGTACACCTTGAGGTTCGGCCTGGCCAGCTCGTACGTGGCGAGCACAGGCTCGATGATGAGCCGCTCAACGTCGGCCTTGATCTGGGACTGGGTGACGTCCGCACGGTGCTGCGTCGACACGACGACGGTGTCGATCGCGACGGGGGTGTCGCCGTCGTACTCGATGGTGACCTGGGTCTTGCCGTCCGGACGGAGGTAGTCGAG
>PMBM01000134.1 GCA_003153855.1 Propionibacteriaceae bacterium
TTGATCTCGTCGGCCAGCAGCAGGTTCGCGAACACCGGCCCGAGCGCCGTCTCGAACTCACCGGTCTTCTGGTTGTACAGACGAGTGCCGGTGACGTCGGCGGGTACGAGATCGGGGGTGAACTGGATCCGCTGGAACTGGCCGCCCATCGTGGCCGCGAGCGTCTTGATCGACATCGTCTTCGCCAGGCCGGGCACGCCCTCGACGAGCATGTGGCCGCGCGCGAGCAGACAGACGGCCATGCGTTCCAGGAGCACATCCTGGCCCACGATCGTGCGCTTCACCTGGTACAGCGCCTGCTCGAGCGGGTTCGTTGTCATCAAAGTCCTCTACTTCGGTGGGGCGCCGGCGGCGCCGCCGGCAGTGGCGATGGGCACGGCGAAGCCGATACCCGCGAAGCTGTCCGCGCCGGAGGGGTTGGCGAGGGCCGTGACGACGCCCACGACCTGTCCGGCCTTGTTCACAAGCGGTCCGCCCGAGTTGCCTGGGTTGACCGCGGCGTCGGTCTGGATGAGGCCGCTGAGCGTGGTGCCCTGGATGGTGACCGTACGGTTCAGGGCCGACACGACCCCGCCGGACAGCGAGCCCGCGTAGCCGAGCGGGTTGCCGACCGCGAAGACCTCGTCGCCGACACCGACGCCACCGCCGAGGGTGGCCGCGACGACGACCTCAGGAAGGGTGGCCGGGGTGAGCACCGCGATGTCCTGGTCGGGGGTCGACGCGGTGACCGTCGCCGCCGACTGCGTCCCGTCGGCGAACCGTACGGTGATCGCCGTCGCCCCCTTCACGACGTGGAGCGCGGTGAGGATGGTGCCGTCGTCCTTGACCACCGTGCCCGCTCCGAGGCCGGTGCCCGTGGTGATGACGACGAGGGACAGCCGTACCGCGGCGTAGGCGGTGGTCCCGTCCGCGGGCAATGCGGCCTGCTGCTTGGCCTGGTCCTGGAGTGCTTTGGTGATCGAGGAGTTCACGTCGCTCTGCGTCAGGGGCACCGGGCCTTTCGGCCGTACGCCCCACCAGACGCCGAGGGCTGCCACGACGACGATGACGGCCGCGACAAGGACGACGCGTCGTACGTGCACCTTCGTCCAGGTACGGAACCGAGCCAGCCGCTCCCGTACCGGCACGCTCTCGCGCTCCGGGTAGCGGTCGCGCGCGAACTCGTCCTCGAGCGTCTCGTGCTGGTAGCCGGGATCAGTCTTCTTCAGGCGTTCGGGTCCCGGCACGGCGATCTGAGCCAGTGGCGCCAGAAGGCGCTTCTTCGCCTCCGCACGCTCCGCAGGCGTGGGCGAAGGGGCCTCACTCGACACCAGCGGAATCCGCCCCATTCCTGCAGCCTAGGTGCGCACTCCACGAATAGTTAGAGCCCCCAACCTCACCCACAGGCAAGTCATAGCCGCAGGACAGGCTCAGTTGGCCTGGTCCAGCCGACCCGGGCTGAAGCGTTGAGTGATCGTCGTGACCAGCGGGTCCATCGTCGACTTGTCGGCGGTCGGGTACCAGAAGACCAGATAGTTGCAGGAGCCCTTCCCACACCAGGCGCTCGAGTAGTAGACGGTGTCGCCCTTCGTACCGGAGACGACCGACCGGTTCGGCGTCGAGGTCTGGTAGGTCACGACCACGCCGAGGCCCTTGGCGCTACTGATCGCCTGCTGATGCACGTTCGCGATGGTGTCGGTGGCATTCGTGCCGTACACGGTCAGCGTCACGGTCGGATCCCCGGTCAGAACCAGTCCATCGCTGTTGTCCGCCTCGGGGCCGGCCGTCCATCCCGCGGGATAGTAGACCGTGTAGCCGTAACGGGCGTTCGCGTACGACGACCAGCCGGCCAAGCTAGGGGATGGCAGCGCACTCGAAGGTGTTGTCGACGACGGCAACGCTGCGGTCGGCACCGGTGACGCTGAGACCGTCGCCGTGAGCGAGGGCGTCGGTTGCACCGTGTACGTCGAAACCCCCTGACACGCACCGAGTGTGAACATCACAAGGATCGCGATCACGCTGTTGAGTCGGGGTCGAGCTTTCACGAGATGTCTCCTCCCACTGGCAGTGACTCGGTGAGGTACCGGCCGGACGGGCTGATGTGGACGCGGAGGGACCGGTCCTTGCCGTGCGCGAGGTTCTCGAGCCGTGCCGCGGCCTCGTCGAGCGGGACCACCGCGCTGACAAGGCGCTCCACGCCGGGTACCCCCTCGGTCAGCTCGCGCGCCGCGCGCTCGAAGATGGTCCGGCTGTACGCGAAGGAGCCGAGCAGCGACCGCTGCTTCCCTACGAGCTGCTGCAGGGTGAGGGTGATGCTCGGGACGCCCAGTCCGATCTCGACGACGGCGCCGCCAGGACGCGTACAGGTCAGCGCCTCGGCGACCGACTCGTCCGTACCGACGGCATCCAGCGTCACGTCTACCTGCCCGCCGTTGCGGGCGATCCACGAGCCGAGGTCGTCGGCGGGGGCGGGCACGATCGCGCCAAGCTCCCCGGCGAGGGCGATGCGGTCGGGAGCCACGTCGTAGGCGTACACGGCGCTCGCGCCGCTGCGTGCGGCCGCGAGCGCGACGAGGAGGCCGATCGCGCCGCAGCCGACGACCAGGACGCGCTTCCCGGCCACGGATGTACGGGAGACGGCGTTGAGCGCGACCGCGTACGGCTCGACGAGCGCCGCGACCACCGGTGAGGAGCCGGGCATCGGGACGACGTTGGCGGCCGGTACGGGCAGACGCTCGGCGAACCCGCCGAGCCGGTCAGGAGCGACGCCGATGATCTTCAGCGAGTCGCAGAGCTGCTCGAGGTCGGCTGTACAGGCGTCGCAGGTCCCGCAGCCGAGCTGGGGGAACACGGTCACGGTGACGGGGCTGCTGCCGGGTCCGGCGACGATCCGCCCGCCGATCTCGTGGCCCATGACGACGCCAGGCTTGCGGCGGTCGGTGATGCCNNGCTGGGGTTCGGGCTCGTCGGTGAGGTCGACCTTCCAGTGCGTACGGAACCTGAGCGCCTTCATCGAACTCCCTCGTCGAGCCGTCGCGGGCGACGATATCGGCGACGTACGGTGCGTACATGCTCACGCACACCTACGAGACCCGCCTGACCTGGCAGGGGACGACGGCTGACGGCTATCGCGTGTACCCGCGCAACCACGTCGGTGTCACCGTCCCGGCGACCCAGGAGCTGGCGCTGTCGGCCGACCCGGCGTTCCGCGGCGACCGCGAGCTGCTCAACCCCGAGCAGCTGCTCGTCATGGCTGCGAGCTCCTGCCAGCTGCTCAGCTTCCTCGCCGTTGCGGCACGACACGGCGTGACCGTGCTCGGCTACACCGACGAGGCGACCGGCTGGATGGACATGACGGACAAGCCGGAGCGCGTGGGGAGGATCGTGCTCAGCCCGGTGATCGAGGTCGCGGCGGGCGTCGACCCCGTCGAGGTCGTCCGCATGTCGCACGACGCTCACGAGGAGTGCTTCATCGCGAACTCGCTGACGTCGACGATCGAGCTCGACGTCACCGTGGTGACCCAGCAACCGGGGTGATTTCACCCCCACGCGGCCGGCTCCGACACTAGGTTTTGGCTCATGGAGTGGCTGCCAGTACTGGCTCACGAGATCGACGTCATCGCGCATGTGGTCCGTGGTGCGACCGATGCCGACCTCCAGCTCCGGGTCGCGGGCTGCCCCGGCTGGACGTGCCTCGACCTCGTCGACCACATCGGGTCCATCGAGCGCTGGGTCGTACATGCCGTACGCCGCCGCGAGCTCCTCGACGACGTGCCCGGCTGGACCGGGCGCGACCTTCTCAGCTGGTACGAGGAGGGCGCCGCCACCCTGCTCCTCACGCTCGCCACTGATCCAGCAACGCCTGCTGCCACGTTCGCACGTGACAAGACGGTCGGCTTCTGGCAGCGCCGGCAGGTGCACGAGCACCGTGTCCACCGCTGGGACCTGGAAGCTGCGCTCGGTGAGGCCGAGCCCGTCGAGCCCGACCTGGCGCACGACGGCCTCGACGAGATCGCCACGATGTTCTGGCCGCGACAGGTACGGCTCGGGCGCGCGGTGATGCCGGCAAGAGGTCTGCGGGTGGTCACCACGGACACCGGCGGCGACTGGGTCTTCGGTGAGGAGGCCGCCGCAACCCTGAGCGGTGCGGCCGCCGACCTCCTGCTCGTCCTGATGCACCGGCAGGAGCTGGATCGTACGAGGTTGACCTGGACCGGCGACGAGGCGGCGGGCCGCTCCGTACTCGCCCTCGCCCTCGCGCCCTGAGTGGCCAGCAGGTGGCGCTGTGCCTGGGCGTCGGGCAAGAGTGTGGGGCTCGCTATCCTCTGTCGCTGCCGCACTCGGCTGCACCGGGGCACGTGCATCGAGTGCTGCCCCACTCGTGCAAGCCGCGGCAACGCCACGCAACGGCTCGCGAGGTGACTAGGGTCGAAAGCGTCGATCCCGAGGAGATCCCATGCCGATTCTTGACCCGTACCGCGCCGATCCGGACCGCTACGACGGACGGATGCCCTACCGCCGCGTCGGCAAGAGCGGTCTCGTACTCCCGGCGGTGTCGCTGGGCCTGTGGCACAACTTCGGGGACGACGTGGCGTTCGACCGGCAGCGGGACGTGCTGCGGCGCGCGTTCGACCTGGGCGTCACGCA
>PMBM01000222.1:0-8525 GCA_003153855.1 Propionibacteriaceae bacterium
GACGGCTGGTTCCATACGGGAGACATCGGCATCCTCGACGAGAAGGGCTTCCTGCGCATCACCGACCGCAAGAAGGACCTCATGAAGACGTCCGGCGGCAAGTACGTGGCGCCGCAGAAGGTCGAGAGCACGATCGTCGCCAACGTGCCGCTCGTGCAGCAGGCGATCGCGGTCGGCGACGGCCAGAAGTACATCGGCGCGCTGCTCGTGCTGGAGCCCGACGCCCTGCGCCGCTGGGCCGAGCGCACCGGCAAGGCCGGTCTCGGCTATGCGGAGATGACCAAGCTGCCCGGTGTCCGGCACTGGATCGACGCCCAGATGAAGCGCGCCAACAGCAAGCTGGAGCGCTGGGAGACGGTCAAGAAGTACGCGATCCTCGAGCACGAGCTCACGGTCGAGTCGGGCGAGGTCACGGCCAACATGAAGGTCCGGCGCGCCACGGTCGTCAAGGACCATCAGGAGATCGTGGACAGCCTTTTCGAGTCGCCGGAGGACGAGGGCTAGGTGGCGTTCACCGTCGAGGTCCCTCTGCGCTGGGGCGACATGGACGCGCAGGGGCACGTCAACAACGCCGGCTTCGTCGACTACCTGCAGGAGGCCCGCGTCGACTTCCTGCTGGCGAGCCCCGTTCCGTACCTCCTGGGTGGCGGCATCATCGTCGTCAGCCACCAGATCGAGTACCGCGCGCCGATCTCGTACTCGACCTCACCGGTCGTCGCCGAGGTGAAGGTGGCCGCGGTCAAGGGAGCCGTGCTCGAGCTCGCGTACACGCTGAGCCACGACGGGGCCGTGGCGGCCGTCGCTCGGACCAGGTTGTGCCCGTACGACTTCGACCAGGGCCGTGTGCGCCGGCTCACGCCGGAGGAGCGCGACTACTTCGCCTCGGAGCTCGAGCCGACCGAGCCTCTCCGCCCGTCGCGCAGGCTGCCCGTCGACGGGCGCGCCATGGAGACGGCGCTCCGCGTGCGCTGGTCCGACCTCGACTCGTACGGACACGTCAACAACGTGAAGTTCTTCGACTACGTGCAGGAGGGCCGGATCGCGTTCTCGGAGGCGGTCAGCGCCGAGATGTCCCGTACGCGCGGGCAGGGGACGGCCGACTACCTGTGGATGGTGGTGCGTCAGGACGTCGACTACGTGACGCAGCTCGAGTTCCGGATGGAGCCGTACGTCGTGGCGACCGGCGTCGCGAACATCGGTACGACCTCGATGTCGTTCTGCTCGGAGATCCGCGACGGCGCAGGCGTCGTGTACGCGAAGGCGGCGACCACGGTCGTCTGTGCCGACCAGGAGGGGCGCCCATCCGCCATCCCGGACGCCTGGCGAGTAGTGCTCCAGCCGTACATGCTCGGCTAGCGCTTGCGGCGGAAGACCGGGACCTCGGGGGTCGAGAGGCTGGGCACGTACCGATAGCCGGCGTCGTCGAACTCCGTGAGGTCGGCGAGCGTACGGACGCGGTGGCGGACCAGCCACGCGGCCATCTCGCCGCGAGCGCGCTTGGCGCTGAACGAGATCACCTTCCAGTCGCCGCGCGGACCCTGGTCCTCGAAGCGCGGCGACACGACGGCGGCGTCGAGCGCCTCGAGATCGACCGCGGTCACGTACTCGTGCGACGCGAGGTTCACGAGGACCCGCTCACCCGGGGAGGCGGCGAGGTCGGCGGCGACGAGCGTCGTGATGCGGTCGCCCCACCACTCGTACAGGCTCCTGCCGCGTGACGTGGCGAGCCGTACGCCCATCTCGAGGCGGTACGGCTGGATGAGGTCGAGGGGGCGCAGGAGGCCGTACAGACCGGACAGGATGCGCAGCGTGTGCGCCGCCTCGGTGAAGTCGTCGTCGCTGAACCTGGTGCGCGCGGCCATCCCCTGGTAGACGTCACCCGCGAACATCAGCAGCGCGGGGCGCGCGTTGGCGCGCGTGAACGGGGTCTCGAAGTCGTGGTAGCGCTGGACGTTGAGGGCCGCCAGGTCGTCGGACAGGTGCATGAGGCCGGCGACCTCGGACAGCGACTTCCCGCGCATGACGTCGATGAGCTGTGCCGACTCCTCGAGGAGCCGCGGGGTCGAGTAGTCGCGGACAGGGACCGGCGAGGTCAGGTCCAGCGACTTGGCGGGCGAGATCAGCGAGAGCACGTGCAGACCGTACCGAAAGGGACGGAGACGGGCGAGAGGTCAGTCGTGCGGGGGGTAGTGCTCGAGCGTACGGAGCGCGGCCGCCCGGACCTCGTCTCGCAGCCAGGCAGGTTCGACGAGCAAGAGGTCAGGCGCCTGGTAGACCGCCATGGCCGCAATCACCTGCGGCAGCCGTACCGCCAGTCGCCACACCACGCGCTCCCCGCCCTCCTCGTCGACGGCGATCGTGGTGCCTGGCGCGAGCTGCATGCCGAGCATCCGTCGTACAGGCTCCTGTCGCTCCCGCGCGACGGAGACCACGACCTCCAGCGGCTCGTCGCGCTGTTCGAGGCCGCGGCGCAGCTCGCTCCAGATCTCGGCGAGCGGGCGGGTGTCGGACGGAGCCGCCGGCTCGTCGAGCACCGTGACGGCCTGGATCCGCGAGACGCGATACGTACGGAGCTCCAGGTCGCGTTCCGCGACGAGGTACCAGCGGCCCGCGCTGTCGACCAGTCCGATCGGGTCGATGGTGCGTTCGGCGGGGGCGTGGAGGCCCGCCGAGGTGTACGAGATCGTCAGGCGGCGCTTGGCTGTCGTCGCCTCGCGCAGCGTGGGCAGCCACGGGACGTCGTCGGTCGCCGCGTACCAGCGTCGGCGGTCCGAGTGCACGATCGTTCCGAGCGCCTCCGCGTCGGCGAGGGCGCCGCTGGGGGCAGTGGCGGCGATCTTGGTGAGCGCGGACGTCAGGGCACCCCCCAGACCGAGATCGGCCACCGCGTCCCGCGACGACCAGGCGAAGAGAGCCTGCGCCTCGGCGGGGGTGATGCCGGTCGCCTCGGTCGTGAAGTCGTCGAGCAGGACGCAGCCCCCGTGGCGGCCGCGCTCCGTGTAGACCGGCACTCCGGCCGCGGACAAGGCCTCCATGTCGCGAAGGACCGTACGTTCGCTCACCTCGAGCTCGTCGGCGAGCCACGCAGCCGTCACCCGCCGGTGCCGTTGCAGCAGCATGAGCAGGCGGAGGAGTCGATCGGCGCGCATGTTCTGATTCTTTCTCAAAAACACGACAGCACGTGTCATGTTTCGTTGGTTGAGTGGAACCAGATCGGCGTCGCAGGGACGTCACGCATCGAGGAGGACCACCATGACCGGATTCGATCCCAGGCCGTTGCTGGGCGCAGCACTCGACCAGGCGGGCGCCATCATCGCCACCGTCACGCCCGAGCAGGCGACCCTTCCGACCCCGTGCGACGAGTACGACGTCAACCAGCTGATCGGCCATATGCAGGCCGTCGTACGACGCATCGGCGTCGTCCTGAGCGGCCAGCCGTTCTGGTCCGTACCGCGCGAGCTGGAGTCGAGCGACTGGGTCGCCGACTGGGATGCCGGCCGTGCCGCCACCGATGCGGTGCTGGCCGACGGCGCGTGCCTGACCCGCGAGGTGACCGTCCCGTGGGGGACCGTCCCCGGTGCCTCGGCCGCCGCCTCGTACATCGGCGAGCTCTCCGTCCACTCGTGGGACCTCGCGACGGCGCTGGGCACGACGGACGTGCTCAACGACGCGCTGGCCACCGCGGCCCTCCCCGCGTACATGGAGAAGGTGCCGGCCGAGCCCCGCGGCCCGGAGATCCCGTTCGGCCCCGTGGTCGAGGTCGGAGACGACGCGACCCCGTACGAGCGGCTCGTCGCCTGGACCGGCCGCGACCCGCGCTGGTCGCGAGTGGCGGTGTGACCCCCTTCGCTCGCCGTCGCGGCTGAGGGGCTCAGGCGAGGAGTCTCCCCAGCCCGTCGAGGATCAGGTTGATCCCGAATCTGAAGTCCGCCTCCACGTCGTTGCCGGACGTGATCGCATAGTCGACGACCATCTCTGTGAGGTAGGGGTACTCGTCCGGCGGGATCGCCTTGCGGAATGCCGCCGCCATCTCCTCCGGTGTCATGTCCCCGCCAGCGGCAAGGCTGAGCTGTTGTCGACCGAAACCGTAGACGTAGCTGTCCAGGATGGAGAACGCACGCGCTGACATCTCCAGTGAGAACCCCGCGCGGCGCAGCGTTCCCAGCACCCAGTCGAAGTAGCGCAGTCGCGCGGGACCGCTGCTCTGTCGTGAGTCGATCAGGCCGCTCGCCCAGGGGTGACGAGTGAACACCGACTGGGCCGAGGTGGCTCGGCGGCGCATGGCCTCCTTCCAGTCGGCGGTGTCCGACGGGAGGTCGATCTCGCTCACCACGAGATCGACGATGCCGTCGAGGATGTCGTCCTTGTTGGACACATGGTTGTACAGNNGGCCTGGCGTGGGGCGTGTCGGAACGGGCAACTTCCACCTCGTGATGCGGGCGCGTGTGCGCGGTTGTGTCACAGGTTCTCTGGACAAACTTACAATGTAAATGCAATACTTACGACGTAAGTCTATCGGAGTGTCGGACTCAGGTGGGGTCCGACGGAGAGGAGATCCTGATGAATACGTCGGTCAGCGGAAGCGCAGCGCAGATGAAGGTCGGAGGCCTTGCCGCCCTGTACCTCGCGGCGGCCTACGTCGTCGCCATGCTGTACTTCCTCGTCTTCGTGACGTACTCGGATGTCGTGGACCCCGTCGAGAGGGTGAACGCGATCGTGGCGAACCACGGCAGCATGCGCCTCGTGAACCTCATCAGCTACGTGGTGTTCGGCATCGTCCTGGCGATTCTGGCCCTGGCGCTTCACGCACGCTCAGGGCGTCGAGCACCTGTCCTGTCCCAGGCAGCGACCGCCGTGGGGTGCCTCTGGGCAGCCATGCTCGTGGCGAGCGGGTTGGTCTTCAACGCAGGCGGGGCGGCGGTGGTCGCTCTCCATTCGACCAGTCCCGCGCAGGCCGTAGCGGTCTGGCAGGCGATCCAGCCTGTCGCCGATGGGCTGGGGGGTTCGGGTGGCGAACTGCTCGGTGGACTGTGGGTACTGCTCGTCAGCGTGACCGCGATGCGTACGGCCGCCCTCCCCAAGGCGCTGAACTGGTCCGGCATCGTCGTCGGGGCGGCCGGTGTCGTCTCGGTCCTGCCCGGGCTCGCCGCCGGCGCGTACGTCTTCGGCCTCCTGCAGATCGTGTGGTTCGTCTGGTTGGGGGTCGTCCTTCTGCGGACAGCCTCACGGAGCTCCGAGCGGGTCTCCTCGCCGGGTGACCACGCTGCTGCGCCGCTGTCCCGGGCGAGGGTGTAGCCGGCCAGGCAGCGCTAGATCAGCAGCGCGATGGCGGCGATCGCGGTCGCGGCCAGCGTGAGGCGCTCGAACCAGAGCTGGCTGACTCGTTTGATGAGGATGCGGCCGAGCCAGGCGCCGATCAGCACCGCCGGGAGCAGGACCAGAGTCAGCCACAGCGTGGACATGTGGAACAGGCCCAGGGCTGCCGAGAAGGGCACCTTGGTGAGGTTGATGATCAGGTAGTAGAAGGCTCCGGTGCCGAGGAACCGGGTCTTGTCGACGCGGGCGGCCAGCAGGTACAGGCTCATGATCGGGCCTGCCGCGTTGGCCGTCATCGTCGTGAACCCGGCTCCGACGCCGGTACCGATCGTCGCGGCCGGGTGCATCTCCCGGACCTCTTCCTCGGCCTTCGCGGGCTTGCGGCGGCTCCACACCTGCAGGATGAGCATGACGACGAGGATGACGCCGATGAACTTCTTGAGGCCGACGTCCGGCACGAAGTGTACGAAGAGGGCGCCGAGCACGATCCCCGGCAGCACGGACGGGAGCAGCTTCTTCAACAGGCCCCAGTCCGCGTGCTTGTGGTAGCTCAGAACTCCGATGACGTCACCGATGATCAGGAGAAGGAGCACTGCGGCCGTCGACTCCTTCGCGGGCATCAACGCCCCGAAGATCCCGACCGCCAGGGTGGCCACACCGCCGACCGACGTCTTCGAGACGCCGATGATGAACGCGGCGAACACCGCGAGCACAAGGGCGAGGACGGTCGGTTCGAAGGGGAGAGTCACACAGACAACCACACCGCAGTGTC
Organism: Propionibacteriaceae bacterium; assembly: GCA_003153855.1. Classification (GTDB taxonomy): domain Bacteria; phylum Actinomycetota; class Actinomycetes; order Propionibacteriales; family Propionibacteriaceae; genus Fen-668. Next base: position 6,089 of record PMBM01000222.1, read on the forward strand.
GCGGGGTATTCCTTCCGACACGTCGTCCGAGGCGAGAATGAGCCAACTGTTGGCAGGGATCGGTACGACCTCGTCGCCGAAGTTCACGATGCACCGGAAGCCCGGCTCGCGGGTGAAGCTCAGCACGTCAGGGCCGACCTGGTCCCACGTCAGCGTCCCGTCGCCCAGAGCCGGGTTGCGATGCCGCTCCTTGAGCGCTGAGCGGTACAGCTCCAGGTGGCTGCCGGGGACCCCCGTCTGTGCGGCGATCGTGAGGTCCTCCCAGTTCGACGGCTGAGGCAGCCAGGGCTGGCCGATGCCCGGCCCGAAACCGTACGGTGGTTCCGTCCCCGACCATGGCAACGGCACGCGGCACCCGTCGCGTCCCCGGATCGTGTGACCCGAACGCTCCCAGGTCGGGTCCTGCAGCGACTCGGGTGGAAGGTCCTCGACCTCGGGCAGCCCGAGCTCCTCGCCCTGGTAGATGTACGCGACACCGGGGAGGGCGAACTCGAGGAGGGCGGCCGCCCGAGCGCGCCGCCGGCCGAGCGTGACATCGGTGGGCAGTGGTGCGAAGTGCTCGGCGAACTTCAGGGCGTCGTCCGGATGGACACCGCCGGCGAGGAACCGCCAGCCGGTCTCGGCCTTGCCGTATCGGGTCACGACGCGCGTCGTGTCGTGGTTGCCGATGACCCACGTGGGAGGAGCGCCGACCTCGCCGTGGACCCGCAGGATCGTCTGGATCATCGCCCGCTGTGACGCGGCGGTCCACTCGCACCAGAGGTGGTCGAAGTTGAACGTCGTGTGGAGCCGTCCCGGCGCCACGTAGCTCACGAGCCGCTCGGCGGGGCTCATGTGTGCCTCGGAGACGAAGATGCGCTGGCCGAGGTGGTCTCCGACGTACGAGTCGGCGACGGCCCGCCAGTGTCGGTGGATCTGCTCGACGGCCGGCTGGTCCCAGTACGGGGCGCCGATCGACTTCTGGGTCGTTCCGTAGCCGGTCTTGGGATCGATGGTGGTGTCCGGGAAGGACTGGTCCTTCGCCATCGAGTCGGCGACGTCGATCCGGATCCCGTCGATGCCGCGGTCGAACCAGAACCGGATGACGCCGTCGAACATGTCCGCGACGGCGGGGTTCTCCCAGTTCCAGTCGGGCTGCTCGGGAGCGAACATGTGGCAGTACCACTGCTCTGGGTTGCCGTCCACGTCGATGACGCGTTCCCACGCAGACCCACCGAACAGGGCGCCCCAGTTCGTGGGAGGTTCGTTGCCGTCAGGTCCGCGGCCGTCGCGGAAGATGAACTTCTCTCTCTCGGGGGAGCCGGGAGGCGCGGAGAGGGCCGCTTGGAACAGGGGATGGTCGCTCGAGGCGTGGTTGGGCACGAGGTCGATGAAGACTCGCAGGCCCAGGCCGTGGGCCTCGTTGACGAACAGCGCGGCGTCGTCGAGCGTGCCGTACAGGGGGTCGATGTCGCAGTAGTCCGAGACGTCGTAGCCACCGTCGGCCAGAGGCGACGGGTACCACGGGCTCACCCAGACGGCGTCCACGCCGAGGGACGCGAGGTAGCCCAGCGCGTGGGACATGCCGAGCAGATCGCCCGTACCGTCGCCGTTCCCGTCATGGAACGACCGTGGGTAGATCTGATAGACCACCGAATGACGCCACCAGTCGAGGTCGGCGAAGTTCGGCGAGGGTATGTGCGCCATTTTGATCCTTCCAACCGGCGACTCAGCGTATCAATCCGGACCGATTGGGAGGAGAGTTTCGCCACCTCCGAGTAGCCGGGCCTTTCGATCTGCGACAGTCAGGCCACCTGACAGAGAGGGCCCCATGGCGCAGCATCCGGAAGCTGACGACTACGGGTCGGCGCCCTGGCCCGGATATGTCGCCGGACCCGCATCGCCTCTGACGCCTAGGGCGTCACGTCGTGAACCGGAGAGGAAGCCGGCGACGCTGGGAATCGTCGGCCTGGCCCTGGTCGTGACCAGCATCGTCGTGGTCGTCGCGGCTTACCTGCTCAGCTCCGTCATGGCCATGACGACCCGGTCCAGCCTTTCCACCACTTCACAGGACCACTTCATCGTTGGCGGACCCGTGATCGGTTCCGTCCTGCTCTCGCTGGCCGCCGCAGCCGTCTGCCTGGCGGGATGGATCATCGGCATCGTGGCAACGTCGACGAACCGTGGACGAGCGTTCGGGATCGTAGCCATCGTCCTGGGCATCGCGTCCGTCGCCGTCCCGTTCACGATGACGTTCGGGGCGTTCCTGCTGGTGTGGATGGGCTGATCCCGGCTCTCACGTAGGGAGCCTCTCAACAAGGAGGCCGATCCCGTGCCACAGTTGAACCACACGCGCTCGAGAGGCTGATCATGTCGCAGAACACAGGACCCGGCTACGGCCAGACTCCGTCGGGCCAGCCCTACGGACAGCCACCCCAGCCCGCGACCCAGCCGTACG
>PMBM01000222.1:8570-10855 GCA_003153855.1 Propionibacteriaceae bacterium
CGCCGCAGACCCAGCCGTACGGGCAGCCGCCCCAGACACAGCCGTACGGGCAGCCGCCGCAGCAGGCTCAGCCGTACAGCTACCCCTCTCAGCAAGCACCGACCCAGCCGTACGGGCAGCCTGTCCAGGGCTTCGCCCCGACTCCCTCGCACGCGTACGGAGCAACCGCCGCACCGGTGAAACGGTCGCCGCTTCTCGGCATCATCGCCTTGGCGATCGTCGTCATCAGCGGCTTCGTGCTCAGCTTCTACCTGTACAAGGTGGGAGTCGTGATCGGTCCCTATGCCGTGAACGGGAGCGTCGACACGACCACTCAGCCGCAGCTCATGCAGGACGTGGCGAACCAGCTGGGCGGTCTCCTTCCGACGCTTGGTGGTGCCAGCATCTTTGTGGGTCTGGTGGGGTGGATCCTCGGCATCGTCGCCACGGCGACCAAGCGGGGTCGGGCAGCCGGAATCTTCACGATCATCCTGGGGATCCTCGCCCCGATCATCGCCGTCGTTCTGCTGTTCGTCGCTTTCACGTCGCACATGCCCAGCTAGGCGCCGCCAGACGGACCGCCTGGCATATCCAGCGGGCTGTTCGACCTCGTGCGGGGCACCAGACGAGGCAGCCACCACGCGGCCCACGCGGCTCCGACAAGGGTGAGAGCCCCAGTGGCGATGCTTGCCACCACCACCGTCGAGCCGACGGCGATCACCGTGACCATCGCCGGCCCGACAAGGCCACCGGCTCCGGACACGCTGTTCCACAGCCCCATCCAGCGGGCGCGGCCGACGGCGGGCGTGACGTCAGCGGAGAGCGTCTTGTTGATGCCGGCGCCGAGGCCGTTCCCGAGCGCCACCAGGGCGGCGAAGAGGAAGAAGCCGCCGACGGTGGCCGCGATCGGGGTGATCACGAACCCGACGCCCATCAGCGTGAGGCAGGGAACCAGCACGGCTGCCCGTCCGTACCGGTCCATCAGCGAGCCCGCCGGCAGCACGAGAACGAGCTCCGCTGCGGACGACACGGCGAACACCAGCGAGATCAGCGAGTCGTGGTAGCCGTAGTGGTGACCGAGCAGTGGCAGCAGCAAGTCGCGGTTCGTCCGTGCCGCGGTGAGGACCAGGGCCGCAGTGCCGACCAGCAGGATCGGCCTCAGCGCGTCGCGCCGGGTCGTCGGAAGCGGAGAAGTGCTCGTCTCGGTGGCCCGCACCAGGTGGGGCGTCACGAAGCGCGTCACGAGGACGAGGCTGAGGCAGGCAGCCACGAGATGTACGACGAACGCGGCGGGTGCGCCGAAGAGGACGATGACGGCCGCGCCCAGCAAGGGTCCGACGATCCGACCGACGCGCATCATGCCGCCGAAGAGCGTCATGGCCCGCGCTCGGAGATGGGCCGGCACCTCGTCGGCGAGGTACGTCTGGCGGCCGAGGTCCCAGATCAGGTCGCCGGACGACATGACGAGGATCGCCGCGGCGAACAGCCACAGGCGCCAGCTGCCGGCCGCGGGAGTCGACGCGATGATGCAGGCGACGATGGAGATGATCGCGACCATCGCACCGGCGATGAGCGCCCGGCGCTCGCCGATGCGATGGACGACGGTGCCGAGGGGGAGAGGACCGATGACAGCGAGCACTCCGGCGAGCGTGCCGAGCAGTGCCACCTGGGGCACGGCCATGCCGAGGCGGAGCCCGACGAGGGGGATGACCGGGACGATCGCCGCCGCGCCGGACGTGTACAGGAGCGTCGGCAGGTACACGGGCAGCAGCAACCGTCGCAGCAGCGCGCGCAGCTCGGGATCCATCAGACTCCTAGATATCTTGACGTCAAGATATTACTAGGTGGTCGTCGTCACTCCTTGGTGACGGCGGCGACGACCGGTGAGACGGCCACTTTCGCGATGGCGTCGGCGTCGATCTCGATCGTCGTCGTGCTCGTACCACCTCCGCAGTAGACGTTTCCCATGCCGACGACGGACTCGTCGACGACGACGATGACGTCCGGGTCGGAGCAGATCGGGCTCACTCCTCCGGGTTCCATNNGGCCCCGGGACGGCCACGAGGGCCAGCCGCCCGTCGGGCAGCTCGAACGCGAGCGTCTTGACCGAGGTCTCCCAGTCCAGTCTCGTCAGGTGCAGGTCAGCCTCGCCCCGGATGGGCGGATGCGTGTGCAGCACGTACGGTATCCCCGCCGCGTCCAGCGCCCCGGTCACCGACATCGGTCCTCCTCGTGTCAGCGGGACCGACTCAGTGTGCGTCGTCTTCGTTGATCTCGCTGCGGTCGCCGGACCAGAGGGTGTGGAA
>PMBM01000040.1:0-2937 GCA_003153855.1 Propionibacteriaceae bacterium
CCGTCAGCGGCGACGGTAGCTTCCTGAGGGTTGGCCGCCCACTTGAAGGCGACGACGATCTTCATGCTCGGTTCTCCCCTGGCTCGGTGGTCATCAGTGCGCCAGCGCCGGGTGCGGCGGGACGGCGGTGAACAGGTCCTCGTAGTAGGTGCCCGTGGCGAACTTCATGATCAGTTCCTCGCCGGGCAGCTGGCCGTCGTTGAGGGCGCGCAGTGCGCTGATGATCGAGCGCAGGTCGTACTGGACGTCGGTGTTCTCCGGCGCCCTCTTGTTCACCCCGAGCAGGGTGTAGACCGCGTCCTCGCCGGTACGGATCGCACTGTCGAGGGTGAACGAGCAGTCCGAGGGCGTCTCGACGAACTCCCCGATGAAGCCGAGGTTCACCGATCCGTCAGGGACGATCTCGGGACGGTCGCCGGCCCGGCGCACCTGGAAGAACGAGGTGATGTACGGAAGCATCGTCGGGATGTTGATGCTCGCGGCCACGATGTCGTCGAGCTCGTCGAGAATGCCCAGGTGGAAGCACAGCTCGGCGAGGATCTCCTCGCCGGTCGCCTCCGGCATCGTCTTCTTCACGTGGTCGCCGACGGTGTTCATGTGCAGGCCGTAGCCCCAGATCACCACGATGTCGTCGGGCTGGTCGGGGAACTGCGGCTGGCGGTTGACGGTGAAGCTGAGCAGCCAGGAAGAGTCGGAGACGGTGATGATGCCGCCTGTCGCCGTCGTACGGGCGAACGGGTCGCGGCCGCAGAGCTCCGCGATCTTGTCGGTGAGCGCCGACTTCTTGGCGGTGATCGTGAACGACTCCCAGGAGGTCTTCTCCCAGCCGGGCGTGAACACGTCCGGACGCCCGAAGCTCGCGTCCTTGGCGGCGAGTGAGCGCCACAGGTTCCAGCAGCCACCGTGCTCGCTGGTCACCACCGGTGCGGCGGTCGTCATGGAGCCGTACCCGGTGCACTCGGTCAGGGAGCCGTTGGTGACGAGCACGAGGTCGCGCTCGGCCACCTCGATGGTCTCCGGGACGCCGTCGCGCTCCAGCCTGATGCCGGTGACGACCTTGTGCCCGTCGCTGAGGTCGAGGTCCAGGTCGAGCACGTTGCAGCCGTACTCGAAGCGGACGCCCTTGGCGGCGAGCGCGTCGCGCAGCGGCTTGATGAAGGCGTCGTACTGGTTGTACTTGCAGAACTTCACGACCGCCATGTCCTTGAAGCCCCAGAAGCAGTGGAGGAAGCGGTGCATGTAGCGCTTCATCTCCAGCAGCGACTCCCAGTCGTGGAAGGCGAACATGGTGCGCCAGAAGAACCAGAAGTCGGTGGCCAGGAACGCCGGCGAGAAGTACTGGTTGATCGCGACGCCCTCCACATCGACCTCACGGGCGAGGAACAGCTTGACCAGCTTGCCGCGCATCTCGCCGTCGAGGCCGAAGCTCGAGTTGTCCTGCACCTGCCCGTGCTCGTGGATGAGCCGGCAGTTCGACCAGTTCGGGTCGATGTCGTCGATGTGGTGGAACTCGTCGAGCACCGAGTAGCCCTCGCCGAGCTCGAAGGCGGGCACGTCGGCGAAGAGGTCCCAAAAACAGTTGTACCCGGGCTCCATCTCCCGTCCGCCGCGCAGGATGTAACCCGTCTCGGCCGTACCGGCGGCGTCGATTCCACCGCCGGAGACCTGGTTCATCTCCAGGATGGTGATGTTCTCCCCGGGGACGTGGCAGTCGCGGATCGCGACGAATGCCCCTGCCAGGGCGGCGAGGCCGCCGCCGACGGTGTAGATCCGGCGGTGTTCGACACCGGGGGTCGGCAACGGACGGTAACGGTCGTAGTACGACATCTCTCACTCCCATGTGACGTAGGCGCACTCCCGGCGTGCCGTAAGGGAGTCCCGTACAACACTGAGTGAACTTCGTTTGGAGTGTAGTCCGTTTTGTCGACGCAGGAGGCAGCGCCTCAGATCTGCATCGACGACGCGCTGAGCGCGGGTCCGATCAGCCCGCCCACGACCAGGTCGACGTAGCGGCGGAGGGCGTCGTGCACGTCCTGGTAGCAGGTGTGACCCAGCGCCAGGCCGATCAGCTCCAGGCTCATCGACGCCCACAGGATCCGTCCGGCCTCACGCGGCGCTATCCCACCACGCAGCGCGCGGCTCGGGTCGGCCGACAGCAGCTGGCCGATCTGCTCCTCCAGCATCGCCAGGTGCTCGAGCGCCTGGCCCCGGTGTTCGCCGGCCGGGGTGAAGAAGATGCAGCGGTAGTAGTTGGAGAAGTTCTCCGGGTGCCGCACAGCCACCTGGATCAGCGGCTCGAGCAGGTGGCAGATCTGGGTGACCACGTCGGCATCGGCGTCCAGCCCGGCGAGATGCTCAGCCATGTCCTCGCGGAGCCGCGTGCCGATCATCTCGTTGCCGACCATCAGCAGCAGCTCGTCCTTGCTCTGGACGTAGCGGAAGAGCGTCCCCACCGCGACGTCCGCGGTGTCGGCGATCTTCTGGGTGGTGACCTCGCTGAAGTCGTGGGCGTGGAACAGCGTCCGCGCAGCCTCGAAGATCTGCTCGCGCTTCTGCGCCTTGCCGCGTTCCCGGCGAGTAGGCGGTGCTTCCGTGGTGACCATCTGCCCATTCTGCACCGCTCAGGATGGGACATCGTGCAACCTCGCACAGTGCTGGGAAATCCTGCGGAGACCACTCCGAACGGACTACGCTCCGAATTGAGTTAACTCCGCAACGCGGCGGATCGTCACCTTCCCGCCGCCGACGCACCGGCTCGTGGACCCGAGACCCGGGACGACCCATCTCGGCCGTCCGGGCCAGGTCACCGAGCACAGCGTCCGGGGCCGACCACCACGACGACAACGAAGGGCACGGCATGTGGTACCTCAATGACGAGCGGACGCTGATTCGCGACTCGACAAGGGATTTCGTCGACAGGGAGGTGCGGCCGGTCGC
>PMBM01000040.1:2944-27337 GCA_003153855.1 Propionibacteriaceae bacterium
GCTCACGCCCAGCTCGCGGGCGGCATGATCTCGATGCTGGGCACCGAGGAGCAGAAGCTGAAGTATCTGGTTCCTGCCTCGCGCGGTGACATCATCCTCGCCTGCGGCTCGACCGAGTCGGCCGGTGGTGCGAACCATGAGGAGCACACCACCCGCGCCGTCCTCGACGGGGACGAATGGGTGATCAACGGCGGCAAGGTGCTGATCAGCAACATCGGCGTCGCTGACCTGTACGTGCTGCTCGCGATCACGTCCGACCACGTCGACCCGGTCACCAAGGCCGGCTTCAGCGCATTCCTCGTGCCGGCCGGTACTCCCGGCCTGGAAGTGGGCGAACCCGAGCACAAGCTGGGTTGGCACGGTTCTGCCACCGGCAGCATCTCGTTCCGGGACATGCGCGTACCCAAGGAGAACCTCCTCGGGCCCCTCGGGGGCTGCATGCAGGCGATGTTCGTCTCGGCCACCGCCGAGTTCCTCACCTGCGGCCCGGTCGGTCTGGGCATCGCTGAAGGCGCGTACGACATGGCCTTCGCATACTCGCTCGCGCGGATGCAGCACGGGCAGTCCATGTTCGACCGGTTCCAGGTCACCCGCCACAAGTTGGCGCACATGTGGATGGACATCGAGGAGCTGCGAGGCCTGGTGTACAGCGTCTTCGCCAACCGGGACGCGGGCGACCTGCAGCTCGCGCAGGGCCGGATGCTCAAGGTGAAGGGCTCCGAGGTCGCGGAGCGGGTGGCCCGGGACGCCATCCAGCTGTACGGCGGGCTGGGGACCATCGTCGAGGTCGGCGTCGAGCGCTACTGGCGTGACGCCAAGGTGCTCGCCATCGGAGGCGCCTCGGTCGAGGCACTCACCGATGTGATCGCCCAGCTGATCAAACCTGCCGCAGCGCAGGCCCACTGAAACAACCACCCGGCGGCCATGGCTTCACCGAGCCGCCCGTACTTCTCGGAAGGAAACTCATGAACCACAACGACAAAGTCGTCGTGATCACCGGTGCCGCCAACGGCATCGGTGCCCAGCTGACCCGCAAGCTCGCAGCGGAGGGCGCGAAGCTCGCGCTCGCCGACATCGACGCGACCAACCTGAACGCCATCGCCGATGAGCTGGCCGCCGCCGGCAACAGACCCCTCGCAGCGGTCCTCGACGTCTCCGACGGGGATGCCCTCGAGGCTTTCGCCGCCAGCGTCTACGACGCGTACGACCACGTGGACTACTGCTTCGCCAACGCCGGCGTGATCTCCATCGGCTCGGTGTGGGGAACCCCGAAGGCCGACTGGGACTGGCTGTGGCAGACCAACACGATGGGCCCGGTGAACACCATCCGCGCGTTCATCCCGCGCATGATCGAGCAGCCCGAGGAGTCGCACTTCATCACGACCGCCTCGATCGCCGGCCTGTTGACCGTCGAGAACTCCCCTGCCTACGTGGCCAGCAAGTTCGCCTCGTTGTCGCTGACCGAGGTGCTCGAGCTGCAGCTGCAGCAGCAGAACGCCAAGGTCCGGGCCCATGCCATCTGCCCCGCGATCGTGAAGTCCGACCTGCTCAACTGCGCACGTCACCGCGTACCCGGCACGTGGGACCCGGCCGATCCGTACTACCGCTCCGACGACTTCAGGACGCGTGCGGCCGCGGCGGCCGGCTCGATGGAGTCGATGGCCATGCCGACGGAGCAGGCGGTCGACTGCATCGTCAAGGCGGTGGACGACGGCGTGTTCTACATCCTGACCCACCCCGCGTACAACCCGGCGATCCTCGGCCGCGTCCAGGGAATCGTCTCCGGCGCTCGTCCGACCCTGGTCCAGAGGTAGTGGCATGTACCCCTACGAGAAGCCGTACGACCACGTCCTGGTCACTGCCAAGGACGGGCACATCTTCACCATCACGCTGGACAGCGCGGAGAACTGGAACCGTATCGGCGAGCAGCTGATCGACGAGCTCACGTGCGCCCTGCAGCAGGCCGCCTGGGACCCGGAGGTCCGGGTCGTCGTTCTGACCGGGAACGGCCCGGTCACGTTCGGCGCCGGCGACCTCGCGATCATCAAGAGCAAGCTGGCCAAGAACCTGGTCGAGGCCAGGCAGGTGATGACCGAGATCGGCAACATGGTCAAGCTCATGTACTCGATGCCGAAGCCGATCATCGGCGTCGCAGAGGGTATGTGCATGGGTGGCGGGGCGAACCTGCTGCTCAGCTGCGACATCGTGATCGTCGGCGAGAAGGCCAGCTTCCAGCAGGTCTTCGTCGACTACGCGATGAGCCCCGACACGGGCGGCCTATGGGCCCTGCAGCGGCTGATCGGGCCGATGCAGGCCAAGGTGCTGGCGTTCACCGGCGAGGTCGTCGGTGCTGCCCGCGCCAAGGAGCTCGGCATGGTGTACGAGGTCACCGCGGCAGGCAAGGCGCTCGAAGCCGCGGGAACCCTGGCCGGGACGATCGCGTCGAAGTCGCCCTTGGGCGTCGGCCACGCCAAGTCGCTGTCGAACCGCCTTCACGACCTCACCGTGGACACGTACTTCGCTGCCGAGGCTGACTACCTCTCGCTCGGTGCGTTGAGCACCGACTTCAAGGAGGTGCTGACCGCAGCTGCGGAGAAGCGCGCGCCGGAGTTCAAGGGCTACTGAGTCCTCGCAGACCGGAGCCGGCGCGTCCCCAAGCGCGCCGCCTCCGGTCGGTCACTCCGGGATCGAACCCCTCGCACGCATGCTCTGACCCATCCCGACCCGCGCAAAGGAGTGATCGCGCTGAACTATCTGGACCCCATCTGCGTCGATGGCGACGGCTGCCCCGGGCTGACCACGTACGCCACCGATGTCCGGCACGCCCACATCACGCTCACCGACGATCCTGATCCAGCAGAGTCCGGCAAGCTGCTTGTCGCCGAGCGGCTCGGGCCTGGCGCCCAACCGCTCGACCCCGCGACCGGACAACCTGCCTCAGAGCCGGGGACCCGCGAGGCACGAGCCTGACTCGGCGCATCCCGCAACAGGATGCACGTGCCCTCGCGAGGCCGAGGCCTCATGGCCGCCCAGACGCGTCGCGCCTCTCGGGGCGGGCGCGGTCAGCTCTCCTTGCGGGGCTCCGACGTGATGACCTCGGCGTCGACGGGCTTGGAGGTGTCTGCCGCGTCGCCTGCCTTGGGGGCGTCGATGCCTGTCGGGGCCTTGATCTCTTCCTTGAACTCCCGGATGGCGCGACCTGCACCCTTGCCCATCCCCGCGACCCGAGAGCCGCCGAACAGCAGCAGTGCGACGACGAGCAGGATGACCCACTCCATGCCACCGGGCAGACCCATAACCAACGCTGTCATCACAGACTCCTTCAGTTCGACCAGACCCATCGTAAGCCTGGCATCGCGACGCGAAGGTGCGCCTCCCTCCCGGTCGTACGGGGTCGGTCGCGACCTCGCACGCCTCGTCCCCCACTCAACACGTGGCCGCTTCGCTCTGTCCCCCCGCTCGCTCGGCCTGTTGCGCGCACACAAACTCATGGGGAATTCATAGGGAGAGCACGCCGGACTCATGGGAAACCGCAACAACCTTGCTGCGTCGCGGGGGTCCGAGAGTTCCTGTCGCGGGCCTGGCAGCTTCAATCAGCAGACTCCATCCGATGGGAAAGAAGGGCTGCAGATGAGTCGGTGGCGGAGACGCACCCTTGCCATTGTGGCGGCCATGGCCATCGTCGTCGTGGCTGGAGGCGCCATCCTCGTCTGGAACCTCACCCGTCCGGCGAACGCAGCGGCGACCGCCGCGACGACGACGGCACGGGCGACGACAACGACGGAACAGACCACCGTCGCGGCGACCGGCACGCTGGCGCCGCAGAACCAGGCCTACCTGAACTTCCCCGCCGCGGGCACGGTGGCGGCGGTCGACGTCCAGCTCGGCCAGACCGTCACGGCGGGGCAGGTGCTGGCCACCGAGAACACCACGAACCTTGCGTCCGCGGTGGCAACGGCACAAGCGGGGGTTGATTCGGCGGAGTCGAGCCTGACCACCGTCGAGGCGTCCTCCTCGTCGACCACCGCCCAGATCGAGGCGGCGAAGGCACAGGTTGCCGCGGCGCAGGCGAAGCTCACGTCGGCGCAGAACGACCTTGCGGGGGCCACGATGACCGCGCCGTTCGCCGGAGTGGTGGCCCAGGTCAACCTCACCGTCAACAACACCGTGAACGGAACGACCTCGACGACCACCGGGCCCGGCACCACGACAGTCGTCTCCTCGGCCACGTCCACCGCGGCTCAGATCGTGGTGGTCGACACGAGCACCTGGCTCGTCAACGCCACCGTGGGCATGGCCGACCTGGCCAGCCTCAAGCAGGGGCTCACCTGTACCGTCGCGGCGACCGGTGCCACCGCGAGCCTGCCCGGCACGCTGACCAGCATCGGCATCGTCGGTACGACCTCGGCCGGCACGACGTCGTACCCGATCATCGTGACCCTTACCGGGAACCCGACCGGGCTGTACATGGGTGGCTCGGCCGACGTCACCGTTGTCGCGAAGTCGGTCACCGTCCTCACCGTGCCGACCGCGGCGGTCCAGCGGCAGAACGGCCAGACCTACGTCACCCTCGTCACGAACGGCGCTGACACCATGACGAACGTCACCGTCGGCCAGGTCTACGGCGCACGGACGGAGATCGCCTCTGGCCTTGTCGCAGGCGACGAGGTCGTGGTGCCGACGCAGGCGACCGGGAACAGCAGCCGGTTCCCGGGCGGCGGTCGTTCCGGGTTCCCGTCCGGCGCCCGACCCAGCGGAGCACGCGGAGCCGGCGGGGCAGGAGGAGCCGGCGGTGCGGCCAGTGGGGTTCCGACAGCACTTCCCACCTCGCAGGGGACCTGAACGATGACTGCGATCGTCGAGATCACCGACGTCCACAAGACGTACAGGACGGGCAGCATCACGTTCGAGGCGCTGCGTGGCATCACGCTCAGCGTCGCCGAGGGTGAGTACGTCGCGATCACCGGACCGTCCGGGTCGGGCAAGTCCACGCTGATGAACATCCTCGGCTGCCTCGACATCCCCACGGAAGGCAGCTACCTCCTGGGCGGTGAGGACGTCAGCACGATGAGCGAGAAGGATCTCGCCCTCGTACGGAACAGGCGCATCGGATTCGTCTTCCAGCAGTTCAACCTGCTGGCCTCGATGACGGCCCAGCGCAACGTCGAGCTGCCGCTCATGTACGCGGGGGCGCCTGCCTCAGATCGCCACACCTTGGCACGCGAAGCCCTGGAGCGGGTCGGGCTCGGCGAGCGTACCCACCACAAGCCGGGCGAGCTGTCCGGCGGCCAGCAGCAACGAGCGTGCATCGCGCGAGCCCTGGTCACGAACCCCGACATCATCCTCGCCGACGAACCGACGGGAAACCTCGACTCTGTCTCGACCCACGAGGTGCTCCGTCTCCTCCACGAGCTCCACGACCAGGGACGGACCATCGTGCTCATCACGCACGAGCACGAGGTCGCACTGGAAGCCCAGCGTCAGGTGCAGATCTACGACGGACAGCTCACAGAAGGGTTGCACGTATGACGTTCCTCGAGACCGTACGGACGGCCTTCTCCGCCGTGATGTCCCGCAAGATGCGCTCCGCGCTCACGATGCTCGGGATCCTGATCGGCATCGCCTCGGTCATGCTGACCGTCGGCCTCGGCCAAGGGGCGCAGGAGTCGATCACCAACCAGATCAACAAGCTCGGGTCGAACCTCATCATCGTGAACTCGGGCGCCAACTCCAGCCTGACCGTCTCCAACGCGGGTGGCGCGGCCAACAACAGGACCCGCTTCACGACGCCGCTGACCCTCAACGACGCAGCCGCGCTGGCCGACAAGGACACCTGCCCCGACATCCTCCACGTCGCCCCGGTGTCGACGACGACCACGACCGCGTACAACGGCACGAGCTCCGACTCGACCTCTGTGGTGGGCACCACCCCGGACTGGGCCGACGTCACCGCCCGGACCGTGACCTCCGGCAGGTTCTTCACCAACGTCGAGTCCAGCGCAGGGTCCCTCGTCGCCGTGATCGGCCAGACCACAGCGGACACGTTGTTCGGCAGCGGGACGTACGTGGTCGGCAGGACGATGACCCTCTCCGGTCAGTCGTTCACCGTCATCGGCGTCCTCAACACCGTGGGCACGACGCTCTCGGGCAACGGCGACGAGACGATCGTCATCCCCGCCGGCACGTACGCGCAGCGGTTCGCCACGACCACGAACATGAACACGGTGTCGACGATCCTCATGGAGGCCAAGGACAAGGACTCCTTGTCGGCCGCGATCCAGGAGGCGACGAACACCATGTACGTGATGCACAACGTCACTCCCGCGGCACCGGACTTCACGGTCTCGAGCCAGCAGGCCCTCGTGGAGACGGTGGGCTCNNTCATGCTGGTCAGCGTCACCGAGCGGATCCGTGAGATCGGTTTGCGCAAGGCGCTGGGCGCCAGGCCGCGCATCATCATGCTGCAGTTCCTCGTCGAGGCCAGCATGCTCGGCCTCATGGGGGGCGCCCTCGGCGTCGCCTTGGGCATCGTCGCAGGTCAGATCCTCAGCAAGGCGATCAGCTACCCGGTCATCATCTCCTTCGCAGCAACCAGCCTGGCGCTTGCCGTCTCGCTCATCATCGGCATCGTGGCCGGCGTGTACCCCGCGTGGCGCGCCGCGAAGCTCGCCCCTATCGACGCACTACGGAACGAGTGAACTCCATGGCCACCAAGCGTACGAAGAGAGTGTTGGGCCGGGCCGGCGTCGGCATCGCGGTCGTTGGCGTCGTGGCCGTCGGGCTGCTCGGCTACAACGCAGCTGCCAGCACGAGCAACGACACCAACCACTACCGCACGGTGACCGCGGCTGCCGGCACCATCACGCAGGCGCTCGCCCTGTCCGGCACCGTCCACCACGTCAGCCAGGCCAGCGCGAGCTTCCCCACCACCGGGACGGTCACCGCCGTCGACGTGAAGCCCGGTGACGCGGTGACCGCCGGCGAACCCTTGGCGTCAATCAACGCCACACCGCTGCAGAACGCGGTGCTGGCTGACAACGCCACGTACACGGCGGCCATCGCCCAGTACCAGACGGACCAGCAGACGTACGCGTCGTCGTCGACGACCACGAGCAGCACCACCAAGGCGGCGACGAAGGCGGCCACGAGCGCCGCCGCCACGTCCCGGCAGGCGACGTCCGGCAGCAGCTCCTCGCAGGCATCCAGTTCCCCCTCGGGAACGGGGACGCCCTCCGGCGGGAGCTCCGGCGGCCCCTCGGGCGGCGGTACGGGCGGTACGGGCGCCCCTGATCCGGCCGCNNACCGTGACCCACACGGCCACCGTGACGGTCACAGCCGCAGCGCCGAGCAGCGGCTCCACGAGCGGTGCGACGGTGACGTCAGCCGCCACCGCCGGGGTGGCTGCGGCAACGACCAAGCCCAAGGCCAGCGTGTCGCCGACCGCCAGAGTGAAGCCCGCAGCGGTGTCGTCCGCGACCTCCACGCCCAGCTCTCCGGTCACCGCGGCCTGCCAGGCGGCCATCACCACGCTCACGGCCAGTAACGCCACCCTCCCGGACCAGATGACGGCCGCGAACGTGGCGCTCGCAGCAGCGGTGAAGGCCCTGGATGCGCAGGCTGCATCGCTCGATCAGCAGGCAGCAACGCTCGCCAAGGAGCAGCAGGCTGCTCAGTCCGCCGCCGCAAGCAGCGGGGCGGCCGCGGCGAGGAGCCAGTCGTCGGCGCTGACCTCGACCAACTCGTCGCTGCAGGCTGCTGCCGCGGCAGGACTCTCGCGCAGCGGCACCGGCGGCACCGTGACGGCTGCGACCTTGATCACCGACCAGGCCGCGATTGCGGCGGACGATATCACCCTCGCACAGGCGCAGGACCAGCTGAACCAGGCAACCATCAGCAGCCCGATCGCGGGCAAGGTCGCCTCGATGCCGTTCGTCGTGGGCCAGCAGGCCAGCGCGACCGCGGCGGCCGTGGTGATCGGCAGCGGAGCCATCGAGATCACGGATGCCGTCCCGTTGGCCTCTCGCCCGCAGGTAGCGACCGGCGAGGCGGCGAGCGTGACGAGCGTCGTCGGTGGCACCACCCTGCAGGGCACGATCTCCCGGATCAGCCTGCTGCCCACGACCACGGGCTTCTCCCTGGCCGCCGCCGCGGCAGCGGCGGCAGGCTCCTCCAGCTCGGCCATCACCTCCACGACGACGTATGCCACCGTGATCACGGTGGCGTCCGGCGGCGACGGGCTGCCCGAGGGATCACGGGTACAGACGACCATCACCACCAAGACCGTTGATGCGGGCGTCGTGGTGCCGGCATCAGCCGTCACGCCCATCAGCTCGGGGGCGGGCCTCGTCGAGGTCGTCACCAACGGAGTCGTGTCGACCAAGCGGGTCGTCACTGGCGCGGTAGGGAGCACCGAGATCCAGATCGTGAGCGGTCTGTCCGCGGGTGACACGGTCGTCATCGCGGACACCACCAAGCCGATCCCAGGGGCGAGCATCACGGCCTCGCGAGCCTCGCAGAACGCCCAGGGGTTCCCCAACGGCGGCGGCAACTTCACCGCCGGCGGCGCCGGAAGAACCGCGGGTGGTGGCGGCGCTGGGCCGGTCGGCGCTCCGCCTTCCTGATCGACGGCGCGTCCGGGGCCTCAGCCTTGACGACCCGGGGACCCACACCTGGGGAGCCGTTCCTGAACGACCTGCCATCGTCTTCGGGCACTGGGTGTGCAGGAACGGGCTGAGCCGGGATCCTCGCGCCGCCTCTCCGAACGGCTGCCCGTCGGCGCCGCAGCCGCAGCGTAAAGGGCGACAGAATCTCGACCGGTTGGACGCATCGGCTTCAATGGCGTGATGTGTCTCGCGTCCATGTCGTTGATAATGGGCGCCAGCGATGCTGACTGGAGGGGGACGATCACATGAACGACCTACGGCGTCCCCGCAACCTGATCGGTGGCATCGGGATCGGACTGCTGCTGGTGCTTGCCGGCTGCGGCCAGCATCCCGCTTCGGTGAGCGCCTCGACGCTGCCCACGGAGACGTCGTCCGCGACTGCCTCGCCGTCGTCTTTGACCGCCTCACCCTCGCCGGCGGCGAGCCCGACGCCCACCGCGACCCCCGTACCACAGGGTCCCCCGATGGTCATCGAGAGCATCGCACCGCTCGACCAGTCGACGGTCGGGGTGGCGATGCCGATCTCGATCGTGTTCTCCAAGCCGGTCAGCGCGTCGGCGCACCAGGACATCGAGCAGCACATCGCGATCACCACGTCAGCGGCCGTACAGGGTGCGTGGCACTGGTTCGGCACCCGTCGCGTCGACTTCAGGCCGACCGCCTTCTGGGCCGCCGGGACCAAGGTCTCGATGGTTGCCAGCTTCACCCACGTGGGTGACGGCAACGGCCGGTACGGCACCACGTCCTACACCCGGAACTTCACGATCGGCGACGACATCGAGACCCACGTGTACGTCGACACGCACAAGACCGTCGTGACGAAGAACGGTCAGGTCATCCGCACCATGCTCAGTGATGCCGGGAACCCGAAGTTCCCCACGTGGGACGGCACGATGGCCGTCGTGGGCAAGGCGGCCAAGGTCCGGATGACCTCCTGCAGCGTCGGCATCGCCTGCAACCCCAAGGACCCGAACTTCTACGACATCACGTTGCCCTGGGACGTACAGATCACCTGGTCGGGCACCTATCTGCACTACTCCACGGGCGACCCGAACCCCGGCCACAGCTACGGCTCGCACGGATGCGTCCACCTGTCCTGGGCCGACTCCCAGTGGTTCTACAACCTGTCCAAGCCGGGTGACCCCGTGACCGTCACCGGCTCGCCCCGTGGCCTGGCCGCTGGCGACAACGGCTACGCGGACTACAACGTGTCCTGGGCCGACTGGCTCGCCGGCAGCGGCAACGGGCAGTTCACCACGACTGCGGCCTGACGCCCGTTCCGTCAGCGAGGATGCGGCTCAGGTGAGGGCCGCCCTGGAGACTTCCCGACCTGCCTTCTGAACGCAGACGATCACGGACCTCGTACCGCGATGAGTCGGGGGGTTCAGCCCCGGCGCGGTCGGCCGTTTCAGTACTGTTCCAAGGTGGCCCAGTCCGAGCCGGTGGACCGTCGTCCAGATCATCGCCGTCGCAGCGTCGTACGCGTGGTGAGCCTGGCGCTCGTGGTCGCGATGACCGGCGGCTGCAGCGCCTCGACGGCCGGGACGATCACCGTCACGGGCACGGTGGACGACGACCTGCTCACGGTCGCGACGCCTCTCATCGGCGCCGTCGCACCGAACGCGAACGCCGGCTTCTCCGCCGTCCCGCCGACGCCGAAACCGGTCCCCCAGTCTGCTCCCTTGCNNGGCCAGCTCGACGCGGCTCTCGTCATGGCGCAAGCCGATGCGGGCAGAGCCCGTGCCCAGGTGGACCTGCTGGCGTCGAACGTCGCGGACCTCGACACCAAGACCAGCGACCTGCGTACGCAGCGCCAGACGATCTCCGACGGTCTCACGACGCTCGCCCAGAAGCGGGCGGAGCTCGTCACGACCCGCCAGACCCTCACCAACAAGCGTCCGGCCGTGGTCCAGGCCATCGCCGATCTCACGGCTCAACGGGCGGCTGTGGTCGCCACGATCACCGACCTCAGGGCCAAGCAGACAGCCCTCGTCGCCACGGTCGCCGACCTCACGGCCAAGCGGACAGCCCTCCTCGCGTCCATCGCCGACCTGCAGGCCCAGCTCGCAGCCGCCATCGCCGACTCCTCCCCGACAGTGCCAGAGCTTCAGGCCGCACTCGCCCAAGCCCAGGCAGCCCTGGCTCAGCTCGAGGCCGGCCTGGCCCAGTCCCAGGCCGGGCTCGCACAGGTGACCGCCGGCCTCACGAAGGCACAGGCGGGACTGACGCAGCTCGACGCGGGCCTCGCCAAGGTCACGTCGGGTCTGGCCCAGATCGACAGCGGGCTGGCCCAGATCGCCACCGGGTCGGCGACGATCGACCAGAAGACGCACCAGGCCAAGGACGGCCTCACCGCCGTCGACGACGGCCTGACCAAGGTCGGTGACGCCCGCACCCAGCTCGTGAACGCCCGGGACCTGGCATCGATCGCGATCAGCGGGTACGACCTGNNATCGACCGTGACGGCATGGCTCGCGCCGGACGAGGCGGCGCGGCTGTGTAGGGGTGACGCGGCGCGGATCGCGACAGACGGCGGCACCACGTGGGACGCCACCCTGACCCGGATCGGCACCGCGGTCACGTACCCGCCCTCCTCGGTCGCCACCGACCTCACCCACCTGACCCGCGCGGTCGCGGTCACCGTCACCACGCCAAGCACCCTGCCACCGGGGTGGCCCGTCGACCTTCGACTCACGCCCTGCCGGACCGTCTAGGAGAGACCATGAAGAGACGCGTACCTGTGATCGTGCTGGTGGTGGTGCTGGTCGCCGCCGGGCTCGGCTACTGGTGGTGGTCCTCCCGCACCCCGGCCGCGGCGCCGCCGCTGGCAACCGGCACGGTCGAGGCAGACCAGTACCAGGTCGCCTCGCTGGTGTCGGCTCGGGTCGTGGAGGTGCCCGTCAAGGAGGGCGACGCGGTCCAGGCCGGCCAGACCGTCGTCACGCTCGACCCGGCGGCGCTCGACCTCCTCGTACAACAGGCGTCCGAGGGTGTGAACGCCGCCAACGCGACGCTCCAGCAGGCCCAGAAGGACGGGCCGGACACCGCGATCGCCGAGGCGCAGGCTCGCGTCAAGCAGGCGCAGGCGTCGCTGGACCTGGCGAAGGTGCAGCAGGGGTACGCGACGATCACCGCCCCTCACGACGGGGTGGTGAGCTCGCTCGTCACCAACGTCGGTCAGGCCGCCGCGCCGGGCCGCGTCCTGATGACGCTGACGGACACGAAGAACGTGTACGCACGGGTGTACGTCGCCGAGCCCGACCTCGGCAAGATCAGCATGGGCGGCTCCGTACGGGTCACCTCCGACGGCGTCGCGCCCAGCGACGGAACTGTCTCGTACATCTCCACGACCGCCGAGTTCACCCCGAACACCATCCAGACGAAGGACCAGCGCACCAAGCTCGTCTATCAGGTGCGGGTGCGGATCGCGGACACGTCGGGCGCGTACAAGCCCGGTCTGCCGGTCGACGTGACCCTGCCATGACCGAGGTCGGCATGCCCGAGGCGATCGNNTCGCGATCGAGGCGCATGGTCTGCGGCGTACGTTCGGAGCGACCGTCGCCGTCGACGGGGTGGACCTGACGGTTCCGGAGGGGGTGCTGTACGGGCTGATCGGCCCTGACGGAGCCGGGAAGTCGACCCTCTTGCGGATGCTGGCGACCGTGCTTCGCCCAGACGCTGGAGAGGCGGCCGTGTTCGGGTCGTCGGTCGTGCGCGAGCCGGACCGCGTGACCTCCCAGATCGGCTACATGAGCCAGCAGTTCTGCCTGTACCCGGACCTGACCGTCGCCGAGAACATCGAGTTCTTCGCCCGGCTCCGCGGGGTCCCCAAGGCGGACCGGCGGACGCGGGCGGCATCGCTGCTTGCCGGACTGGGGTTGGCGGACGTCACGACACGACGTGCCGGCCGGCTGTCGGGCGGCATGAAGCAGAAGCTGATGCTCGCGACGACGCTCATGCACGAGCCGAAGCTGCTGCTGCTCGACGAGCCGACGACCGGCGTCGACCCGGTGTCCCGTCGCGAGTTCTGGCAGATCCTGGCCCGGGTACGTGCTGAGGGTCGCACGGTCCTGGTCGCCACCCCGTACATGGACGAGGCCGAACGCTGCACCCACGTCGCGTTCATGGACGCCGGGGCGATCACCCGACGCGGCACTCCGGCGGAGGTGAAGGCGTCGCTGCCGGGCCGGGTGCTGGAGGTCAGCGCGCCCGACCCACGGGCCGTGCTCGCCGCGATCACCGGTGTCGAGGGCGTACGGCAGGCGCACCTGCTCGGCGACCACGTACGGGTGTTGTGGGCCGGCGACGCCACCACCGAGCTCACGAAGCGCCTGGCCGCGGCGGGGATCACCGCCGCGATCGACGACGTCCCCGCCGACATGGAAGCAGCGTTCTCCTACCTCGCCCAGGAGGCCGGATGAACGGCCTGGACCGNNATCAGCTTCGACGTCCGCAACGTACCGACGATCGTCATCGACCAGGACCGGACACCCGCATCACGCGCCTACCTGGAGAGCTACTCGGCGGGAGGGTTCTTCCAGGTACGTGGCGAGGCGTCGGGGATCGGCGACGTCGACGACATCTTCAAGCGCGGTGAGGCGAGCGTGGTCGTGGTCGTACCGGCCGGCTTCGAACGGGCGATCACCGCCGGCCAGCAGGCTGACGTCGACGTCATCGTCGACGGCAGCGACCCGAACGCCGCGCGCATGGGACAGGCGTACGCGCTGGCGCTCAACCGCCTGTACGGACAGCAGGTCGCGGCCTCGTGGGCCGAGAAGCAAGGACTCGACCTGTCGGCGGCAGGCGGGCTGGATCCGCGTGTACGGACGTGGTTCAACCCCGACCGGCAGTCGGCGATCTTCCTCATCCCCGGCCTGGTCGCCGTGATCCTCATGATCGTGTGCGTGCAGCAGACGGCCGTGACGGTCGTCCGGGAGCGGGACCTGCACACCGCCGAGCAGATGGTGGTCAGCCCTGTCACCCACACCGAGCTGATCGTCGGGAAGCTGCTGCCCTGGACGATCCTGGCGTTCTTCGACATGGGGCTCGTGGTCGCCGTCGGGATCTGGGTGTTCCACCTGCCGCTCCGCGGAAACGTCGCGCTGCTGCTGGTGGCGTCGCTGCTGTTCGTGTTCGCGTCGCTCGCGATCGGGGTGATCGTCTCGACGATCGCACCGTCGATGGAGACCGCGAACGTGATGGCCCTGATGCTCGCCTTCCTGCCGGGGCTGCTGCTCAGCGGGCTCGCGTTCCCGCTGGAGTCGATCCCCGTCGTGCTGCAGTGGGTCTCGAGCGTGTTCCCGGCCCGCTACATGGTCGAGATCTCCCGCGGGGTGTTCCTCAAGGGCAACGGCTTCGCCGACGAGTGGCCGCAGCTGGGGGCGCTCGCGCTCTACACGGCGGTCGCGTTGTTCGTGGCCGTGCGGCTGTACGCGAGGAAGGTCCGGTCATGAACCCGCGGCATGTACGGCTGCTGGTCTGGAAGGAGTTCATCCAGCTGCGCCGCGACCCTATGCTGCTCCGGATCGTCATGGTCATGCCGTTCGTCTACCTCATCATGTTCGGCTACGTCGTCGCTGCCGACGTGACCCACCTGCCGACGGCCGTCGTCGACCTCGACCACTCCGTGACCAGCCGCCAGATCGACGCGGCGTTCAGCTCGACCGCGTACTTCGACGTCAAGGACCGGCCCACCACCGAAGCAGCGCTGCAGACGCTCCTCGACAGAGGGGATGTACGAGTGGCGATCGTGATCCCCGAGGGTACGCAGGCGGCCCTGGACAAGGGCCAGGTCGCCGGGATCGGGATCGTCGTCGACGGTGCGGACAGCACGAGCTCGTCGGTAGGGACGAGCTACGCGATGCGGATCATCGGCGACCTCAACCAGGCCAGGGCGGAAGCCCTGGGCGCAGGGGCCCTGCCGGGGGTGGATGCCCGAGTGCGGGTGCAGTACAACCAGACGCTGGCGAGCGTGAACACGATGATCCCGGGGCTGCTCGCGTCGGTCCTCATGGTGACGTTGATGATCGTGCTGAGCCAGGCCGTCGTGAAGGAGCGCGAGAGCGGCACGCTGGAGCAGATGTTCACGACGCCGGTGACCCGGGGCGAGTACCTGGTCGGGAAGCTCCTCCCGTACGGGCTGCTGGCCTGCGCTCAGAGCGCCATCACGGCGGTCCTCGGCACGTGGTGGTTCGGCGTGCCGTTCACGGGATCGGTGTGGATCGTCTGCCTCGGGCTCCTGCTGTTCATGCTCACGACGATCGGGCTGGGGCTGCTCGTCTCGCTCGTCTCGCGCACCAGGCACCAGGCGCAGCAGACGATCATGTTCGTGATGCTGCCGACGTTCATCCTGTCGGGGTTCATCTTCCCGATCGAGTCGATGCCGGCGCCGATCCAGCCGTTCACGAAGCTGATCCCTCTCACGCACGCGGTCGTCATCCTGCGGGCGTCCTTCGTGAAGGGGTCGGGTCTGGCCGATCTGGCCGAGCCGTTGCTCTACCTCGTCGGGTTCGCCATCGTGATCTTCGGCGCGGCGATCGTGGCGGTCCGACGGAGGCTGTCCGAATGAGCAGCGAGTCCATGGACCAGGCGGTGGTACGGATCCGCGACGTGACCAAGAAGTACGGGACGTTCGCCGCGGTCGACGGCATCTCGTTCGACGTGGCCCGCGGCGAGGTNNGACAACGACGCGGTGCGGCATCCGGATCGGATCCGTACGCGCATCGGGTACATGTCCCAGAAGTTCTCGCTGTTCGAGGACATGACCGTCGCGGAGAACCTGCGGTTCTACGGCGGGATCCACAACTTGAGCAAGGACGTGTTCGCGGAGCGCCGCGAGTACATCCTCACCATGGCCGACCTCCGCGGCCGGGAGTCGGAGCTGACGAGGAACCTGTCGACCGGCTGGCGGCAGCGGTTGGCGCTCGGCGTGGCGACGATCCACCAGCCGGAGCTGCTGTTCCTCGACGAACCCACGTCCGGGGTGGACCCNNACGAACTGTACGAGGCTCGCGTTCATGTACCGCGGCAAGGTCATCGCCGACGGCAGCCCCCGGGAGCTGCGCGAGGCCCATGCCGACGGCGGCCCACTCCCCAGCCTCGAGGACGTGTTCGTACAGCTGGTGGGCTGACGCCTCTCCCCCGAGCTCAGCCTTCGCGGTAGGCGATGCCGAAGCCGCCGCGGGGATAGTGCCACGTGAGCGCGCCGGGCGCGGCCATGGCCTTGCACGTTCCGCACTCGAGGCACGCGGCGTAGTTCACCGTGATGGTGCCGTCCGGCGCCTCTCCGTAGACCTGCGCCGGACAGATGCGTACCAGAAGCTTCCCCGTGCCCGTACGCCGAGCGATCTCCTGGTTCACCTCGATGTGGTTCTCGTCCTCGTCGAGGTGATACGTGTTGCGAGCCAGTCGCTCGGTGATGCTGGGGAGGGGAGTCATGTCGGTCCGTCTCTCTAGAGCGCGCGGGCGCCGGCCCAGCCGTCGAGCATCAGCCGGCCGAGCGTCAGCCGGGATCGCTTGACTGCCGCCATCGCCGTCGACACCAGGTGCTTTCGGGGCGTGAGGTCGTGCGCGTAGATGCCGTGGAATACCTCGGCCAGGAGCTGGCCGTACTCGGAGTACATGCGTGGGTTCTCGAGGAACGCGGGCGCCTTGGCATAGGTCTTCAGGTCAGCGCCGACGAACGAGCGGTCGAGCTCGGCCCGGTACCCGCTCAGTCCGTCGTCGGAGAAGTCGCCTGCTTTCAGGGCAGCCGTGATGGCGGTGGCGGCAGCCATGCCGCTGGCAGCAGCCAGGTCCATGCCACGAATCGTCAGGCCGGTGTTGAGTGTGAAGCCGGCAGCGTCGCCGATGATGACCAGACCCGGTCGGGTGAGGTCGTGCGCGACCATCGCGGGGCCGTCCTCGATGGTCAGATGGCAGCCGTACTCCAGCAGCTCGCCGCCCCGGATCAGAGGTTCGACCGCCGGGTGGGCCAGGAAGCGGTCGTGCACGTCCGCGGAGCTCAGGCCCTTCGCTTCCAGGTCGTCCAGCCGCAGGACCACGCCGAGCGAGACCGAGTCGAGGTTCGTGTAGAGGAAGCCGCCACCGGCGATCGACTGGGTGCAGTCCCCGACGAAGGCGTACGCGACGCCCTCGTCGCCGCTGACCCGGAACCGGTCCTCGATGGTCGTCCGGGGTAGGGCGATGACGGACTTGACGCCCACAGCAAGGTGCTTGATCGGCTCTTTGGGGCGGACGCCTGCCTCTTGGGCGATGAACGAGTTGACCCCGTCGGCTGCGACCACCACATGGGCTCGCAGCTCGTCGTCGCCGGCCCGAACGCCGACCACCTGGTCGCCCTCGCGCAGGAGCGCGTCGACCCGCACCCCCGGCATCACCATGACTCCGGCCTGCTCACACTCGGCGGCCATCCACGGGTCGAGCTTCGCTCTCAGCACGGTGACGGCGTTCACCGGCTCGGCCAGCCGGGAGTCCCAGTAGTCGACGTTCAGGTGGGAGGTGTCGTTGAGGAAGCTGAGCACGTTGCGGGTGATCCGGCGTTCCACCGGGGCCCGCTCGACGAATCCCGGAAACACGGCCTCGAGCACCCGGCAGTAGAGGACGCCCCCGGACAGGTTCTTCGTTCCCGGCTCCTGGCCACGTTCGATCAGTACGACCTCATGGCCGGCCCTGGCCAGCTGGTGGGCGCACACCATCCCGGCGATGCCCGCGCCGATGACGATCACGTCGAAGTCGACGTCGGTGCTCATGTGCGACTCCTTGGTGTGCTGGGGCGGAGTTGGTGGCGGGCCTGGCCGGCCCGCCACCGACGTCCGGTTCTACAGAGCGCCAGCCGTGATCTCGGCGGCGATGTCGTCTGCGGCGAGCCATCCCGAGGTGAGGGCGAAGCCGTTGGCCGACCCGGGGATGGGTAGCGCGTACGACTCGCCGAACATGCCTCCTGCGTCGCAGCCCACCGAGTACAGGCCGGGAACAGGGTTGCCGTTCCCGTCGAGGCAGCGCATGTGCTCGTCGATCTTGAGCGCGCCCATGGAGATCATGATCCCGGTCTCCATCTTGATGGCGAAGAACGGTCCCTCGGTGACGGGGCGGAGGAACTTCGCGGGCTTGTGGAACTTCGTGTCCGCCCCGTTCGCGCACAGCTCGTTGTACGCGTCGACCTCGGCCCGAAGCACTCCGGGATCGACCCCCATGTTCGTGGCGAGCTCCTCGATCGTCTCGCCCTTGACCACGTTGGTGCGGTTCTCGTCGGCGGCATCCGCCTCGATCTCGGTCGGCAGGTTGACCATCTTCTCGTTGTTGCGGACGTAGATGCCCAGCCCGATCTCGTTGCCGTCCGCGACCAGGTGGCGGATCGTGGCCTGGTCGATGATGGACCAGTAGAACGCTCCCGGCTGTACGGCTGTGACGTCGCCCGCGTTGCCGAAGGACATCCCGACGACCTCGTCGACGAAGCGCTGCCCGGTGGCGTTCACCCAGAAGTACGGCTGCATCCCGGTGCAGTTCGTGTGGCTGGTGATCGTCTTGTCACGCATGAACGGGAACAGCAGGAGCGTCCCGATCGAGTTGTGCTCCGTACCGCCGGCCGCGAGGACCATGGTGATCCCGTCTCCGGTGTTGCCCAGCCCGCCGACGTTGATGAGCTTCTCGCCGATGCCGTACTTGGTGTACTTGTCGAGCATCTCAGGATTGGCGGCGAAACCGCCGGTTCCGATGACGACGGCCTTGGCGCCGAGACGTACCTGCTGGCCGTCCTTGTCCTTCGCCACCAGGCCGATCACCTTGCCGTCGGCGTCCTTGAGGATCTGCGTGGCGGCTGTGGAGAGGAACACGTCGACTCCGCGCCGCCGTGCGTCGGCCTCGAGGAGCTCGATGACGCGGGCCACCTCGCCCTCGGGCAGGTGCCAGGTGACGAGCTCTCCGGGCTGGTCGAGCGCTGTGACGGTGACGTCCTCGTAGTGGACGCCCACCTCGTCGCGCATCTTCACGATGGTGGTGGCGGCGTTCTCCACGAACCGGCTGACGAGCGGCGGATCAGCGCGCCAGTGGGAGTAGTCGAGGTAGGTGTTGAACGCCTGGTCCTTGGTGACCGTGATGCCGCGCTTCTTCTGCTCGTCGGACTCGAACGCGGCGTGGCCCTCGGCGAATGCCGAGCTGCCCCCGGTCTGGGCCTCCTTCTCGAGAATGGCACAGCTGAGGCCGTCCTTGGCAGCCTGCACGGCGCAGGACAGCCCGGAGGCACCTGCTCCGACGACGACGACGTCGTAGCTCGCGTCGAACTCTTGGTTCATGGACTCCAGCTCCTTCGATGGTTACTTGTGGACTTCTGCAATCAGTGCGGGGATGACCTCGTACAGGTCACCGACGATCCCGTAGTCGGCGGTCTGGAAGATCCGCGCGTCGGGGTCGCTGTTGATGGCAGCGACGACCTTCGCGCCACGGACGCCCTCCATGTGCTGGGGGGCTCCGGCGATGCCGACCGCCATGTACAGGGCAGGCGTGATGTGGTTCCCCGATCGGCCGACATAGCGGCTCTTCTCGAGCCAGCCGAGGTCGTCGGCGATCGGCATCGAGCAGGCGAGCTCGGCGTCGAGGGCCTCGGCGAGACCCCGTACGAGGGCGACGTCGTCCTTGGCCCGTACGCCACGGCCGAAGGAGACGACTCGCTCGGCGTCGTCCAGCCCGGTCGCCACGGCGACCGGCTCGGAGGCGAGGATGCGGATCTCCGCGGGCGCCAGGTCGAGACGGCGCACTGGCGCCGGCGCTCTCGCAGGGAGCGACACCTCGTCACCCGCGTAGATGGCGGCGACGGGTCCGTCCGTGGACAGCGTCTCGATCGTGGCCCCGCCCACGGCAGCGCGCTGGACCAGCACGTTGTCGCCGGCCCATGCCAGACCCACGACGTTCGGCACCAGCCGGGCGTGAAGCTGGGCGGACGCAGCCCCCAGCACGACGCGGCAGGCCGGATCGTACGTGGAGACGAGCACCCGGGGAGCCGCGGCTGCGACGATGGCGGCCAGTGTTCCCGCGTACGCCTCGGCCGGGACGCCGTCGGCGGGCTCGAGCCAGAGGACGTCCCCAGATCCGGATGCGGTCACCTCGTCGGCGAGCTCGCGCGGACCGACGACCACAGCGGTGACGGCCCCTCCCAACGGCTGGACCATGGCGAGCGCGCCGCTCCATGCCTCAGATGCGATCAGGACCCAGCTGGCCGTGTTCACTCGTCGTCCTTCCTCATCGCCGTTCACAGCACGCCCTCGGCACGGAGAGCGGCCACCAGCTGAGCGGCGGCTTGTGCCGGTTCTCCCTGGAACAGGCGTGAGGGCGTGGAGTCGGGCTTGCGGCAGCCGACCGAGACCAGATCGACAGGAGGTGTCCCCAGGTCCGAGAGGGTGACCTTGGTGAGGGGTCGCTTGCGCGCAGCAAGGAGCTCCTTCATGCCGGGCACCTGGTCGGCGTCCGACTCCGCCGACATGCCCAGGACTGCGGGAGTCGACAGGCTCAGGGTCTGCTGCTCGCCGACGGTCCTGCGTACGGCCTGCAGCTGACCGGCGGGCATCGACGCCGAGTGGAGCCCCACCAGCGCCGGCCAGCCGAGCTCCCCTGCCAGTGCCACGGCGACGCCCGGTTCCTGCTTCGAGTCGCCGATGACGACGACGTCGACATCGCCGATGTACCGGACGGCAGCTGCCAGGACGGCGGCGGTGGCGCCGTTGTCCGCGAGGTTCGGCGCGTCAGCCACACAGACGGCCTGCTCCACGCCGCGCGCGAGAGCCCAGCTGGCATCGCCGTCACCGATCGTGAGGCCGATGACCGTACCGTCCGTATCGGCGGCGATCTGCTTGGCTGCGGCCAACGCAGCTGGGTCGTCCTCGCCCGCGGCCATCCGTGCGTTGCGCCAGTCGATGGAGCCGTCCGTGCGTACGATCGCGTCCGCGGCATTCCTGGCCCACTTGTACACGACGACTGCCTTCACCGGCATCCTCCCGTAAGGTGCCATCGGCATCGGCTTCAGTGACGATTCAGGCACTCCGCAGGACAGGTCGCAGCCCTGCCCTGATGCCTTGATTCTCACGGGACGGCCGGGGCAGCACATCGCCCAGACGGTTACTGTGAGGTAGCCGTTCGGCTACCCGACGATGCCGCGGCGGACCCCGAACACGGCCACTTGGACCCGGTTGCGAAGGTGCAGCTTGGCCATGATGCTGCCCAGGTGCTTCTTCACCGTTGCCTCGCTGAGGTGCATGGTCTGGGCGATCTCCTCATTGGGAAGGCCCTCGACCAGAAGGCTCAGCACGTCGAGCTCACGTCGACTCAGCCGCTCGGCGCCTGTCTCCGCCGAGGCGCCCGGACGATCGGGCTGGGCGAACTCGGCCAGCACCTTCGCCGCGATGGTGGACGACAGGACCGTCTCGCCACGCATGATGCCTTGGAGCGACTCCCGCAGATGCTCGGCGGTGTCGTTCTTGCTGAGGTATCCGTGCGCGCCGTTGCGGAGGGCCTCGAAGACGTCCTCGCCGAGGTTCGACACCGTGAGCATCGCGATCCGGACGGCTGAGTCGACAGCGGTGATCGCCTTGGTGGCTTCGACCCCACCCATGCCCTCCATGCGAACGTCCATGAGGACGAGGTCTGGCGTCAGGCGACTCACGAGAGCGAGCGCCTCGCGGCCGTCGGAGGCCGCCCCAACCACCTCGAACTCGCTCCATCGTCCGATCAGGGAGATCAGTCCGTCGCGGAAGAGGGCGTGGTCGTCGACGACCAGAACCCGTGTGGTGTCCACCATCACACCCCCATCTCCGCGGGTATTCCGGCGCGGTCGATCGGTCGTACTGGCGCCTCGGCGATCAGCCACGTGCCGCCGCCGCGTGCGGGGGTGAACCGTACGCCGCCGTCCAGCTGCTGCATACGTTCGGAGATGATCTTGATGCCGAGGCGGGAGTCGAGGACCCGTCCGGGGTCGAAGCCGACCCCGTCGTCCTCGACCTCCAGGCGGATGAGGGTTTGGGACGAACGCAGCCGTACGGTCACCTGGGAGGCCTTGGAGTGCTGCTGAACGTTGGCGAGCGCTTCGCGAAGTACTCTGACGAGCTGGGCGGCGATCGTGTGCGGTACGAACTCGCTGCACCCTTCACAGTCGAAGGTCGCCGAGATCGCGAACTGCTGGGCGAAGTTGTCGACCAGGCTGCGGGCCTGCTCGAGGAAGCTGTCNNTCGAGCCTTGTCAGCCCGACGTGAAGACCCAGCGCCGCGACCTGCTGGGAGAGGTCCACATGGAGCTCGTCGCTGAGCCGTCGCCGTTCCTCGAGCGCACCGAGCTCGCGCTCCCGTCCTGCCTGCTGCCACCTGCACACGGCGCTGCCCAGGACTCGCCCCGCCGCCGCGAGGAAGTCGCGCTGTTCCCCGGTGAGTGTGAACGGGCCGTCGAAGCACAGCAGTACAGCGCCAAGGTGTCGCCCGTCCGCGTGCAGCGACGCCACGATCCCGGAGTCCCCGAACCATGCCTTGAAGTCGTCGGGGAGCAGGGCCCAGGCCTCGTCGTCGAGATGGTCCGCCGCAGAGACCGGCCACTCCTCAGGGTTGATCCACGGCTCCCGGACATGCTCGTGGGCAGGCATGCTCGCGAAGGCTTCGCCGAGCATCGCACGCTGCTCGTCGTCTGCCACCAGCACCAGCAGGTCTTCGCTGGCATTGAGCAGGTAGGACGGGGCCAGTCGAGCGCCCATCACATCCTTCACGATCGCTACCGCAGCGACGAAGGACGCTGCACCCTCGGGCGACCACGACAGCGCATCGTTGATCCGCACCAGGTCGGCGAGGTAGGACGGTCCGGCACTCACGTCGGCATCGTATCCCCGGGCCGAGGCGCCCGGCCTTGAGCCGACCCAGCGGCTCGTGCTTCGCGCGCGGTCCGGGGCAGTTCTGCCTCGGTACTGGTGGGCCGCGATGGCGAGGCGGACAATTGACGTGCGGTTAGGGGGTCGGGATGAAGATCCTGATCATCGGTGCCGGCGTGATCGGCAGCTTCAACGCTGCCCGGCTGACGCGGGCCGGGGTGGACGTCACCTTGCTGGCCCGTGGCTCACGCCTCGCGGAGCTGGAGGCCCACGGGGTGAGGCTCGAGGACTTCCGCAGCAGACTGCGGACCACCACCCGGGTCAAGCTCGTCGACCGGGTGGACCCGGACGACGCGTACGACCTCGCGGTGGTCATCGTCCGCCGCAACCAGCTCGCCTCGGTGCTGCCGATGCTCGCACAGGCTCACCGCATCCCGTCCGTGCTGTTCCTCGGCAACAGCGCCACCGGTCCCGAGCTCCTGGTGGACGCACTGGGCAAGGACCGGGTCCTCACCGGAATGGTGAACGCCGGCGGAGAGCGGGAGCGGGACACCGGAGTGGTCCGCTACCTGTGGTCGAAGTCGATGCCTTTGGTCTTCGCCGAGCTGGATGGACGACGGTCCTCCAGGACCGCCGCCATCCGGGACGTCTTCACTCGTGCAGGCCTGCCCGCCCACGCCGTCAAGAATGTGGAGGCCGCCCAGAAGACCCACGCCGCTGGTCTGCCCGGGTTCGCCGGCGCGGTGTACGCGGCCGGTGGGGTTCGGCAGCTCGCCCACTCCCCCCGCCTGATCCGGTTGTTCGTGGCCGCCTACCGGGAAGCCCTCCGCGGGCTGCGCGCCGACGGCACCCCGATCACACCCCGTTCCAACAGGCTGGTCGAGTGGATCCCGCAGCCGGTGCTGGTGTTCGCGTTGCGGTTCTTCCTCAACACCCGTCTGGCGGTCGTCGGCGGCGAGCGGCACGCCATGGCCGCCCCGGACGAGATGAAGGAGCTCGCGGACGAGATCCAGACGATCCTGGACCGCACCCGGACCCCCAGCCCCGCGAGCAGCGCGTTGGCCCACGAGATCGAGGGAAAGCTCGCCGTCGCCAGCCGGTGATCGGATGCGTTGCCGGCGCGCACCCAGGCCCCGGTCAGGCCTCTGGGACGACACGACCGGTGTCCATTCCGTCGATGCCATCGGCATCGGAGGCGGGCTCCGGCGCAGGCCGTCGGGGAGGGAGGCGTCGGAAGCGCGCACAGCGTCGTGGGGGAGCTTCACGCCGTGTAGACCAGCCGTGATGTTGGGACCGTCGGCCCGCACGCAGGTGAGGAACCAGGCGTACTGTCGATATGAGGATGAGTTTGGGAGGCTTCCTGTGGACTGGTCATGGGCCGTCATCGTTGCGGCGCTGCTGCTGATCGTGCTGATCGTGCTGGCGAGACTGTCGATTCGGATCGTGCAGCAGTACGAGCGCGGCGTGGTCTTCCGGTTCGGGCGTGTGGTGGGGGTCCGCGATCCCGGGTTCACGTTGATCATTCCGGTGGCGGACGTCTTGCGTCACGTGTCGTTGCGGATCGTGACGCGTCCGATCCAGTCGCAGGGCATCATCACGCACGACAACGTGAGCGTCGACGTGTCCGCGGTCGCGTACTACCGGGTCGTGGACGCCGTGAAGGCAGTCGTGGCGATCGAGAACGTACAGACCGCGATCGACCAGATCGCCCAGACCACCCTNNGTGGTGGGCCAGCACACGCTGGACGAGACCCTTGCCGAGACCGACAAGATCAACGTGGACATCCGGGGCATCCTCGACAACGTCACGGCCGACTGGGGCGTGGAAGTCACGCTGGTGGAGCTGAAGGACATCCAGCTGCCGGAGTCGATGAAGCGGGCGATGGCCAAGCA
>PMBM01000151.1:0-6948 GCA_003153855.1 Propionibacteriaceae bacterium
TGATCGCGGTGCCCGCAGTGTTGGTGACCACGGTGATCGGCGTGACCGTGCCCGACGTGAAGTTGGCGACGTAGGCCTTGGTGCCGTCCGGGGTGAACGCCACTCCCGTCGGGCCGCTACCGACGGTGATCGCGGCACCCTTCGTGTTGGTGGACACGGTGATCGGGGTGACCGTGTTCGTTCCGTTGTTGGTGACGTAGGCCGTGGTGCCGTCCGGGGTGAACGCCACTCCCGACGGGTTGGTGAAGCCGGTGATCGCGGTGCCGGCAGTGTTGGTGGCCACGGTGATCGGGGTGACCGTGCCCGCCGTGTAGTTGGTGACGTAGGCCGTGGTGCCGTCCGGGGTGAACGCCACCCCTCTCGGGCTGGTGCCGACGGTGATCGTGGCGGCGATGGCGCCCGTGGCGACGGTGATCACGCTGACCGTGCCCGCCCCGGTATTGGTGACGTAGGCCTTGGTGCCGTCCGGGGTGAACGCCGCCCCCCGCGGGCCGGAGCCGACGGTGATCGCGGTGCCCGCAGTGTTGGTGGCCACGGTGATCGGGGTGACGCTGTTCGACCCTGAGTTGGCCACGTACGCGCTCTGGGTCGCGATGGTGACCTTCCAGACGTTGACGCTGGTGGCCGTGGTCGAGTTGCCGACCTTATCCGCGACGACGTACTGGTACATGTAGCAGTTCCCCGAGATCGCCGTGTCGACCAGGGGCGAAGTGGGGTTGGTGCCGCCGTTGACGGTCGCGAACGCCCCGAACGCGAGGCAGGTGGTGCCGGTCAGGGTCGCCGAGGCGCGCTGCAGCAGGCGAGTCCCCACGCCCGACCCGGCATCGGTGCCCGGATCGAAACTCACGCTCACGGTAGTGTCCACGCTCGTTCTGGCCGCATATGTCACGGTGCCACCGGAGGGGCCCGTGGAGTCGTTGACGAACGTCAGCGTGGTCTGGGCGGTGTTGCCGGCCACGTCGCGACCGGTGACCACCTCCGTGGGTGCGCTCGTGGCACCGGCTGTCCAGCTGAAGGAGTTCGAGACGTACGGGCCTCCCGCGGGCGTCGACACTGTGGACGGCGTGTGGCTCCAGCCAGTCGTTGCGCCGCCCAGGGCTGCGGTCGCGCTCGACGCGGACCCTGATCCGGCGTCGCTCACCGCGTTGGTGAGCGTGAAGGAGCCAGCGGCGGCGCCCCTGTAGTAGACGGTGTTGCCGGACTTATAGGAGCCGCCGGTGACTANNTTGACGCTCACCGTGGCCACGCCGGTAGTCCCAGCGGGTGTGTAGGTCAGCGTGCCGGCGGCGCTGACCGCGGGCTGCACGCTGAACAGCGGGTTGTTGGCGTTCGTCACGACGAAGTCGACCAGTTGGCCGGACTCGCCCGTTCCCTGGCTGATGGCCGTGGCCCAGCCAGCGACAGACTGGGCCCCCGAGTCCTGCGAAACGCTCTGGTTGGCTCCCTTGGTGAAGCTGGGCACCGCGTTGGCCGGATTGACGGTGAGGGTGACCGTGACGACGTTGGTCGAGTCGAAGACGCCGTCGTTGGCCTTGTAGGTGAAAGATGTCGTCCCGGTGAAGTTCGCCGGCGGGACGTAGGTGAACGAACCATTCGCGTTGAGCGTCAGCCCGGTCGTACCCGAGACGAGGACGGCGGTCAGGGCATCGCTCTCCGGGTCGGTGTCGTTCGCCAGCACGCCGCGAGCTGCCACGGTGAGGGTGGCGTTTTCGTTGGTGGTGTAGGCGTCGGCGGCGGCCGTCGGCGGCGTCGTGAGCACCACGTTGTCATAGGTGACGGTGCTGAGCTTGAGGTTGTCGTGCGAGGTGACCGCAAGACCAACCTTGATGCTCGTAGTCATCGCGACGGTCTGGGCGGTCCCTTCGNNCGGGTGATCCGGATCCAGTACGGGGCGACGACGGAGGCGGCCGCGCCGGATGTAGCCGGCGTCTGATCCGCGGTGACGCGGAACATGAACTCCGTCCCGGCGGTCTGCATCAGGTCCATCATTGCCTGCTTGCTACCTGTGGCAGTCGTCTCCCGCAACATCACGCCGGCCTTGGCATTGTTGTTGTTGCCGCCCGACTGGTTCGACGAGGAGACCTTCGCGGTCAGGCGGCCGTCGCCGGGCAGGTCCCGGTAGAGGTACTGGAACTGGTCTGGAGGACCCCAGATGTCCGCGCCGCTGCCCTTGACCGTGTAGGTTCCGGTGGCTCCGCCCGAGTACGTGCTGGAGCCAGCCAGCGAGGGTGCGCCGATGTCCTGGTTGGCCGTGAAGATGCCTAGCGAGTTGACGTTGATCGTGATGGCGCTGGTGGCGGTGAGCGTTCCGCCGGTTCCGGTGCTGCCCTGGTCGCTGGTCACGATCTGCAGAGTCGCGGCGCCGGTGAAGGTGCTCGTCGGTGTGAAGATCGCGCCGTTGAGCCGGAGGTTGATGTTCGCGATCGTGCCGGTGAACGTCATGGTGGCGGTAGACGTGCCGTTGCCCACCGAGAAGGTCAGGCCGGTGGTGACGGGCAGGGCCACCGTGCCGTTGGTCGCATTCAGCTGGACCTGGACGGGGCTGCTCCCGGCGTCGACATCGCTGATCGAGATGGGGTTGTTGGTGGCGGTCGAGAACACCCTGTCGACGCCCTTCGGCGTCTGCTGGGGGCCCGGAAGGCTGTTCACGGGCGCGTCGTTGACGGCCGCCACGCTGAGCGTGACGGTGACGATGTTGGAGTTCTGCGTACCGTCGTTCGCCTTGTAGGAGAAGGAGTCTGTGCCGTTGTAGTTCGGGTTCGGGGTGTAGGTGAACCCACCGTTGGCGTTCAAGGTCAGAGCGCCGTTCGCCACACCGGAGTAAAGAATGGCGGTGAGCGGGTCATTGTTCGCGTCGGAGTCGTTGCCGAGGACACCCGGGGCAGCCACGGTCAGCACCGCATCCTCCGCCACCGAGTAGCTGTCGGCGACGGCCACGGGAGCGACGTTGCCGACGACCACGATGCTGCTCTTGGCACTCTCGACACCGACCCAGTTGGTGGCGAACAGCGGGGTCACCGAGTAGGTCCAGACGCCCGTCGGGACAGTGTTCTCGACGCAGCTCGTGCTTGTGATCACCCCGGCGCATCCCGACAGGATGGTCTGAGCCGTGGAGCCGGAGTAGCGCTTGACGGTGTACCCAGTGACGGCCTGACCAGTGGTCAGCGTGGTCGGGGCCCAAGCGACGGTGACGGCATTGCCAGCAGCCGATGCCGTCGGCGTGGCGCCCTGGTTGACGCTCGAAACCGCCGCCGCGCCATTCCCGCCGGTCGCCGAGCCTGCGCTCCAGTAGGCCCACGCCGTGACCGCCGACATGATCAGACACACGGTGAGGAGGATGGTCATCAGTCGCCGCATCACGGGCCCACCTTGAGATAGACCGTGAAGCTTGCACCCTGACAGGCGTCGGCCGCATTCGCGCTCATCGACAGCGAGTTCGCCAGGGAGAGCACCAACGACCCGCTCGCCGGTACGGTCCAGCCCGCCCCCCCATTTGTCTGCGTCGTGAAGCTCAGGGCCGCTACCCCACAGGCAGCGTGCGCACCGTCGACGGCGAACCCGACGGTTCCCTGGGTGGTGTCGAGGGAGAGCGACCCGACCTTGACGGCGCCCGGGTTGGGGTTGGTCACAGTCACGGCGACCGCCGACTGGCCGCCGGGATAGATCTGGTTGGAAGCCGTTCCCGGGTTCAGGGTGACGGCCAGCGTCGTACCGGTGGTAGCCGAGCCGGAGCCACCCCCGGAACCGGCCCAGTAGGAGAACGCCACCCCGGTCGCGGCGACCGCGAGCACGGGGAGGAGGGCGGTCACGAGGAGTCCCCGTCGTCGGGTCGATCTCATCGGGGCACCTCCACTCCGCTTGCCTCGTAGCGAAGCGTCAGCGACGCTCCCTTGCATCCGTCCTGGTTGACTGGGCGGTCGACCATGCCGACCGCCGGCCAGTTCTTGTCGGGCAGATCCATCGCGCTCAGGTTCTGGGCGCTGTTGGCGGCGATCCTCAGGACGACGCCGCCGGACAGTGGCCGCACCTCGAAGTCGGCCGCGCTGCAGGGGTGGTCAACGTCCGCTCGCGGGGCGTCGATACTCACCACAGCCACCGTGATGTGATCGATGGCGAGGTCGAGGCCGTTGGTGTTGTCGAGCCTAAGGTCGATCGGTACGAGTTCGCCCGGCGAGATCGAGCTACGTACGTCGCCGCTGATCGTGAAGGACGACGGGACGCGAACCGAGCCCTGCCCTGTGGCATCTGTCGAGCGACCCACCGGCCCCCAACCGCGGAACCAGATGAGGAGCGCCGCAACACAGACGACGAACACGACAGCGAGGACCACCTCGCGTCGTGTCAGTCCTCTCATCTCTCCCCCCGAGAGTCGCGGGTGGCGGTCCTGAACCCGGACCGCCACTCGTCGTTCCAGCCAGATCAGCCGCAGGTGGAACCGGTCAGGCGGCAGCGACCGCGTAGGTGATCGTGATGGTGGCGGTCTTGCAGAGATCCTGGTTGGCCGAGTCGTTGAGCAACGACACACTCAGTCCCGACCAGGCACCCTTAGCGCTGCCGGCAGGGAGGACCTGAGACGTGGGAGTTCCGCTGCCGGTGATGACGTACCACGCCGGAAGGCAGCCCGAGACGCTGGTGGCCGTGACCGTCGCGCTGACCGCACCCACCGTGACAGGGCCGGTATTGGGGTTGTTGAAGTCCCCGGACAAGGCTTGGGCGGCGCCACCGGGGTACAGCCCGGCGACGGTGTTCGTCTGGTTGACCACCACGTCACTTGTGGTTCCTGTGCTCGCTGACCCGGTGCCTGCACCGAGCTGAGTCCAGTAGGCATACGCCGTTCCGCTCACGCCGAGCACCAAGGCTGCGGTGAGAACTGCAATCTTCGTCTTCTTGCTGAATCTGGCCACGGAAATGCCTCCTGCTAAGGGAGGAGGGGTGCTCCTCCGGATGTGATCGACCCCGGCGCAGACAGATGCCCGTCACCGAGCGGTCGTGTCGCCGGAAGACTGATGCAAACCCGGCAAGGCGATGCCCGGAGGCTATTCCTGTCGTGAGGATGAACACGTCTCTCTGAGGAGCGGCGGGGTAAGTCTCATGTGGAGGACCCCAGGACCGGCTCGGGGCCTTCGGGACCCGTGCGCCAGGAGCGGGGTCAGGGGCGACGGTGCGGGTGGCGATGATTGCGAGACGCGAATTCCGGACGGCGATCTGCGCCGGCCCCTGACCTCGTGCGACGTAGGGGGCGTGACGGACGAGGTCCGTGTCGACGACCTCGACCGGCTCTCCTTCGCCCGATGCCGACACCCCCTCAGGCGACCGCACCACCGCCGTCGTACCGGAGAAGGGACTCGAACCCTCACGCCTTTCGGCACAGGAACCTAAATCCTGCGTGTCTGCCAGTTCCACCACTCCGGCTGGCAGCGACGAGTGTACGGCTCGCCACTGACGGGGTGTCAGCCCTGCTCCGTGTTCGGATGCGCGGCCACGAATGCCGCCATCGTGTCGTTCGCAAGGGCCTTGCCGAGAGCGGCGTTGCCGGCGACATCGACCACGTCGACCGACCGCGTGTCGATCATGCCGGAGCCGGTGATCGGCGCCTGCATCATGTGGAGCTGGCTCGCGTTGGGTGAGCTCTGCGCGACGAAGTTCGCGAAGTCCTGGTCGACGCCGCCCATCACACCTCCTTGGTTGCTCCTGCCCTGTGATACGCCATGACGGGAGAAAAGGTTGGTACGACTAAGCCGAGTCCCTTCCGACGATCCTCCTGCAGTCGTACGAGTTTCTCGTCGCTCGAGACTCGTCACAACTGACGGGGAGTCCGCGACGTTGTTCGGGTTATGAACGTCGGCCGCGGGGGCGACCACGACGGACGCGAAGTTCTTCGGGCTATGGGGTCGAAAACCGCCTCCAGAAGCCGAAGAACTTCGCACCGATGGCTGATCCGGCGCTTCACCGCCTCCATAGCCCGAAATGGATCGCACGAACGTCTGCGTCCGGGGCGGGCTGAGGCGAGCTCGCGAAAGGGCGTCCGGGACTTCGGCGGAGTCACCCCTCGTCGTCCGGATCGGAGTCCGGGACGACCACGGGCGTCGCGCGCAGTGCCTGATCCTCGAGGCGGAACGCTCGTACAGGTCCTGGCTTCTCGGAGAGAGCAGTCTCGAACCGTACCGTCACCCAGCCGTGCCCGCTCCCCCAGACCCAGCCGGCCCCCCAGGTGTCGTGGGTGACGTCCTCGCCGGGCTGGTAGCCGACGGCCGCTTGCCGCACGGTCGGTGCGATCGTGTCGACCTGCAGCTCGTCGGGGCTCGACGACGCCACCTCGAACAACGCCTCCTGGGCCGCTGACGTGAAGCCCGAGACGCCGACACCGATGAGCCGCACGCCTTGGGCGACCTGCGCCGATGCCCCCCGGAGCAGCTGTCGTGCGGACTCGGCGATCACGTCGCCGGCGTCGACCGCACCCAGGAGCGTGCGGGAGCGGGTGTGGGTGGTGAAGTCGCCCAGCTTGATCTTCACGGTGACCGTACGTGCGAAGAGGCCCGCCTTGTTGAGCCGCGCGGCAACGCCCATCGCGTCTCGCGCGACCTTGGCCTCGAGCACTCCCAGATCCCGGATGTCCGCGTCGAAGGTGTCCTCGGTCGAGATCGACTTCACCTCGCGTTCGGGGCTGACCGGGCGGTCGTCGTCTGCCACGGACAGGCGCGCGAGCTCCGTGGCCCACGCCTGGCCGACCTCGCGCCGCAGCTCGTTGGCTGACGCCCGACGCAGGTCGGCGACGGTCTGGATGCCGAGCCGGTCCAGCTTCTCAGCGGTCACCGGTCCGACACCGGGGATCGCCCGTACAGCCAGCGGCGCGATGCGGTCCACCTCCGTCCCGGGAGCCACGAGGTAGATGCCGTCCGGCTTGGCGATCTCCGAGGCCAGCTTGGCCATGAACTTCGAGCTGCCCAG
>PMBM01000151.1:6972-27430 GCA_003153855.1 Propionibacteriaceae bacterium
ACCCGTGAGGCCGCTCTGTACGCACCGAAGCGCCCCGACAGGAACGCCGCGCGGGGGCACAGCCGGCGCGCCTCGTGCATCGGCATCGCCGAGTGGACGCCGAAGACCCGGGCCTCGTACGACGCCGTCGACACCACCCCTCGCCCGCCGAGGCCCCCGACGATCACGGGCTTGCCGCGCAACGACGGCTTGTCACGCTGCTCGACCGACGCGAAGAACGCGTCGAGGTCGAGATGGAGGATGGAGGCCGTCTGCCTCATGCGCGAGTCCCGGACATCGTCGTCAGCCTACGAGGCCTGGGCCGGGAGTCGGAGCAATCAAGTAGCGTGCGTCTCGCGAGCCGTACACCGAAGGAGGCCTCGTGCCGCGACCCGGTCCTGAGCGTCTGACCTCTGCCGACGAGGTCGACTGCTCGCCGCTGGTCTCCTCCGACCCGCGTGACCTGCTCGTGAACCTCGAGGCGATGATCCGCTGGGCCGACAGCGCCACCCATCGGCGCGACCTCATGGCAGCCATCGAGTTCCCGCTCGACGACGTGTCGG
Source organism: Propionibacteriaceae bacterium (assembly GCA_003153855.1). Lineage (GTDB taxonomy): Bacteria > Actinomycetota > Actinomycetes > Propionibacteriales > Propionibacteriaceae > Fen-668. The sequence continues at coordinate 7,515 of PMBM01000151.1, forward strand.
CCTTCCTCACGCTCAACCAGCTCGTCTACCACGGCGCCACGCGCCCGACGGACATCGCCGACGCTCTCGGCATCGGTCGACCCAACGTGTCCCGCATTGCTGCCCGGCTCGTCGACGAGGGGCTCATCGTCCGGATCGCCGATCCGCAGGACGAACGCGGCATCCTCCTCGCCCTGAGTGACCGGGGCCGCGTCTACGCCGAACGGATCGTCGCGATCGCGAGCGGACGAACCCACTGGGTCCTCTCCACCTGGACGCCGGCCGAGGCCAGGCAGCTCCGGGAGCTGTTCGCACGGTTCGCCGCCTCGACGATCGCGGGCAGGTCGCCCGATCTGCGCACGTTCCTGGTCGACGGCTGACGCCCAGAACTATTTGCAGAAATGAAATAGGCTGATACGTTGCCGATGCGTTCCCGTTCCCCCTCTTCGAAGGAGAAGACCCATGACCGGGTCATCGTTCACCGACTTCCGCGACCTCTTCGCGAACCCGCCCCAGGACGTACGTCCCGAGGTTCGCTGGTGGCTGGCTGAGGGCCTGCACACCGACGAGACGTTGCGCACGGAGATCGAGGCGGCCCACCGGATGGGCTTCGGCGGCATGGAGTTCCTGGCCATGGACGAGGGCCAGGTCGACCATGCCCGGTACGGGTGGGGGTCCGAGGAGTGGGTCCACGACAGCGCCGTCGTCGTCGCGGAGACGACCGCCCGTGGCATGGCGGTCAGCTTCACGTCGGGTACGAACTGGTCGAACGCCAACCTCCCGACCATCACGCCCGAGCACCCCGCAGCCGCGAAGGAGCTCGACGTGACCGTCGAGGAGCTTGCCCCCGGGCAGAGCCGCACCGGCGCCCTCACCCAGATCGACTTCGACGCTCCCCTGCCTCCCAGCCCGTTCCCCGGTCACCGCGGAACGATCCTCGAGCAGCGCCTCGTGGCCGTCGTCGCCGTACGGGTCGTCGATGCATCTGCGACCCCGCCCGTACTGTCTCGCGACTCCGTGGTCGACCTGACGGACCGGGTCGTCGGCGGCGCCCTCGACTGGACCGCGCCCTCCGAGGGCGGCTGGAGGCTCTTCACGTACTGGTCGCACGGCACCGGCCAGACCGCCGAGCCGTCGTCGTCGGTCAACTACACCGTGAACTACATCGACCGCGCCGGCGTCGACGCGGTCATCGACTACTGGGACACCGTCGTGCTGACGCCCGAGCTGCGCGCCGACATCGCCCGCAACCCCCGCACCCAGATGTACATGGACTCGCTCGAGCTCACGCTGTACGGGGCCGGGGGGCTCTTCTGGAGCGCCTCGCTCCTCGACGAGTTCCGCACCCGCCGCGGGTACGACATGACCCCGTGGCTCCCATTCCTCTCTCGCACGGTGATGGGCATGGCCGTGGCGACGGTGTACCACTACGCGGCCGAGGCGAGGGATGCGGTCACCGTCGAGAAGGTCCGGTACGACTACGTGCAGACGCTCACCGACCTGTACATCGAGAACATGCTGCGGCCGTTCGCCGCGTTCCTCCACGACAACGGGATCACGCTGCGTTCCGAGATCAGCTACGGGCTTCCGTTCGAGCTGACACGTCCCGGCCCCGAGGTCGACGGCATCGAGACCGAGTCGCTCGAGTTCGGCTGCCAGATCGACGCGTACCGGCTGCTCGCCGGGCCCGCCCACCTGTTCAACAAGCCGTACTCGTCGGAGACCGGCGCGACCAGCCGCAACCACATCCTCGACCACCGGTTCTACGACCAGATGATCGCGACCCAGTTCGCGGCGGGCGTCACGAAGACCGTGCTGCACGGCTGGGCGAGCCCCGCCGGCGCGGAGGGAGCGACCGAATGGCCCGGCCACGAAGGCATGTGGCCGATGTTCTCGGAGCGCTTCGACACCCGGCAGCCGGCGGCGGAGTTCTACCCGCTGTGGACGGGCTCGGTCGCCCGCCAGCAGCTGCTGCTGCGCCGCGGCCGGCCCAGGATCGACGTGGGCATCCTCCGTACGGACCACTTCGTCGACAACCTCATCGGCTTGTCGCTCGCCACTGCCGACGGCCGTCGCATCCCCGACGAGGAAGCCATCGGGCAGATGTGGATGCGCAACCGCGAGAACCAGTGGTGGCAGGACCTCGGCATGCAGGACGCCGGATGGAGCTACGAGTACTTCGACGCGACGCTGCTGCTCCACCCGGACGTGTCGTACGGGGACGGGGTGCTCCAGCCCGGTGGCCCGGGATACCAGGCGCTCATCGTCTACCAGGAGGGTCTCGACCCCGACGCGGCGAAGCGTCTCCTGGAGCTGGCTCGCGGCGGTCTGCGAGTCCTGTTCGTCCACGGAGCGCGTGAGCTGAAGTGGCTCGCCCGCGGCCTGCACACCGTCCACGAGAAGGCGGCGTCCCGCACGCCCGGCCTCGACGGTCGCGACGAAGAGCTCGCCGCGACGGTCACCGAGCTGCTCGCCGAGCCGACGGTCGCAGCCATCTCCGACCCGGCCCAGACCGTGACCGCCCTGCGTGACCTCGGCGTCGTCGGACGCTCGGAGTTCATCGAGAACAACGAGAGCGTCCTGACCCTGCTGCGCGACGAAGGTGACCTCAGCCACGTGTTCGTCTACCACTTCCTGTACGAGACGGGCGCGCCCACCGTGGCACGCATCGCCCTGGAGCACGCGGGCCTGGTCTACAAGGTCGACCCGTGGAGTGGGACGGCGGCACCGTACGCAGCCGACGTGGCCCTTGACGGACGGCTCGTCGTGTCCGTGCCTCTCGAGCCTGGCGAGACCGCGTTCTTCACCGTCGACCACACCGGCCCCGTCGGCCGAGCACCCGCCACGGAGACCGTGGTCGCGACGCTCGACGACTGGCAGATCGCCGTCGAGAGCTGGGACGCCGGAGAGCCGCAGATCATCAGCGAGGACCGAGGCCTCGGGTACGTGTCGCGGGAGGTGCGCTTCGCGACGGCCGTCACGTCGTTGGCGTCGGCCGAGCGGTCGCTGAAGCCGTGGCAGGACCTGCCCGAGGTCGGGCCGGCGGTCTCCGGCGTCGGCGACTACGTGGCAGAGCTGACCGTGGGCGAGGGCCTGCTGGGTCACGGCCGTCTCGTGCTGGACCTCGGCTCGACCGCTGGTGGGCTCGGATCCGTGAGCGTCAACAACGGCGCGGCGTACGGCTTCGACACCTCACGCCCGAGGGTGGACATCACCTCGTCGGTCGTGGCCGGTACGAACGTGATCCAGGTCAGGACGGCCAGCTCGCTCAACAACCGGCTTCTCGCCCGCGGCTACTACGAGGGCATCCCCGATGTCGCGCTCGAGCTGAACGGCCTGCCGCCGGACACCCAGAAGACGACACCCCATGACCATGGCCTGCTGGGGCCGGTCCGGCTCATCCAGGTGAGCTGACGGTCACCCAGCAGGCGCCGGCAACACGGCGCGGTGAATGTCCGGGTCAGTCCAGGGGCAACGCGGGAAAGATGCGCGTGTACTGGACAAAGTCGAGGTTCGGGCGCGGCGTGCGGGACGTCTCGCGCCAGACGGCGGGGTCGATCTCCGGGAACAGCACGTCGCCCTGCGGCTCGTCGTGCACCTCGGTGACGTCGAGATCGGTGAGGTGGTCCCAGAAGAGGCGATAGATCTCGCCGCCGCCGGCCACCCACCAGCGCCGGTCGGGGTAGTCGTGGAGCGCCTCGATCGCCTCGGCCACGGAGTGGACGATCCGTACGCGGTCGTCTGCGTAGGAGAGGTCGCGGGTCACGAGCAGCGTCACGCGTCCCGGGAGGGGAAAGCCGATGCTCTCGTGGGTGCGGCGGCCCGTGATCAGCACACCGCCCATCGTGACCTTCTTGAACCGCGCCGAGTCCTCGGGAAGGTTCCATGCCATGCCGTTGTCGCGGCCGATGACGCGGTTCCGGGCGAACGCGGCGATCGCGGTGAGCGTGCGCTGGGGCACTCTGTCGCTCCTTGTCAGACCGCGATCGGGGCCTTGATCCCGGGCAAGGGATCGTAGCCGTCGACGCGGATGTCATCGAGGGTGAACGCGTCGATCGCGGTCACGTCAGGGTTGAGCCACAGCGCCGGCAGCGGCCGCGGCTCGCGCGCGAGCTGCTTCTTGGCCTGCTCGATGTGGTTGAGGTAGAGATGGGTGTCGCCGAGCGTGTGGACGAAGTCGCCAACCTCCAGGCCCGTCACGTGGGCGACGAGGTGGGTCAACAGCGCGTACGAGGCGATGTTGAACGGNNGGCACGCCGAGGAAGATGTCGGCCGACCGCTGGTACAGCTGGCAGCTCAGCTTGCCCTCCGCCACGTAGAACTGGAAGAACGCGTGGCACGGCGGCAGCGCCATCTTGTCGAGCTCCCCCACGTTCCAGGCGCTGACGATGTGACGCCGCGACGACGGGTTGGTCTTGATCTGTTCGATGACCTGCGTGATCTGGTCTACGTGGCGGCCGTCGGGCGTCGGCCAGGACCGCCACTGCGCCCCGTACACAGGCCCGAGGTCGCCGTTCGCGTCGGCCCACTCGTCCCAGATCGTGATGCCGTTCTCGTGGAGCCAGGCGACGTTCGTGTCGCCGCGCAGGAACCACAACAGCTCGCCGAACACGCTCCGTACGTGGATCCGCTTCGTCGTGAGCATCGGGAACCCTTGGCTCAGGTCGAAGCGCATCTGGTGTCCGAAGACGGACAGCGTGCCGGTGCCCGTACGGTCGTCGCGCTGGACGCCCTCGGCAAGTACTCGGTCCAGCAGATCGAGGTAGACCTTCACGACTGCTCCTCCAACCTCGCCAGCAGCGGCAGCATCGCACGTACAGCCTGGCCGCGATGGCTCACCGCATCCTTGTCGTCCGCCGACAGCTCCGCATTGGTGACCGAATGCCCGTCGGTGACGAAGATCGGGTCGTAGCCGAAACCGTTCGTGCCGCGGGGGGCGTCGATGACCACGCCCTCCATGGTGCGTCGCAGCACCTCCTCGGTGCCGTCGGGACGTACGAGCGCCATCGCGCACACGAAGCGTCCCCGCCGGCGCGCCGGCTCGACGTCCGTGATCTGGCGCAGCAGCAGCTCGAGGTTGTCCGCGTCGCTCGACCCGGGTCCCGCCCAGCGCGCCGACCGCACGCCCGGCATCTTGTTGAGCACGTCGACCTCGATGCCGGAGTCGTCCGCCAGGGTCGGAAGCCCGGTCACCTCGACACCCGCCCGAGCCTTGATGAGCGCGTTCGCCTCGAACGTGTCGCCGGTCTCGGCCGGCTCGTCATAGGCCGGTACGTCACTGAGGCCGAGCACATCGAGCGAGAGCCCCGCCTGCGCCACGAGGCGCCGCAGCTCGACGACCTTCTTCGCGTTGCCGGACGCGATGAGCAGCTTCACGCCTTGAGCGCTTCCTGCTGCACCCGCGTCAGCGCTGCGCAGCCCGCGAGCCCCAGGTCGAGCAGCCGGTCGAGCTGCTGGCGGCTGAACGGCTCGGCCTCGGCGGTGCCCTGGACCTCGATCAGCCTGCCGTCGCCCGTGGCGACGATGTTGAGGTCGACGTCGGCGGCGGAGTCCTCGGTGTAGGCGAGGTCGAGCATCTCCGCACCGCCCACGATGCCCACGCTGACCGCCGCGACGGAGCCCTTGAGCGGCTCCCGTACGAGCAGCTTGCGTTCACGCAGCCAGCTCACGGCGTCGGCGAGAGCGACGTACGCCCCCGTGATCGAGGCCGTGCGGGTGCCACCGTCGGCCTGAAGCACGTCGCAGTCGAGCTGGATCGTGTTCTCGCCGAGCGCGGAGTAGTCGATGATCCCTCGCAGTGAGCGACCGACGAGCCGCGAGATCTCGTGGGTGCGGCCGCCGATGCGGCCCTTGACCGACTCGCGGTCGGAGCGCGTGTGGGTGGCGCGCGGCAGCATGGCGTACTCAGCCGTCACCCAGCCCAGTCCGCTCCCCTTGCGCCAGCGCGGCACTCCCTCGGACACGCTGGCCGCAACGAGGACCCGAGTCTTGCCGTACTCGACGAGGACCGATCCTTCCGCGTGGTCGAGCCAGTTGCGTGTGATCCGTACATCCCGGAGCTGGTCGGCCTCGCGGCCGTCGATTCGTGCCATGCGGCAGACCCTATCGGGGGAAACTGACAAGTCCGAGATCGTCACTCAAGAGCTCGGGCAGCGGCTCGACGTCGGCGACGAAGTCGCCCATGAGACGGCGGCCGATGCCCGCGAACTTCTCCGGGCTCCCCGTCGTGAGGAACCGGCGGTAGCCCTCACGGGGCAAGGGCTGCAGCAGGTCGCGCCGCGTCAGCGACGAGAACGTCGACTTTGCGCACTCCTCGGCGCTGGAGACGAGCGACACCTCGTCCCCGAGGACGTACGAGATGACGCCGGTGAGCAGCGGGTAGTGGGTGCAGCCGAGGATCAGGGTGTCGGCGCCCGCCTCCTGGATCGGCGCGAGGTACTCCTCGGCCACGGCCAGCAGCTCGGGCCCGCCCGTGACGCCCGCCTCGACGAAGTCGACGAACTTCGGGCAGGCCGAGGTCGTCAGCTTGATCTGGGGGGCGGCGGCGAACGCGTCGTCGTACGAGCGGGAGGTCGCCGTCGCCTCCGTGCAGATCACGCCGACCTGGCCGGTCTTGGTCGCGGCGACAGCCCGGCGTGCGGCGGGCAGGATGACCTCGGTGACGGGGATCGAGTAGCGCTCGCGTGCGTCCCGCAGGACAGCGGCCGACGCGCTGTTGCACGCGATGACGAGGGACTTCACGCCCAGGTCGACGAGGTGGTCGAGGCACTGCAGCGCGTACTCGCGGACCTCCGCGATCCGCTTCGTCCCGTACGGCGCCCTGGCCGTGTCCCCCAGATAGATGATGTCCTCGCCGGGCAGCTGGTCGAAGATGGACCGCGCCACCGTGAGGCCCCCGAAACCCGAGTCGAAGATCCCGATCGGCGCGTCCCGGGGAGTAGTTGTCACGGCCACATCGTACGAGTTCCTCGGACACAGGGCCTGATCCACGGACCGGGACCCCTATCCGTGTTTCGCAGGCCTGACTAGCGTGAGGGATGAGGAGGTACGACATGTCCCCATGGCAGAACCCGCCCCACCCCGGATTCAGCGTCGACCCGACCATTGCGCCGGCGCTCCGACCGTCCACCTCTGACCGCGACTACGCCGACACGACGCTTCGCCTCGCGCACGCGGACGGCCGGCTGACGGACACAGAGCTCGCCGAAAGGGTCGAGCGCGCCGAGTCGGCGACGTCGCTGCGCGACCTCAGCGACATCATCGCCGACGTCAGCGTCTCGACCACAGCCAGTCAGGTGGCCGGCCAGAACATGACGATGATGCCGGTCGCAGCGATGCCGCCGATCGTGAACCGGCTCGACCCGGCCCGTCGCAACGCCCAGCTCGTGCTGGGCCGTTCGCTGATCAGCTGGCTCGGGCTTGCGATGCTCTTCAATGTCATCTGGCTGTTCAGCAGCGGCATCGGGAGCTACTACTGGCCGATCTGGCCGATGCTCGGCACCGCCGTGCCGCTCATCGGTCTGGTCGTCGCGCGCTTCGGCCCCGACCCGACCCCCCTGCGGCACCAGACGCCACCCACGGACCTCCGCTGACGCCGGGCCGGTTTCAGCCGGTGATGGCGTCCAGGAGCAACGACTGTACGTAGCCGATCCAGTGGTACACGTCCGCGATCGGCGCGCGCTCGTCGCTCGGCTCGATCTCGTCGACGAGCTCGGCGTCCTTGTCGGTGTCGATCCCGAGGCGTGCGCCGAGCACGAGCCGCATCGCGTTGAGCGTCCGCAACCAGGCGATCTGCTCGGGCACGGGGATCGCCACCACGGGTTCGGACGTGCCCTCGGCGGGCGCCAACGCCTCCAGCACGATCGCCGCGTCGCTCGCCTTCTGCGTACGGAGCTCGGCCTCCATCAGGCGCCGGAACTCCGACGCCTCCTCGGCGTTCGTCGACGCCTCGGGGAACAGCCGGGCCAGCGCAGGGTCCTCGCGGTCCAGCGGCGGCGCGTCACGCTCGTTCGCCCAGCGTTCCAGCGGGTCGTCCGACCAGTCGGGCGCGTCCACGAGCTCGACCAGCTGGGTCGCCATCGACTCGAGCAGCCCGACCTCGAAGGGCAGGCAGTACCAGGTGATGCCGCCGTCGGAGTCCCGTACGAACCCGCTCCTCACGCGGCCGGCTCCAGCGTCGCCCACAAGCCGTACGCCTGCATCGCGGTCACGTCCCGTTCCATCTCGTCCTTGGTGCCCATCGCCACGGCGGAGCGCCCGTCGTTGTGAACCTCGAGCATGAGCCGGGTCGCCTTCTCCTTCGAGAAGCCGAAGTAGGTCTGGAACACGTACGTGACGTACTGCATCGTGTTGACCGGGTCGTTCCAGACGATGCAGACCCAGGGAGACTGTCCCAGATGCTGCTCGTCGACGCGCTCCTGGATGGCGGTGCCACCTCCAGGCTGTTCGGTCATGTGGAGCATTCTGACAGGGGGAGACGACAACGAGCACTAACCTGAGGCGCATGACGTCGCCCAGCACCGCGTTGCTGACCGATCACTACGAGCTCACGATGGTGCGCGCCGCTCTCGGGGTGGGCACCGCCACCCGCCGCAGCGTGTTCGAGCTCTTCTCCCGCCGACTGCCCGCCGGACGCCGCTACGGCGTCGTCGCCGGCGTCGGACGAGCCCTCGACGCGGTCGAGCAGTTCCGGTTCGGCGACGAGGAGATCTCGTTCCTGGTCGAGCACAAGGTCGTCGACGACCGTACGGCGCAGTGGCTCAGCACGTACCGCTTCTGCGGCGACATCAATGGCTACGGCGAGGGCGACCTGTACTTCCCGGGCGCCCCACTGCTCACCGTCGAGGGCACCTTCGCCGAGGCCGTCGTGCTCGAGACGCTGCTGCTCAGCATCTACAACTACGACTCCGCCGTCGCGTCGGCAGCCAGCCGCATGACGCTCATGGCCGACGGCCGACCCTGCATCGAGATGGGGTCGCGCCGAGCGCACGAGCACGCGGCGGTCGCCGCGGCCCGTGCCGCGTACATCGCAGGCTTCAGCGCGACCAGCAACCTCGAGGCGGGCCGCACGTACGGTGTGCCGACGACCGGTACGGCCGCACACTCGTTCACGCTCCTCCACGACACGGAGGAGGAGGCCTTCGTCGCCCAGATCGCGGCGCTCGGCCAGGACACCACGCTGCTCGTCGACACGTACGACATCGAAGCGGCGGTGCGTACGGGGGTGCGGATCACCGACGGAAAGCTGGGGGCTGTACGGATCGACTCGGGTGACCTCGTGGCGACGGCCAAGGAGGTGCGGGCGCTGCTCGACGAGCTCGGCGCGACGAAGACACGGATCATCGTGACCAGCGACCTCGACGAGTGGCAGATCGCCGCGCTCTCCGGAGCGCCCGTCAACGGGTACGGCGTAGGCACCTCCGTCGTGACCGGATCGGGGCACCCCACGTGCTCGTTCGTGTACAAGCTGGTCGCGCGCGCCGGGTCGGACGCGCCGGACGCTCCCCTGCTCCCGGTGGCCAAGAAGTCGTTCCAGAAGTCGACGGTCGGCGGCCGCAAGTACGCGATGCGGCGTCGCGACGCCAAGGGCTTCGCCGAGGCGGAGCTCATCGGCATCGGCGCCGACCCTGAGGGCGACGGCGACGACCGCATGCTGCTGAGGCAGCTGGTCAGCAAGGGTGAGGTCGTCGGGCGGGAACCGTTGAGCGAGGCACGCGCGCGACACGAGAGGGCCGTGCGCGAGCTCCCCCGCGACGCGTTCAAGATGTCCCGTGGAGAGCCCTGCATCCCCACGTACTTCCTCGACGAGCTCGGCCACATCACCAACAACCCGTACGACAGGAGCTGACATGACCGATCCTGATTTCGCAGCCCCGGCAGGCAAGCGGGCGCTCGTTGTCGTCGACGTCCAGAACGACTTCTGCGAGGGCGGCTCGCTCGCGGTCGCCGGGGGCACGCAGGCAGCCAGCGAGATCTCGTCCTACCTGGCCGGCCACCCGGGGTACGACCTTGTCGTCGCCACCCGTGACGCCCACATCGACCCGGGCGCCCACTTCTCGGACACCCCGGACTTCGTCGACTCGTGGCCCCGCCACTGCGTCGTCGGCACGCCGGGTCAGGACTTCCACCCCAGCCTGACGTACCGAGCGTTCGACGGCGTCTTCGACAAGGGCAACTACGAAGCGGCGTACTCCGGCTTCGAGGGCGAGAACGCCGACGGCCTCGGGCTCGACGAGTTCCTCGCCGAGTCGGGCGTGACTGACGTCGACGTCTGCGGCATCGCCACCGACTACTGCGTCAGGGCCACGGCCCAGGACGCGGCGATGCTCGGCTACGTCACGACCGTGCTCACCGACCTCACGGCGGCGGTTGCTCCCGACCGGCTCGACGCCGCGTACGTGGCCCTCGCCGACTCGGGCGTCGCGCTCAGCACCAGCAGCGAGGCCTGACGCCGGACAGCTGCTCAGGCCATCGGCCTGCGGCTGTCGGTCTTCGCTCGGCCGACCTGGGATGCCGGTTTATCAAGGGATGTAGTCGTTTCTGCACATCCCACGGCAAATTTGGTGTGGGAAGTGCCGAGTTGACGACATCCCTTGATAAACCGACCATCCTCGGACCCGTTATCGGGTCCCACGGAGACGGGTCAGGAACCCGCAGTCGTGTCCCGGGGCGGTGACTGGAAGCCGTTCATGACGTCCGTCAGACGGCGGACGCGGTCGGATCCGTACAGGTCCTCGAGGTACAGGCGCCTGCCGTCGGGGCCGGCCAGAGGGACACGCCAGTTGGGGTACTCGTCGATCGTGCCAGGCTGGTTCTGCGTACGGCGCTCGCCGACGGCATCGGTCAGCGCCACGTTCAGCACGCGCGAGGGCGTCCAGCTGAGGAGACGATGGAGTGCCAGCGTGACGTCCTCGGTGTCGCGGTCATCGTGCGTCAGCGCGCCACGGTCCTCGAGCATCTGGATCACCGCCGACTGCTCTCGAGCGTCGGCCTCGATCTCGGAGTCCAGGGACTCGGTGAGCAGCCCCAGCTGGTAGCGCAGCCGTACATGGTCGTGGGCCAGGTAGCCGGCCGTGGGCGGCAGGTCGTGCGTCGTCACGGATGCCATGCAGTACTCGCGCCACCACTCCGGCGCGAGCGGCTTGCCCTCGTGGTCGTACTCGAACCACAGGATCGANNAGGATGCCGACCAGCGCCTCGTGGTCGTAGCGGACGTACGCGCCCTGCTGCGGCCCGTACCCCTGCGGGATCCACCACAGCCGGAACAGCCCGATGATGTGGTCGACCCGTACGCCTCCGGAGTGGCGCAGGATGCCCGCCACCATCGAGCGGAACGGTGCGTACGCGAGGTCGGCAAGACGGTCCGGCCGCCACGGCGGCTGGCCCCAGTTCTGGCCCGACTGGTTGTACGGGTCGGGCGGAGCGCCGACGGTCACGCCATTCGCGAACACCGTGTTCAGCGCCCACGTCTCGGCGCCGTCCGCGTTCACCCCGACGGCGAGGTCGGACACGATCCCGATCGGCATGCCGGTGTCCTTGGCGGACTGCTGTGCGCTGGACAGCTGCGTGTCCGCGATCCACTGCAGCCACATGTAGAAGGTCACGAGGTCGGCGTACTCGCCACCGAAGTCGGCGACCTCGGGCGAGGACGGCCGACGCATCGCCTCGGGCCAGTCGCGCCAGCTCCGTCCGTACTTCTCGCTCAGCGCGCACCATGTGGCGAAGTCGCGGAGCTGACGTCCCTCCCGGCGCTGGAAGTCCTCGAAGGCCATCTGCCGTGCGGGCTTGCGACCGGCGCGGAACACGAGCTCGAGCGCCTCACGCTTGGCGTCCCACGTGGCGTCCCGCTCGACACGAGAGGAGCTGCCGAACTCCTCGAGCAGCTCCTGGCGCGTCTCGTGGACGACGTCGCGGTCGGCGGGCGACAACCATGCGTACTCGGGGATCGCCTCCGGCCGGATGTACAGCGGGTTCACGTACCGGCGGCTCGACGGCAGGTACGGCGACGGCTCCATGGGCGGAACGGGCTGGGCGGCGTGCAACGGGTTGATGAGCACGTACGCGGCGAAGTGCTTCGTCGCGCTCCAGACCGCCAGGTCGGCGAGGTCGGTGAGGTCGCCGACGCCCCACGAGTCGCGCGAGCACACCGAGTACAGCTGGGTCGCGAACCCCCAGATCCGCTTGTCTCCCATCTGCCGCGGGAAGCCGAGCCACGACGGTGTGACGATCAGCGACGACTCGACCTCGCGGTCTTCAGATCGGAGCACGATGCGGTGGTAGCCGAGCGGAAGCTCCTCCGGTACGGCGAAGCTGGCCTCCCCGATCCACTCCCCGTCGATCTCGCGGTCAGGGTTGGGGTTCTCCAACTGAGCCACGTCGACGGTGCCGCCATCTTCGAGGCGGAGGAAGACGTGGGCGCCTGCGCCGGCGCGGACATGTACGGGGAAGGTCTTCGACGCGCCCTGCTCGACCACCACGCAGGGCGGCAGCGCCCGCTGCCAGAGCCGCGCGTGGTACGCGTCGACAGCCGCTAGGGCCTTCTCGGGGGACGAAGCGTCGACGTCGAACGCACTCAGGACCGCGACCACCGACGCGTCGTCGACCTCGGTGTGGTGGCCCTTCCAGTCCCAGAACTCCGTGCTGATCTGGTACAGGCCGCACAGATCGCGGAGCGCGGGGTCGATGAGTGGCATGCGTCGTCTCTCAGAGGGGTCGTACGTGACGGCACCAAGACTTTCAGCGCGTCCCACCCGTCGCAACAGCAACACCCACGCGACCCGCTCGGATCTCGACCCGTGCTCGAGCCTGCACGGTTCGGCAGGGCTGTCGACCCGCACGCATACCGCTCGAGGTCCGTGCCATCAGCAACCCTACGATCCCATCCCCGCGTCCGATCTCAGCCGAGAGCGAAGCCGTACACATCCACAGGCGTCCAGCGATCGGTGGTAGTGCCATCTCCTAGCTCACCGTGCCCATTGAACCCCCAACACTTGACCCCCCCGTGACTCGTTATGGCGCATCCATGCCAAGGCCCTGCCGAGATAGCATTGGCGCCGCTTATGCCCACCACATTCACTGGCGTGAGTCGGTCAGTCGTTGTTCCGTCACCGAGCGCACCCCCCATGTTTTGCCCCCAGCACATTCCCGTGCGGCCACTCGCGAGCGCACAGCTGATGTAGTCCGCGACGTCGATCGCCACGACACCACTAGTCATGCCTGTCACATCGACGGGCGTCGAACGATCGGTGGTGGTGCCGTCGCCCAGCTGGCCGTTGGCGTTCCACCCCCAGCATTTCGCCCTTCCGCTGCTTGTCACCGCGCAGGTGTCTAGGCCGCCTGCCGCAACTACCACGACGCCGCTGCCCATTCCGGTGACGTCGACGGGGGTGAGCCGACGGGTGGTGGTGCCGTCACCCAGTTGACCGTCTTGGTTGTCGCCCCAGCACTTGACTGCGCCCGCGGTTGTCACCGCGCACGCATGGATACTGCCTGCGGCGATGGCGATGACGCCGCTGCCCAGACCGACCACGTCCTTCGGTGTCGCCGAGCCAGTGGTCGAGCCGTCTCCCAGGCCGCCCCCATATCTCGCCCCCCAGCACTTGACGCCTCCTGCGCTCGTCAACGCGCAGGTCAGTTGACCACCGGACGAGATTGCAGCCACGCCGCTGGTCAGGCCGACAACATCCACGGGTGTGGACGACGAGGTGTAGGTTCCGTTCCCCAGCCCGCCCGTTCCGTTGGCACCCCAGCACTTGACGCCGCCACCGGTCGTCAAAGCGCACGTGTAGTCCGCCTCCGCCGAGATAGCCACCACCCCGCTGGTCAGGCCCACCACATCCACTGGCGTATTTCTGAAGTCGGTGGTGCCGACTCCCAGCTGGCCCTGGTTGTTGTTGCCCCAGCAGCGGACCCCTCCGGCGCTGGTCAGCACACAGGAATGGCCGGTGCCGACTGACACTTGCATGGCGGCTCCATTCGGACCTGTGACAAGCGTCACCACCTTGTGCGCGGTCTTGGCGCGTGCGTCGGTCAATGTGAGGGTGACCTCGTAGGACCCAGCAGTGACCGGAGTCCCCGACAGCACACCCGTGGCCGGATCCAGACTCAGCCCAGCAGGCAGACCGGACGCCGACCAGGTGTTGGGAGGCGAGGTGCCCGAGGTGGACTCAAGGATCACCGAGTAGGGGGACCCGACCACCGCGTAAGGGAAACTGGTCGTCGAGATGGCAGGGGCAGAGAAGACCGTCATCAGGACGATCGAATCACGGTGCGCGAGGATCGCGTCGGACACCGTTATGGTCACAGGCTGACTCACCATCCACGACGTCGGTGTCCCACTAATGACGCCCGTGGACGGGTCGATGCTGAGTCCGGCAGGCAGCCCGGCTGCTGCCCATGTGTAGGGGGGCGCGCCTCCACTGGCGACGATAGTGGTCGAGTACGGGGTGCCGACATCCCCATTCGGAACGGAGGAGGTCTCGATGGACGGCGGCTCAGGCACTGTCGGGAACCGCAGAGCGGCGTTTTCCCAGTACTCCTGGCTACCCGCGATCTGCGTCGCCAATACGAGGTCGCCCGTCGTCCAGACGGTATTCGCCCAGTATGGCCAGCCTGTCGGGTCGGGCTCTCGCAACAGCAGCTTCTGGTACAGCGCCTGGACCCGGTCCAGCCGGCTCTCGTACGACTGGTAAAACATCGCTGCCACCCACTGCCGTCCGTACCGCGGGTCGTTGGTCAGCTGGATCCAGTACGCCAAACCGGCGGGATCGGGGTCGCGGCCCAAGAGCTTCTGGTACAGCTGCGTCACCCACGGCGACGGTGCGTTCCCCGCGAACGTCTGGTAGTACTCGGGCGAGGCAAAGAAGTAGCTGGAGACCTCGGCCACTGTCCAGGAACCCGACTGCAGCACCTGGACCCAGCCCGACAGCCCGGCCGGATCCGGAGCCCGCTGCAAGGTGTCCCGGTACATCTTGGTCACGATCGAGCGTGTCCACTCGGCCGAGACCGACAGGTTGGTCAGGTAGCCCTGCCTCGACATCGTGCCGGTCCGCAAAGCGGTCGACGAGCTCGACAACTCCGGCGCCATTGGCAGCCGGCCGATGAAGTCGTGGTAGGAGGCTTGTACGAACGACTCGTACGCGTCCGCAGGGGTCAGCTGGGCTGGCAACTGGCTGGGGCTGACGGCGGGGACAGGAGCCCCCGGAGAGGCCACAGCCCGCACCGGTACGGTCACCAAACCAGCCGCCACAAGGGCCAATGCGACCAGGGGCGACCAGAGTCGACGCGGAGGCGCAAAAGCCCAACCCAACTTGTGAAAACCGCCCATGGCGAGACCCTAGTCCGGCGGTATTCAGGCCCGCTGAGGAACGGCCAAGAAGGGCACTCAGTCCCGGCACACGACCTGAGTGCGGGCGAGCAGATCGGGCAGGCTCTGCCGCTTCGGGTGCCACAGGATCATGGAGATGCTGAAGACGTTGACGAGGGGGAAGAAGCTGCCGCCCTGCGAGAGGAGGGTCCACGCCAGCGACCGGGAGACCCCGCGGCTCCATCCCACCTTGTCGGCAGGCTTGTCGAGAGGTGAGACCGCGATGCTCAGCATGCGCTGGCCGAGCGTGCGCGACCATAGGCCGAGGCAGACCGCCCCGTACGCCAACGTGAGGGCCATCCCGGTGTACAGAATGATCGTCATCAGGTGGTCGAAATCGGGAGTGAACGCGTCCTGGTTCCCGGCGAGGACGGCGGCGTAGAACGCCTTCAGGCCGATGGTCGTCCGGTTCTGGAAGTCATGGACGAACAACGGCAACGCGACGACGACCAGGAAGGCGACGAGCACGTTGTCGATGACGGTCGCGACGAAGCGGCGGCCGAACGACGCCAGGGTCGTCGGGGTCGCCACGACCACAGGCGGTGCAGCGACGGCGGGGCGCATGACGGGTCGAAAGCCACCGTGGGTCTGAGGCGTCCAGGACCCACTCCGCGGAGCGGCAGAAGGCCCCCCGGCGAACGTGGGGGCACCGGAAACGCGCGTGGCCGTCGGGGCATTGCCTTGCAACCGGACCTGGCTGGACCAGGCGACGCCGTCCCACCACCGTTGACGCCCGGGGTGCGCGGGGTCGCCGTACCACCCGGCGGGCGGTACGGGACCCTGGCTCAGGGAGGGATCAGTCACGCATCAAGTCTGCCCTATTCGCAGGAGAGGTCTCTTACTCACGGCCCGTGCCATACCCCCCACCGGGTACGATCCTGCGGGGGCTCGGCCTCAAGGAGAACACTCGAGCCGGCTCGTACCGCCGCCGAAGGTTGAATTCTGGCTGACATATCGAGGGACGTCACGTGGACAAGATCGGTCGCTACCGACTGACGCAGCGCATCGGCGCTGGGTCTTTCGCGACCGTCTGGAAGGGCCGCGACGACGAGCTCGACGCCGATGTGGCGGTCAAGATCCTCGCCGACAACTGGGCCGACAACGAAGACGTACGCAGCCGATTCCTCGCCGAGGCGAAGCTCCTGCGTCGCATCCAGGACGAGCGGATCGTCCGGGTGTACGACATCGGCACGCTGCCCGACGGGCGCCCGTACTTCGTCATGGACTACGCCAACGGCGGCTCGCTGGAGCAGCTTCGCAAGCAGCCCGCCGAGCCTGGCCGTGTGCTGCGGCTCTGCGCCGAGGCTGCTCGCGCGCTCGAGGTCCTCCATCGCCACCGCATCATCCACCGCGACGTGACGCCGGGGAACATCCTGCTCGACCACTCCGAGACCCAGGGCCTTCGAGTCCTGCTCGCCGACCTCGGCGTCGCGAAGAAGATGGTCGACCGGGCCGGCGCGACGATGACGGCCGGCACCCCCGCGTACATGGCGCTTGAGCAGGCCACTGGCGCTCCGTTCGACGCGCGTGCGGACATCTACTCGATCGGCGCGGTGACGTACGCCCTCCTGTCGGGCAAGCCTCCGTTCCCGGTCAAGACGCTCGCAGACCTTCTCAGCCGCAACCCGGCCATCGGGCCCGCACCCATCGCCGACCGGCTGGGCGCTCCGCCGGCGCTCGACGCGCTGCTGAACGCGGCCCTCTCGCCCGACCCGAGCAAGCGCCCCCAGACCGCAGACATCATGTCCGCCGCGCTGGACCAGCTCGCCGACGTGCTGCCGGGCGGCCAGACGTACACGCCGCGCCCGCTGCCGCCGGCCGAGGGGTCCGTGCTGCGGCCGGCCGTGCCCGCGCCGTTCTCGACGCCCTCGAGCTTCATCTCCGGACTCAGCCCGGCCCCTGGTGGCCCTGGGTCGATGGTCTCGCTGCCGCCGAACTCCTACTACACGGCCGCGCCGACCTCGTCCGGCTACGAGACGCCGACCAGCGTGCTCGCCAGCTACATCCCGGAAGCCGAGTACGAGCCAGCCCCGGTCCCCGAGAGCCACTCGCCGTTGTTCTGGGTCTGGGTCATCCTGTCCGCGGTCGCGCTGTTCTTCCTGACGCTCATGATCACGATCTGGGTCTCCGGCTGACGACCGAGCCGCCTACACTCGCTGGTATGAGCCTGACTCCCGAGACCCAGCGGGCACCCGGTGCGCAGACCATCACCGACGAGCGCACCGACCTGCGCCTCGACGACGGCGACCACGAGCGGTTCGCGCACTACGTCGCCAAGCGCACACTCACCGAGGCCATGGTCATGGGCACGCCCGTCGTCGCACTCTGCGGCAAGGTGTGGGTCCCGAGCCGCAACCCCGAGAAGTTCCCGGTGTGCCCGGAGTGCAAGGAGATCTGGGAAGCCCACCCGGACGGCCCGGACTCGAACGACCCCGACGCCTGATCCCTCGCGCTTCGGAACATCGGTCGCGGCGTACGCCTGACCCGCACAACCCTTCGAGCGCGCGCACAACCCTTCGAGCGCCCGCACAACCGTTGTGACCGCGTTTCGCACCACAAAGGTTGTGCGCGTCAGGATGCGTCGGTCCAGCGGGGCTCGGGAGGGCGCTCGTACCAGTAGCCTCCCGGCGTGAAGAGCCGATCGACGACGTCCTGGAGCACACCCGCCTCCTGAAGCAGGTCCAGGATCGTGTAGCGCGTACGGATCGTCTGCGCCTGGAAGTACTTCGTGCGCAGCTGCTCGAGGGAGACCGCGATCTGGCCCGGGTGGTGGATCGCCCCGACCCTGCGCAGGATGTCCTCGACCTCCGCGGCGGGTATCACCTGCTGCGCGAGCCGGAACCGCAGCTCGGGCCAGACGCGCCGGATCGTCTCGAGACGCTCGCGAGCCGCGTCCAGCGAGAGGTACTTGTCGGCCGACGCTCGTACCGCCGACTCACGAATGATCGACACCGGTTGCAGAGCCTCGACGCGTGCACGATCCTCCTCCGGCGTCGGCCACGCGGCGAGCCGTGACTCCACGTCGATCGACGCGAGGTCGAGACCGAGCACCATCTCGTACAGGGCGCACATCGCGAGCGTGCCGAGACCGACCTTGAAGCCGTGCGAGAGGGGGATCGCCCAGTCGCGGCCGTACCCCTCCATCTCCCACTGATGGCTGAAGTAGTGACCTGCCCCAGACGCGGGCCGTGAGGTGCCGTACACCTGGATCGCCAGGCCCGACATCTGCAGACCTTCGCTGAGCGCAGCGACCGCCTCCAGATCGCCGCGACGCAGGCCGTCGGGATCAGCGATCGCATCCTGCAGCGGACCCTGTACGAGGTCCCACACGTCCCAGTCGACCGCCTCGACGCCGAGAGCATCGGACACCAACCAGTCGGCGCCGGCAGGCACCTTCTCGAACAGGTCGCCCAGCCCGGTGGCCGTCAGCCGGCTCGGGGCCGCTGCCATCACGTCGATCGGGGCGATCACCGCGATCGGCGCGCGGCACGTGACCGTGCTCTTCACGCCCTTGACCGTGATCGCGGCACCCTCGGCCGTGTACCCGTCGACCGATGCGGCGGTGCACACCGACAGGTACGGACGACCGACCATGTCGCTCGCGTTCTTGACGACATCGTTGATCGACCCGGACCCCACGGACACCGCGGCCGCGTCGGTGGCGGCGAGGATGTCCCGCACGCGCAGCACCATCGCGTCGTCGGCGAACAGGACCGGCGTGCCGGGGAAGATGACGGGCTCGTCGAGCTCGATCCCCGCCGCGCGCAGCGAGTCCCGGACACCCGGCCCGGCCGCTTCCCACGTGTTCTCGTCGGCGACGATGATCGCGCGCATGCCGGGCAGGTACTCGACGAAGGTCGCCCCGATCCGGTCGAGCACGCCAACCCCCGACACGACGGCCTTGGTCTGGCCGGCGCCCGCGAGGGCGGTCTCGATCCTGCTGGTTGCCATCGTGGATTCTCCTGGAGGGACGGTCTGCACAGTTCGATACTCGCACCCACCGCGGCGAGGTCCTGCGGCGATGAGGGCGGTGGCCATCAGTTGCACGAAACGAGCCCGCCAGGTCGTCGGTTACGGCCACTCGTGGGCGCCACCGGCGCGAACTGGGTGTCGACGGCGGCTTACCGTTCACTCACCATGGAGCGCTACGGCAGACTTAGCCACATGGGCCACGTCGACATCAACGCGGTCTCGTACTCCCTTCCTGACGGAAGACCCCTGCTCGACGAGATCACCTTCCGCGTGGGCGGCGGCGCCACCGCGGCGCTCGTCGGTCCCAACGGCACGGGCAAGACCACGCTGCTGCGGATCGTCGCCGGCGACATCGACGCCCACGAGGGCACGGTCACCTCCAGTGGCGGCATCGGCGTGATGCGGCAGTTCATCGGCCATGGGAGGCGGAAGGCGAAGCACGGCGAGCGGGGGTACGACGACGTGGCCGGCCTGCTTCTGTCCCTCGCCCCGCCACGGATCCGGACGGCCGCCGACGAGCTCGAGGCCTCCGAGCTGGCGATGATGGCCGACGAGGACGAACCGGCGCAGCTGCGGTACGCGCAGGCGCTGGCCGACTGGG
>PMBM01000124.1 GCA_003153855.1 Propionibacteriaceae bacterium
GACACCGTCTCCGAGCTGCGCACGATGACCTCTTCCGTGTCCGGGCGGATCCGCCTGATCCGCGTGGAGGGCCGGTGAGCGAGCCCGACATGCGGCCGGAGCTGGTGTGCCTGGACCTCGAAGGCGTACTGGTTCCCGAGATCTGGATCACCGTCGCCGAGCGCACCGGGATCGACGAGCTGCGACGTACGACGCGCGACGAGCCCGACTACGACGTGCTGATGCGCTACCGGCTGGCGATCCTCGACCGGGACGGGCTGCGGCTTCCCGACATCCAGGCGGTCATCGCGACGATGGCGCCTCTGCCTGGAGCCGTCGAGTTCCTCGACTGGCTCCGTGAGCGGTTCAGCGGCGTCATCATCCTGTCCGACACGTTCGCCGAGTTCGCGCATCCGCTGATGCGGCAGCTGGGGTTCCCGACCTTGTTCTGCCACTCGCTGGAAGTGACCGAGGACGGCCGGATCACCGGGTACCGGCTGCGGATGCCGGAGCAGAAGCGGGCGTCGGTCCAGGCGCTCCAGAGCGTGACGTTCCGCGTCATCGCCGCTGGCGACTCGTACAACGACACCGCCATGCTGCTGGCGGCCGATGCGGGCATCCTGTTCGACGCGCCGCAGCACGTCATCGACGAGTTCCCGCAGCTTCCCGTCGCCCGTGGGTACGACGAGCTGCGGTCTGCCATCACGGCCGCGTCGCTCCGACTCGGCTGACCGCTGAGACTGGTCTCACCCGCTGCGAAATACCTCCAGCGAGGTGTCGGTTTCCCAAGGGCTCATGCCAAACCTCCACGTACCACACCCAATTTGGTGTGGTACGTGGAGGTTCGACCACGTCCCTTGGGAAACCGACACGGACAAGCGCGCCCGGTCAGGAGCCTGCCAGCGCCTGGTAGGCCTCCTCCGACGAGTCGCGCAGGAACTGGGCGCAGCGTGTGGCCTCGTCGTCCTCGCCGATCCGATCCGCAGCCACGGAGAGCGCCCACAGCGAGCGCAGGAAGCCGCGGTTGGGCTCGTGCTCCCACGGTACCGAGCCGGAGCCGCGCCAGCCGTTGCGCCGCAACGCGTCGAGGGAGCGGTGGTAGCCGGTGCGAGCGAACGCGTACGCGCTGATGTCGGACGCGTCCGTGCCGTCGGCAAGGGCCTGCTCAGCCAGCACCGCCCACGCGATGGCGGACGTGGGGTGGCGGCGCGCCGCGGCGATCGCCTCGGCCGCGTCGGCGGGCTCCGGCTCGCTGTCGGCGGGCAGCAGGGTGGGGTGGGCGGGGTCGGCGAGGAGGTTGCGGTGCGTTTCTGGTGCCATGCTCGCCACAGTAGGTGGGGCTCTGTACAGAGTGCTACCCTTGCTGGTGTTGAGAGGACTAGAGCCTCCACGCGCCTCACAGGCTGGGCGCGGCGATCCGCCGAAAAGACACCATCCCGAAACACTCCGGGACGTCTGGCCTGAGGGGATTCATTTGCCTGTCAACGCTGTTGTGCGCGCACCTTGTCGGCGCGCCCACCCCAGCGGTCAGGCTGTCACGACGGAAGGAAGTCCGTGACCGACACCACCACCACGGGCAAGTCCCTCGATGGGATGCTGCTCGCCGAGCTCAAGCAGGTCGCAGGAACGCTGGGCCTCAAGGGCACGGCCGGGATGCGCAAGGGAGAGCTCGTAGGGGCGATCCGGGAAGCGCAGGGCTCAGGCGGTTCATCTGCCCGCTCGCACCGCCAGCCACCGGCATCGCCGCCGGCAGCCGCACCCGAGACGGTGACCACGCCCGACGCCGCTCCCGCGGTGTCCAACGACTCCGCCGACGCTGCGGCGTCCGGCGAACAGGGCCCACGGCGCCGCAGCCGCGGTGCCCGCCGCGAGTCCGGTGCGCCTGCGACCGAGGGCGCGCAGACCACGCAGACGACGCTGACGGAGGCGACCCAGAGCGCCGGCTCCGAGGGCGACCGGTCCATCGCCGACGAGGTGGGCGCACGACTCAGCGCGCTCGGCGTCGATGGCCGTGAGCCCGACCGCCAGCGCCGCCAGCCTCAGCAGAACCAGCAGAACCAGCAGGGCCAGGGCGTCGAGGACGAGGCCCGTCAGGCGCAGCGCTCCGAGGAGGAGGAGGCGGGGGGCCGTCGCGGCCGCCGTCGTCGCAACCGCGACCGCCAGAACCGCCGTACGCGTCCCGGCCAGAGCAGCGGCGGCGGCGCTCCGATCGAGCGCTTCGACGCCGAGCCCACCGTCAACGAGGGCGACGTCATCGTCCCGATCCAGGGCATCCTCGACGTCCTCGACAACTACGCGTTCGTACGCACGACGGGCTACCTGCCCGGACCGAACGACGCCTACGTGTCGTTGAGCATGGTCCGCCGGTTCGGGCTCCGGAAGGGCGACGTCGTCACGGGGTCCATCAGGCAGCCCCAGGACGGCGAGCGCAAGGAGAAGTTCAACCCGCTCGTCTCCCTGGACAGCGTCAACGGTGGCGTGCCGGAGTCGGCGCGCAACCGTCCCGAGTTCTCGAAGCTCACGCCGCTGTACCCGCAGGAGCCTCTCCGGCTGGAGAACGCCACCT
Source organism: Propionibacteriaceae bacterium (assembly GCA_003153855.1). Taxonomy (GTDB): domain Bacteria; phylum Actinomycetota; class Actinomycetes; order Propionibacteriales; family Propionibacteriaceae; genus Fen-668. Next base: position 2,546 of record PMBM01000124.1, read on the forward strand.
CGGGCATGATCGGGCGGATCATCGACCTGGTCTCGCCGATCGGCAAGGGCCAGCG
>PMBM01000067.1:0-36894 GCA_003153855.1 Propionibacteriaceae bacterium
GCCATGCGTGCCCGCGGCGCGAAGTCCACCGACATCGCGGTGCTCGTCGTGGCCGCCGATGACGGTGTCATGCCGCAGACGATCGAGGCGTTGAACCATGCCAGGGCGGCAGAAGTGCCGATCGTGGTCGCGATCAACAAGATGGACAAGCCGGCCGCTGACGCCGTGAAGGTCCGTGGCCAGCTCACCGAGTTCGGTCTGATCCCCGAGGAGTACGGCGGCGACACGATGTTCGTCGAGGTCTCCGCGACGGCGAAGACCGGCCTGGCCGAGCTGCTGGAGGCCATCATCCTGACGGCCGATGCCGAGCTCGACCTTCGGGCGAACCCGGACATGCCCGCACAGGGTGTGGCGATCGAAGCGCACCTCGACAGGGGGCGTGGCCCCGTGGCCACCGTCCTCGTCCACCGTGGCACGCTGCACGTGGGCGACTCGATCGTTGCGGGCTCCGCCTACGGCCGTGTCCGCGCCATGATCAACGACCAGGGAGACACGATCACGGAGGCTCCGCCGTCCACACCCGTCCAGGTGCTCGGTCTGACGTCGGTCTCCGGCGCCGGCGACAACTTCCTGGTCGTCGAGGACGACCGCAAGGCTCGTCAGATCGCCGAGAGGCGCGAGGCGAGGATGCGGGCCGCGATGCTGGCCAAGGGCACCCGCCGCAAGACGCTCGACCAGCTGTTCGAGCAGCTTGCCAAGGGCGAGGTCCAGGAGCTCAAGCTCATCCTCAAGGGCGACACCGCAGGTTCTGTGGAGGCGCTGGAGGACGAGCTGCTCAAGATCGAGGTCGGCGACGACGTCAGCGTGCGGATCATCGACCGTGGAGTCGGTGCCATCACCGAGACGAACGTCACGCTCGCCTCGGCTTCGGACGCCGTCATCATCGGCTACAACGTCCGGCCCCAGGGGAAGGCGACAGAGCTCGCCGACCGCGAAGGCGTCGACATCCGGTACTACTCGGTCATCTACCAGGCGATCGACGAGGTGGAGGCTGCCCTCAAGGGCATGCTCAAGCCGATCTTCGCCGAAGAGGTGCGTGGCCAGGCCGAGATCCGCGAGATCTTCCGTTCCTCCAAGATCGGAATCATCGCGGGCTGCATGGTCATCGACGGCACGATCCGGCGTCACGCCAAGGCCCGGCTCCTTCGCGACAGCATTGTCGTGGCGGAGTCGGAGATCAACACGCTTCGCCGCGAGAAGGACGACGTCACCGAGGTGCGCGAGGGGTTCGAGTGTGGCCTTACGCTGCAGAACTACTCCGACCTGCACATCGGCGACATCATCGAGACCTTCGAGATGGTGGAGAAGCCGCGCGTCTGACATGCGCGTGCTCACCGGTCCCGTCTCGGGACCGGTGAGCGCTCGCGCCCGAAGGGAGACCAATGACCAGCCCGTATGCGCTCAAGCGCGCCGAGCAGATCAAGCACATCGCCGCCGAGATGCTCGAGAAGCGGGTCAAGGACGCGCGCCTGGGCTTCGTCACGATCACCGACGTACGGCTCAGCAAGGACAACCACGACTGCACGCTCTTCTACACGGTGCTCGGCAGTGAGGCGGAGCGCGTCGACACTGCGGCCGCTCTCGAGGCGGCGCGCGGCCAGATCCGTACCGCCGTGTCGCGTCGGCTCGCACTGAAGTTCGCGCCGACGATCTCGTTCGTCGCCGATGCGATGCCGGAGACGACGGCCCACATGGAGGAGCTGCTCGCTGCGGCTCGCCTCGTGGACGAGCAGGTGGCCGCGAAGGCCATCGGCGCAGAGTACGCGGGGGAGCCGGACCCGTACCGCAAGCCGGCGGAGGATGACGACGACCTCGAGGACGAGTCAGAGGACGACGGCGTCGAGGACGACGACGCAGAGTGACCGACATCTCCGGCGTGATCGTCGTCGACAAGCCGCAAGGCATCACGTCGCACGGTGTCGTGGCGCGCGTACGGCGCCTTGCCGGGACCCGGAAGGTCGGTCATGCCGGCACGCTCGACCCCATGGCGACAGGCGTGCTCGTGGTCGGCGTCGGCAAGGCGACGCGCCTGCTGGGACACATGACGTTGCACGACAAGCGCTACGTCGCGACCGTACGGCTCGGCCAGGAGACGATCACCGAAGATGCCGAGGGGACCTTCACCTCGTCGCACGGGGCCGAGGGCGTCACCGAGGAGGCTGTGAGGACCGCTGCGCAGGCATTCCTCGGCGAGATCGACCAGGTCCCCAGCTCCGTCTCGGCGATCAAGGTCGACGGCGTCCGTTCGTACAAGCGGGTCCGAACGGGCGAAGAGGTCGAGCTCCCCTCCCGGCGGGTCACGATCACCCGGCTGGACGTCGGCGCGGTGACACCGGCGGTGACTGACGACGGGACCCCCGTCCTCGACGTGGAGCTCGACGTCGAGTGCTCCTCCGGTACGTACATCCGAGCACTCGCGCGCGACCTCGGTCGCGTCCTCGGCGTCGGCGGCCACCTCGCGGCGCTTCGCCGTACGCGCGTAGGCCCGTTCACGATCGAGGAGTCCCGGCTCGGGCCCGACCTCGACGTCCAGGGCGTCCCGGACGAGGCCTGGCTCACGCCGGCACAAGCGGCGATGCGGTGCGTCCCGTCGGTGGAGGTGGATGCGGCCGAGGCGGCCGACGTCGCCCATGGGAAGTCGATCGCCCACCAGATCGACGATCTCACGGCCGTCATCGGGCCGGGGGGTACGCTGCTCGCCTTGTACCGTCCAGCCGGGGACCGCGCGGTCCCGGACACGGTGTTCGTCGATGGGGAGGGTCAGTGATCACGGGTGGTCCGACAGTCGTGGCGATCGGCAACTTCGACGGCGTCCACCTCGGACATCGCGAGGTGCTCACCGCCGCTCGAGCACTGCGGCCCGGCGCACCGCTCGTCGCGGTGACGTTCTGGCCGCACCCGATGGTGGTGCTCCGCCCCGACCAGGCGCCGGAGCTCCTGTGCGACCTGCCCGAGAGGATCGAGCTGCTGCGTCACGCCGGCGCCGACGAGGTACGCGTCGTCGAGTTCTCGCGCCGCGTCGCCGACTGGACGCCACAGGAGTTCGTCGACCACGTCCTCGCGCCGCTGCATCCCGCGACGGTGGTCGTGGGGGAGAACTTCCGCTTCGGAGCCGGCGCCCGGGGAACCGTGGACACGCTGCGTGAGCTCGGGGCCGGGACGTTCGAGGTCGTCTCGCTGCCGCTGGTCAGCGACGTGTCGGCCCTCTCGTCGACCCGCGTCCGCCGTTCGCTCGACGCCGGCGACGTCGAGGCCGCCGCTCGCGTTCTGGGCAGGCCGTTCCGCTACACGGGCATCGTCGTGATGGGCGACCAGCGGGGCCGTACCCTCGGCTACCCGACCGCCAACCTCACNNGCGTGCCCGGCGGATGGTGTGTACGCCGGGTGGCTGACGTGCCTCGAGGATCCCGATGCCGAACCGATGGCCGCGGCGATCTCCGTCGGCACGAACCCCACGTTCGACGGCGTCGAGCGCCGCGTGGAGACGTACGTGCTGGACCGTACGGACCTCGAGCTGTACGGGTGCCGGATCGGCGTCGACTTCATCTCACGGCTGCGCGGCCAGGTGAAGTTCGACTCGCTGGACGACCTCATCGTGCAGATGGACGCGGACGTCGTCGCGGCCCGTGAGGTCCTCGGGGTGACGCCGCCCGCCGACGCCTGACGGGTCAGAACTGACGAAGGCGCTTGCGGTAGATCGCGTCGTGGAAGACCTCGCCCGGGAGTCCCTCGGGTGCGTCGCCGCCGACGATGCGGTGGTTCCCTGTCGGCTCGTAGCCCAGCGACAGGTACAGGGGGATCGCCTTGTAGTTGTCGGGGTCGACGCCCAGGAAGATCTCCTCGTAGCCGAGGTCGCGGGCGACCGTCTCCACGTGGATGTCCAGCAGCCGGCCGATGCCCTGGCGACGTGCGTGCTGGTAGACGTACATGTTGCGGAGCTCCGGCATGAGCGGCCCCGGCTTGAGATCAAGCACCACGGTGCCGAGCGGATCGCCCTCGCGGATCGCGATGTAGTAGGACGTGTCCCCGGCGATGGCATCGGCGAAACGACGATCGCAGACGAACCCTTCCGAGCGGTCCTCCAGCGCGCGCAGCGCGGGCAGGTCCTCGGACCGGACCAGGCGAATCTCGATCCCAACTACGTCGGACATCCGAACCCCCAACCTCCTGTGTGACTCCAGCAACCTAGCCCATGGATGTGTCAGGTGTATGTCGTGGTCGTGGCCCGGACCGGTACGGGCGGTGGCGGATCCAGGCGGGCGGCGGGGAGAGATTTCGTCCCCTCCACGCTCTCCTGATAGCCTCGGAACGCCGTTTGATCGGCCGCGACCACCCAAGTGCCCCGACTGCACCAGCGACGGGGGCATCGCGCAACGGGATAACCGAGAGGAGTGCACGTCGAATGGACGCTGCCACCAAGAAGAAGATCATCGATGACTACGCGACCACACCGGGAGACACCGGTTCGCCCGACGTGCAGATCGCGTTGCTCACGAAGCGCATCGCCCACCTCACCGAGCATCTCAAGGACCACAAGGGCGACCATCACAGCCGCCGCGGCCTCCTGCTCATGGTCGGCCAGCGCAGGCGTCTGCTGAACTACGTCGCCAAGAACGACATCGAGCATTACCGCAAGCTCATCGAGCGCCTCGGTCTGCGTCGGTGACCTCTGGGGTCCGCCCGTCCGGGTGGACCCCTTCTCACATCCAGCCCCGGGTTGCCGGGGCAACAACTCAACACATCACATCGCGAGCCCGGGACGGGCGAAGCGGCGGTCCTCGGTAGTGGGATTCGGGTGGCGGACACGCTCCCCGCGTACCTCGATCGAAGACCAGGTCCTCTTCGCCGGCGGGTGACTACCTGCATGTCACGCTCCTCGCGCGATGAGGAAAGGAATCCCCATGGAGGGACCCGATCTCCGTTTCACCGAAGCCGTCATCGACAACGGCTCCTATGGCAAGCACGTCGTCCGGTTCGAGTCGGGCCTGCTGGCCCGTCAGGCCGCCGGCTCTGCGGTGGTCTACCTCGACGAGGACACGATGGTGCTCTCGGCGACAACCGCCGCCAACAACCCGCGCGACGCCATCGACTTCTTCCCGCTGACGGTCGACGTCGAGGAGCGCATGTACGCCGCGGGTCGCATCCCCGGTTCGTTCTTCCGTCGTGAAGGCCGTCCGGGCGAGGGCGCGATCCTCACGGCCCGCCTGATCGACCGCCCGCTGCGCCCCTGCTTCGTCAAGGGCCTGCGCAACGAGGTCCAGGTCGTGGCCACGGTCATGGCCCTCAACCCCGATGTCCTGTACGACGTCGTGGCCATCAACGCCGCGTCCGCGTCGACGACCCTCGCCGGCCTCCCGTTCAGCGGCCCGATCGGCGGCGTCCGCGTGGCGCTCATCGGCAGCACCTGGGTCGGCTTCCCGACGGTCAAGCAGCTCGAGGACGCCACGTTCGACATGGTTGTCGCGGGCCGCGTGATCGCTGACGGCGACGTCGCGATCATGATGGTCGAGGCCGAGTCCACAGAGGCCACCTGGGACCTCGTACGTTCGGGCCGTCCGGCCCCGACCGAAGAGGTCGTGGCTCAGGGCCTCGAGGAGTCCAAGAAGTTCATCAAGGCGCTGTGCGACGCACAGGCCGAGCTGGTCGCTCAGTTCCCGAAGGCCACCAAGCAGTTCCCGGTCTTCCTCGACTACCAGCCCGACGTGTACGAGGCGGTCTCCGCTGCCGGCACCGACCGCACCCGCGAGGTCCAGTCGATCTCCGGCAAGCAGGAGCGCGAGATCGCTGTGGAGGAGCTGCTCGCAGCCCTTCGCGACGAGCTCGGCAGCCGGTTCCCGGACCGCGACAAGGAGATCACCGGTGCGTACCGCGCGCTGACCAAGAAGGTCGTCCGTCACCGGACGCTCACCGAGAAGGTCCGCATCGACGGTCGTGGCGTTCGCGACATCCGCACCCTGTCGTCCGAGGTCGGCGTGCTCCCGCGCGTCCACGGCTCGGCACTGTTCCAGCGCGGAGAGACCCAGATCCTGGGCGTCACCACGCTGAACATGCTCGACATGGAGCAGAAGCTCGACACGCTGGCGCCCGAGACCACCAAGCGCTACATGCACAACTACAACTNNCTTCCCGCCCTATTCGACCGGTGAGACCGGCCGCGTGGGCTCGCCGAAGCGTCGTGAGATCGGCCACGGTGCGCTCGCTGAGCGCGCGCTGGTGCCGGTTCTGCCGAAGCGCGAGGAGTTCCCGTACGCGATCCGTCAGGTCTCCGAGGCCCTCGGCTCCAACGGTTCGACGTCCATGGGTTCCGTGTGCGCCTCGACCCTGTCCCTGCTCAACGCCGGCGTGCCCCTCAAGGCGCCGGTCGCGGGCATCGCGATGGGGCTCATGAGCGAAGAGATCGACGGCAAGACCGCCTACATCGCGCTCACCGACATCCTCGGCACCGAGGACGCACTCGGCGACATGGACTTCAAGGTCGCCGGTACGCGTGACTTCGTCACGGCCCTCCAGCTCGACACCAAGCTCACCGGCATTCCCGCCGATGTGCTGGCCGGCGCGCTGCTGCAGGCCCGCGAGGCCCGCCTCACCATCCTGGACGTCATGGCCGAGGCCATCGACACCCCGGACGAGATGAGCCTCTTCGCGCCGCGCATCCTCACGGTGAAGATCCCGGTCGACAAGATCGGCGAGCTGATCGGGCCCAAGGGCAAGGTCATCAACCAGATCCAGGACGACACGGGCGCCAACCTGTCGATCGAGGAGGACGGCACCGTGTACATCGGCGCCGCCAGTGGCGAGGCCGCCGAGGCCGCGCGCACGCTGGTCAACGCCATCGCGAACCCGACGATGCCGGAGAAGGGCGAGCGTTACCTCGGTACCGTCGTCAAGCTCACCGCGTTCGGCGCGTTCATCTCCCTGCTTCCGGGCAAGGACGGCCTGCTCCACATCTCGAAGCTCCGCCCGCTCGCCGGTGGCGCTCGCGTGGAGAACGTCGAGGACGTGCTCTCCGTCGGCCAGAAGCTCCAGGTCGAGATCTCCGAGATCGACGACCGCGGCAAGCTGTCGCTGATCCCGGTGGTCGAGGAGACCGCTGCAGCGGAGTAGCACCACACTGCGGTCGGGACGCTCGTCCTGACCGCGGGCAAGACTCTCGATGACGAGCCGTCCGGTTTCCGGGCGGCTCGCCGTCGTACCGGCCCGCGACGGCGTACGCGGCCCGTGAGAATCTGTCCCTGGCTGGGACAGGTCTTCTACGCTGAGCAGGAATCAACTTGGGAGGTCTCATGCGCGTCGCAGTGTTCGGAGTGAACGGTCGGATGGGTGGAGAGGTGTGCCGCGCGGTCACCACCACCCCGGACCTCGACCTGGTCGCCGGTCTCGACATCGGGGACAACCGCAACGACGCGCGTCGCGCCCAGGTCGTCGTCGACTTCACCCATCCCGATGCCGTCATGGANNCCGACGGTCGGCGTGCTCGTCGCCGCCAACTTCTCGATCGGGGCCGTGCTGATGATGCACTTCGCGTCGATCGCCGCCGCCCACTACGAGAGCGTGGAGATCATCGAGCTTCACCACCCGACGAAGGCCGACGCCCCGTCCGGTACGGCTGTGGCTACCGCCCACCTCATCGCCGACACGCGCGAGGCGGCCGGGCTGGGCGCCGTGCCCGACGCGACCGTGCAGGAGCTGCCGGGCGCGCGTGGTGCGGTGATCGACGGGATCCACGTCCACGGCGTACGGCTCGGCGGGCTCCTGGCCCACCAGGAGGTGCTGTTCGGCTCGACCGGGGAGACCCTCACGATCCGCCACGACTCGATGGACCGCGCGTCCTTCATGCCCGGAGTGGTGAGCGCGATCCGGTGGATCCCGACCCACCCTGGACTCACGATCGGGATCGGCCCGCTGCTCGGTCTGGAGGGCTGAGCTCTTGGCAGACGGCCCCCGTCGTACGCGCAGAGCGCTCATCGCTCTCGCGGTCGTCGGCGCGCTGCTGGCAGCACTCCTCGGCGTCGGAAACACGACGGGTCGCCACTACGTCGAGAACAAGGCCGCGCAGGCCATCCTCCAGCGCTCAGGGCTGGTCTCGAGCGTCAGCATCACCGACGACCTGTTCGTCGTGTCACTGCTGCGCCAGCACTTCGACAACGTGGACGTGGACTTCCCGGCGCTCCCGATCAGCGCGCGCAGCCGGTCGCTGACACCCAAGGTGAGCGTCAACCTGACCGACGTGGTGGCCGAGGACAACTACACGCGGCTGATCGCGGGCAAGGCGACCGCTGTCGCATCGTTGACGTGGAGCCAGGTCTCGACGCTGGCCGGCTACGCCATCTCGCCGGACGGTACGGGGATCGTGGTCGTCCTCACGTACGACCTCTACGGGATCAAGGTGACGGGCACCGTGACCGCCACCCCGACCATCACTGCCGGCCAGCTGGTCCTGACGAACACCACGCTCAAGGTGGCCGGCATCGACGTCCCGAGCGCCATCAAGTCGTACCTCCTGGCCGAGGCGACCGCGCCGATCGACCTCGGGCTCCCGAAACCGTTCGTGGCCACGTCGCTGGCGGTCACGCGCGACGCTCTCACGATCACTGCGCAGGGGACCGACGTGGATGTCACGTCCCTGGGCTGAGCCGGGTCAGGCCGCCGAGATGTCGGTGTGGAGCCGTACGAGCTTGAGCTGGCCCGTAGGACCTTCCGCCGCCGCGTGCACGCCGTCGGGTGCCCACCCCATGTCCTGAAGCCAGCCACGAAGGTCGTCGGCGGTGCTCGGCAGCCACCACGTGGCGTGCGTGAAGCCGTCGGCGCGCATCGTGTCTACCGCTGCCTGTACGAGGCGGCTGCCATGGCCGTGCGACCGGGCGGGCGGCGAGACCATGAGCTCGACGACCTGACCGTCCTCGGCGCCTGCGTCCTCGTCCTCCGACGGGCCGACGGCGACCATGCCGACCACTGCGTCGTGCTCGGTCGCGACCAGGACCCTGTACGAGGCCAGCGGCGGGCGCGTGATCGACCGGTGCCACACCTCGGCGAGAGCGGCGACGTCCGCCTGTTCGTACAGACCGTGCAACGGGTGGGCCGGGTCGGCCATCAGCCCGTACTGGATCGTCGCGATGTCGTGAGCCTCGCGGGGCAGTGCGAGACGTACGAATCCGGGCTCATGGAGGTTCACCGGGCGGAGCCTACCCGGTCCGCACTGACGCTCACGGGCGCCAGGAGTCTCGCTGGTGTCAACGGGCCACTAGGGTTGGGGAGTGCCTAATGCCGGTCTGCGTACCCCTCCCACTCTCGCCCACGACACACTCCGGGTGATCCCTCTCGGCGGTCTCGGCGACGTGGGCCGGAACATGACGTGCTTCGAGATCAACGGCAAGCTCCTCCTCGTCGACTGCGGCGTGCTGTTCCCCGAGGACGACCACCCCGGCGTCGACCTCATCCTGCCGGGCCTCGATGCGATCGCGGATCGGCTGAACGATGTCGTCGCTCTGGTCCTGACGCACGGCCACGAGGACCACATCGGCGCGGTCCCGTACCTCCTGCGCCAGCGGGAGTCGATCCCCATCGTCGGCAGCTCGCTCACGCTCGGGTTCCTGCGTGAGAAGTTGCGCGAGCACCGCCTCCGCAACGTCGAGTTCACCGAGGTGGCCGAGGGCGATCGCATCCCGCTCGGGCCGTTCGACGTCGAGTTCCTCGCGGTGAACCACTCGATCCCCGATGCGCTCGCCGTGTTCATCAGGACCGCGGGCGGGACCGTCCTCCACACGGGCGACTTCAAGATGGACCAGCTGCCGCTGGACAACCGGATCACCGACCTGCGCGGCTTCGGGCGTTTGGGCACCGAGGGCGTCGACCTGTTCATGACCGACTCCACCAACGCGGAGAACAGCGGCTTCACGCCGTTCGAGCGCGAGACCGAGCCGGCGCTCGAGCGCGTCTTCCAGACGTCGTCGCGGCGGATCGTGGTGGCGTGCTTCGCCTCGCACGTCCACCGCGTCCAGCAGATCATGGACCTCGCGGCCCTCCACCAGCGCAAGGTCTGTTACGTGGGGCGCTCGATGGTTCGGAACATGGGTGTCGCCCGTGACCTCGGCTTCCTCAAGGTGCCGGGCGACACGCTCGTCGAGCTGGCGGCCCTGAAGGACCTTCCCGACGACAGGATCGTCATCCTGTCGACGGGGTCCCAAGGCGAGCCGCTGTCCGCGCTCGCGCGGATGGCGAACCGCGAGCACCCGCACGTCGAGCTGGGCCCGGGCGACACCGTGCTGCTGGCCTCGTCGCTCATTCCCGGCAACGAGAACTCCGTCTACCGGGTCATCAACGGCCTGTCGAAGCTGGGTGCCCGCGTCGTGCACAAGGCCAACGCCTTGGTCCACGTCTCCGGCCATGCCAGCGCGGGAGAGCTCCTGTACTGCTACAACATCGTCAAGCCGCGCAACGTCCTGCCGATTCACGGCGAGGTGCGGCACCTCATCGCGAACGGGAACCTCGCCATCGCCACGGGTGTGCCCAAGGAACGGGTCATCGTCGCCGAGGACGGCGACGTGATCGACCTGGCAGACGGCAAGGCGCGCATCGTCGGACGGATCGACGCCGGCTACATCCTCGTCGACGGCGCCAGCGTGGGCGGCCTGTCCGAGGAGGCGATCGCAGACCGCAAGGTGCTCGGTTCCGAAGGCTTCATCTCGATCGTCGCCGTCATCAACCTGCATGCCAAGCGCGTGGTCTCCCTCGACATCCACGCCCGTGGCTTCGTCGAGGACGACAACGTCTTCGACGATGTACGGCAGCAGCTGATCGACGAGCTGCGGGCGGCGCTCAGCGACGGTGTCGACGACCAGCACAGGCTCCAGCAGCTCATGCGCCGTACGATCGGCCGCTGGGTGTCCGGTACTCACCGGCGCCGGCCCATGATCGTCCCGGTCGTCGTCGCCACCTGAGCCGGTGAGGGTCACCCGCGACCTCGGTGGTCTCCTGCTCGGCGTGGTCGTGAACTTCCTGCTGCTGTACGGGGTCGTGGTTCTCGGGTGGTCGCCCGGCAGCATGTTCCTGCTGTTCCCGGTGGAGAGCATCGGGCTGGGCGTGGTCACGGTTGTCCGGCTGTGGCGCCCGGTCGCGCCGGACGACGACGTGCGGATCGGTCCGGTCCCGCTGGGCGTCTTCGTGTTCGCCATGATCTACGGGGTCGCCACCATCGTGCAGATCGTCTTCGTGGTGATCGTGGTCTCGGCGATCGGTGTGGTCGCGGACGGCCCCAACCTGTGGTTGCCGCTCGCCCTCGTCCTGGTCAGGCTCGGTATGGACCTGTGGCTGTCGACACGGCAGTCCGCCGGGGCCGCTGCGATCGTCGTACCGCCCATCATCCGTGGCCTCACGCTGCAGCTCGGGGTCGTCCTGGGGATGGTGTACGTCACCGACGGCCAGCCTCTCGACCTCGTGCGGCACACGGTCGCCGGTCACGGGCTGACGACAGCGATGATGCCTGTCGTGGTGCTCCTGATCGCGAAGACGATCATCGAGGTCGTCGCCCTGACCGGCGTCTTCCTGGGCCCGCGGCTCGTGGACAAGATGTTCGACGCCGCAGGTGCGTCCGATTAGCACCCGCCGTGCCCGTACGTTATTCTTTCCAGGTTGCGTGGGCGCCGGACGGTGCCCCTTTCCCACAGTTCGAGGAGTTGTCCCATGGCCGCCGTGTGCGATATCTGCGCCAAGCGCCCCGGTTTCGGTCACAACGTGCCGTGGTCGAAGAAGAAGACCAACCGCCAGTGGAGCCCGAACATCCAGCGCGTCCGCGCGGTTGTCAACGGCACCCCGCAGCGTCTCAACGTGTGCACCGGGTGCCTGAAGTCCGGCAAGGTCACCCGCTGACCCCAGTCATACAGAAAAGAGCCCGCCGGTAACGGCGGGCTCTTTCTGCGTCTGTTGTCGCCTCCGTGCGGGCAAGGGGACACCAGCACCGCACGGAGACGGATCAGGGGGTCGAGCGCTCAGGAGGCGACGGCTCGACGGGGGGCGGTGAGCTCCTGCAGCCGCAGCTCGCCCGACAGCACGTCGTCGAGGTCCTGCCGCAGAAGGTCGTCTTCGACAGCGGCGCGCGCTGCCTTGAGCACAGCACGTACACGGCGTTCCGCCGACGTGCCCAACACTTCGGGTGTCACCCGCACGGTCTTGCTCGCTCTCGCGGACATGACTCACCATCCGATGCTTCTAGGCCCGAAGGCCGGTGGATCCGGTTGCCCGGGGGGAAGTTCCACACACGGTGTCACCACCGCTTGCGCCGACAGTAGCGGGGTACGCGTCCCAAGCGCCAGACGATGAGCGGGACACGCGGGCGGAGTCATCCAGATCGGCTGTCGGAGGCCGCGTCTAGTGTTCCGGGCGTGATCACCACCCTCGCCGTCCACGGCTACCGGTCACTGCGTGACCTCGTCGTCCCTCTCGGAGGGCTCACCGTCGTCACGGGTGCCAACGGCAGCGGCAAGTCCAGCCTCTACCAGGCGTTCCGGCTGCTGTCCGACACCTCGTCGGGCGGGCTGGTCTCGGCGCTCGCCGAAGCCGGCGGCCTGTCGTCGGTGCTCTGGGCAGGCCCGGAGACGATCTCGCGGGCCATGCGCAGTGGCGGGGTCCCCGTACAGGGCACGAGCTCCCGTCACCGTCCGGTCTCGCTCATGCTGGGGTTCGCGACGGAGGAGTTCTCCTACCTGGTCGACGTCGGGCTCCCCACCCCGAGCCAGAGCCTGTTCGCGCGCGACCCGGAGCTCAAGCGCGAGCTGGTCTGGGACGGGCCCGTGCTTCGGCCGGCCGCCACGTTGCTGAACCGTCTCCGGGGCACGGTGAAGGTCCGTGCCGAACGCGGATGGCAGACGGTGATGGAGGACCTGGGACCGCGCGAGTCCGTACTCACGACCCTGTCCGACCCGCGAGGCTATCCCGAGCTCTCGTTCGTACGATCCGCGGTGTCGTCATGGCGCTTTCACGACCACATCCGTACAGACCGGCACGCGCCGGCGCGCCAGCCTCAGATCGGCACGTGGGCGCCGGTCCTCGACCACGACGGCCGGAACCTCGCGGCGGCTGTCGAGACCGTACGGGAGTCGGCGTGGGCCTCCGTGCTCGACGCCACGATCGCCGACGCGTTCGACGGCACGACGCTGGAAGTCACCGCTTCGGAAGGTCTGTTCTTCCTGAGCCTGCGCCAGCCGGGCATGCTGCGACCGATGGGCGCCTCCGAGCTGAGCGACGGGACGCTGCGGTACGTGGCACTGGCCACGGCGCTGCTGAGCCCGCGGCCACCGTCGCTGCTGGTCCTCAACGAGCCGGAGACCAGCCTTCACCCCCAGCTGACCCAGCCGTTGGCGCGCCTCATCACGGAGGCTGCCCGTCGCACACAGATCGTCGTGGTCACTCATTCGGCCGCCCTGGTGGCGGCCATCGGCGAGGCGGCTCCGGAGGCGCTGCAGCACGAGCTGGTCAAGGAGCTCGGTGAGACGCACGTGGGGGACCAGGGCCTCCTGTCCCGGCCGACCTGGGACTGGGGGAGCCGCTAGGCGACCCTGGAACGGACCCTGGTCAGGCAGTCATGGCTTGCGCCGGTACATTCCTGGCATGGCATCGAGCGAGAAGTCCGCAGAACCGTCGGCGGTTGCGAAGCTGTCCCTCGGACTTCTCGTGGCGATCGGCCTGGTCCGTACCGTGGCGCTGGCGCTCGGCAACGGCATCTCCCTGGGGGCCTTCGCTCTCGCCGGGAGCTCGCGGCCGCTGACGCTCACGCTCGCCGGGACGAAGGTGTGGATCGTCGTCGTCGACGTGCTGACGGTCTACCTCGTGATCAGGCTGCTCCGGCGTGAAGGCGCCTCGTTGACACCGTTGCTGACCCCAGAACCCGTCGCCAAGAACCTGCTCAGGGCGCTGGGCGGGCTGGTCATCGTCTACTTCGCGTTCTACTTCGGCGGTTTCGCCGGCAACCTCCTGATCTACTACGGCGGTGCGCCGGACTCGGACGCGGTGAGGCTGCCCCTTGCGCTGAGCGTGGTGCGGCTGCTCCTCGTCCCCATCACCGTGGCGGTCGCGGAGGAGACGCTGTTCCGCGGCTACCTGATGCCGCGTCTCCAGGTCCTCATGGGCCGTGTGGGCGCCGTGATCGTCTCGTCGCTGCTCGCGGCGGCCCAGTACTTCGCGTTCAGCATGGGGAACTGGGACGCCATCCTCGCCGGCTTCATCGGCTACTTCATCGTCAACCTCGCCTTCGGCTTCCTCTACCTCTGGTTCAAGCGGCTGGCGCCCCTGATCGCCATCCACTGGTTCTTCGAGGCGGTCGCCGGGTACGCGATCCTCCGGGTGGCGCTCGGGCACTGACGACTACGCGCCGCGCTCCCGATCGCCCTCGGTCGAGGAGTCACGACACGCCGAACCCCCCGCGCCTGGGCGAGAAGCGACCCCTCAACGCCCGTCCGCGGTCATATGTAAACGAACCTTGACATTGAGTCAAGCGTCCTTTACTTTCGCAGGCATGGGCGCGCCTCGAGTTGAAACCTCCAGAAGACCAGTCGATCGATACCTGATCCGGTTCGCGGTCGCGATGTGCTCCTTCGCGGTGCTGGAGCTCGTCGGAACCCTCCTCGCCCACGCTGCAGGGCCCTCACCTTGGCGCTTCGCGGCGATGGCACTCCCCGTGCCAGCCCTGACCGGAAGTGTCTGGGGCGCCCTCGGCATCGTCCGTGTGGCCGACGAGCTGGAGAGGCGGTCGATGGTCGAGGCCCTTGCCGTCGGGTTCGCTGGCGGGTCGCTGACGACGATCACGTACGGTCTGATGCAACTGGTCGGCGCTCCCCAGGCCAACTGGATTTTCGTGTGGGGCGTCTATGCCATCTGGTGGGGGGTCGGGGCCGTGACTGTGCGTCGTCGTTACAGCTGATGCGCAACCGGCTCAGAGAGCTTCGTGCGCGGGCCGGGCTCACCCAGGCCGATCTGGCGGACGCGCTCGACGTCTCGCGCCAGACGGTCAACGCGCTCGAGTCCGGAAAGTACGACCCGAGCCTGCCGCTGGCGTTCCGCATCTCGCGGACGTTCAAGCTCCCTCTCGACGAGATCTTCTTCCCCGACCCGGACTGAATGGCGCGGCACTGTCAGCCGCGTTCCCTAGTCTGGGGGCGTGGCTGACGTGTGGCAGACCCCGTTGTACCGGGCTCTCGAGGAACCCGTCACGCGCCTGGTGGGCGACAAGACCGGCAAGGCGTTCGAGGTTCTGGGCATCCGCACCGTCCACGACGTCCTCCGCCACATGCCGCGCCACCTCATGAGCGGCACGGACACCACCGACCTGGCGCAGCTCATGGACGACTACCGCCGCGGCGTCGTCGACGACTACGTGGCGATCATGGCGAAGATCGCGTCGGTGAAGCAGGCGGGGGACCCGTCCCGGCTGCGTCTCGAGGTGCGCCTCACGGACGGCACGGGCTTCCTCGACGTCACATTCTTCGGCAAGAAGCACATGATCGACTACTGGCAGAAGCTGCTGAGCCGCTCGGAGCGGGGGATCTTCGCGGGCAAGCTCGGGTGGTTCCGCGACCGGCCGCAGCTCGCGCACCCGGCGTTCGCGATGGATACCGCCGGCGGCTGGGTCGGCAGCGCAGACAGCATGCGCGTGGCCCGGCAGGTGACGCGGTCGAGCTACATCGGGCTCTACCCGCAGTCCGCCAAGCTGCCGACCTGGACGATCTCCGAGTGCGCCGAGCTCGCGACCGAGCACATCGCGGGCCTGGACGACGCTCTGCCGGAGTGGGTACGGGACGCGGCCGACGTCATCGACTTCGAGGCGGCTGTCCGCGCGGTCCACGCGCCCACGAGCCGCGAGGAGCACGCGGCCGGGAGGCGGCGCCTCATCTTCGACGAGGCCTTCGCCACGCAGGTGGCGATGGCCTACCGGCGACAGGATGCGCGGCTGCACAAGGCTCGCGCGTGGCCGCGACGCTCGGGTGGCCTGCTCGACGCGTTCGACGCGCGGCTGCCGTTCACCCTGACCGAGCAGCAGGTGGCCGTGAGCGAGGAGCTCTTCAGCGAGGTCGGACGCGCTCGCCCGATGCAGCGCCTGCTGCAGGGCGAGGTCGGCTCCGGCAAGACCGTGGTCGCGCTGCGGGCCATGCTCACCGTGGTCGACGGGGGCGGTCAGACGGTTCTGCTCGCGCCCACCGAGGTGCTCGCGCAGCAGCACCTGGCGACCGTACGGGGGCTGCTGGGGGAGCTGGGAGCAGGCGCGACCCTCGGCGCCCCGGACGGCGCGACCGACGTCGTGCTCCTCACGGGGTCGACGCCGGCGGCCCAGCGGCGGGACGTGCTGGACAAGATCGCATCCGGGGAGGCGGGCATCGTCATCGGCACCCACGCCCTGCTGGAGCAGCGCGTCGAGTTCGCCGAGCTCGGTCTCGTGGTCGTCGACGAGCAGCACAGGTTCGGCGTGGAGCAGCGCAACGCCCTCGGCACCAGGGCAGGCCAGCATCCGCACGTACTCGTCATGACCGCCACCCCGATCCCGCGCTCGGTCGCCATGACCGTGTTCGGCGACCTCGAGGTCTCGACGATCACGGAGCTGCCGCTCGGCCGAGCCGAGATCTCGACCACGGTCGTCGACCAGGTCGCGCGCCCCGCCTGGGTGGACCGCGCGTGGCAGCGGGTCGCCGAGGAGGTCGCACAGGGGCGCCAGGCGTTCGTCATCACGCCGCGCATCACCGCCAAGGACGATGCCGTGGGCGCGTCGGTGGAGGAGATGTACGCGAAGCTCTCGTCCGGCCCGCTGAGCGCCGTGCGGGTCGCCATGCTGCACGGGCGGCTTCCCGCCGACGAGAAGTCGGACGTCATGCGCCGCTTCGCGGCCGGCGACCTGGACGTACTCGTCGCCACGACGGTCGTCGAGGTCGGCGTCGACGTACCGAACGCGACGATGATGGTCGTCTGCGACGCCGAGAGCTTCGGCATCTCCCAGCTCCACCAGCTCCGCGGCCGCATCGGCCGGGGGAGCCATCCGGGCGTGTGCCTGCTCATCACGTCGGCGGAGGTGGGCACGAACGCGCGGGAGCGGCTGGATGCCGTCGCTGCAACCCGCGACGGCTTCGTCCTGTCGGAGGTGGACCTCCAGCAGCGTCGTGAAGGCGACGTCCTCGGGAGCAGCCAGTCGGGTGGGCGCTCGAGTCTGCGACTGCTCCGGGTGCTGGAGCACGCCGACGAGATCGCCCTCGCCCGGAGGCTCGCCGAACAGGTGGTCGAGCGCGATCCCGGACTCGGCGATCCAGGCGTCCGCGACTACGTGACCCAGGTCGAGCTCCTCGCCGAAGGGGAGTGGCAGGAAGCGACCTGAGCCGGTTCGCGGTAAGTACCGTCAGGTCCCTACGGTGGGGCCATGCCGGATCACGAGAACCTCATCGCCACGCTGCGTGAGCAGGAAGAAAGCCTTGTGCTTGCGACGTTCGACCAGGCCGACGCCTGGTCGCTCGGGCGCAGGATGACAGAGAAGGCACTCGCGGCCGGCCTCGGAGTAGCCATCGAGATCCGTCGTCCCGGCTGGGTCCTGTTCAGCGTCTCCCTTCCGGGCGCGTCGCCCGACCGCATGGTCTGGGCCACCAAGAAGGGCTCGGTCGTGCTGCGGCTCGACAAGAGCAGCGCGCTGGCCGCCGCGGAGTTCGGTGACTTCGACCCTGCCACGATCGGCTGGCTGAGCCACGAGGAGTACGCGGTTGCGGGCGGGTCGTTCCCGATCCGCGTCAAGGGCGTGGGGCTGGTCGCCGCCGTGTCCGTTGCCGGGCTCTCATCCGAAGACGACCACGCGCTGGCCGTCGACACGTTGCGTGAGTGGCTCGCGAACCCGGAGGCTCCCGTACAGGCCTAGACGGGCCGCTTCCCGTACCGGTACTCGGGCAGCGGGTCGGGGCCGAACTCGAACCTGCGACCGGTGATCTCGGTCGGCGTGATGCGCACGAAGTTGGTCTTGATGGTCGGGACCCACGGACGCAGCGGGAGCGCCTCGGCGCGGTCATGCGCCTCGCCCGACTCCACCACGGCAGCAGAGCCCTTGATGACCACGCTCCAGCCGCTGTTGTCGTTCCAGCCGTCCACCTCGAAGGCGACCTGCTCGTTGATGACGAGCTCGACGAGCTTCGAGCCCTCGGCCGTGCGGAAGACCAGGCTCTCACCGTCGACCACGAAGTTGAGGGGGAAGATCTCGGGCATGCCCTGGACCGCTGTCGCGAGCCGGCCGACGTCTTGGCTGGCAAGCAAATCCCAGCAGCGGCTCTCTTCGAGGACGGTCACAGGGTTCGTGGATTCGGCCATGGCACATTCAAACACGCCCCTACCCTGAAGGTGTGAGCAGGGTGATCGCTGGACGATTCAGAGGGCAGCGGCTGGCCGCTCCGCCGGGGGACCGTACACGTCCGACGAGCGACCGTGTACGCGAAGCCGTCTTCTCGTCCTTGGTGTCCTGGTGCGGCACCGGTGACCTCTCGGGGGACGAGGCACTGTCCGGCATCAGCTTCCTCGACCTGTACGGAGGCAGCGGAGGGGTCGCGATAGAGGCGGCCAGCCGCGGGGCTGTCCCCGTACGGCTCGTCGAGCGCGACGGAAAGGTCGCCGGCATTGCCCGCCGCAACGCCGACCATGTCGGCGCGAGCGTTCAGGTCACGACGTCGAGCGTGAGTGCACTTCTGTCGGGAACGCCGGACCGGGCGTACGACATCGTGTGGTTGGACCCTCCGTACGCCCTGGGCGCGGAGGAGCTCTCCGCCGCTGTCGAGGCGGTCCTCGAGCGAGGCTGGCTGGCCGAGGACGGACTGCTCGTGATCGAGCGCTCGAGCCGTACGCCCGACCCGGTTCTCCCCGCCGAACTGGCTGAGGTCTGGGGTCGCCGCTACGGTGAGACGACGGTTCACTACGCCACGAGGAAGGCCGGACAGTGAGAGCAGTCGTGCCGGGGTCGTTCGACCCCATCACGAACGGTCACGTGGACGTGATCAGGCGGGCCCGGGCGATCTTCGACGAGGTGGTCGTGGCGGTCGGTGCCAACTCGAGCAAGAAGTACCTGTTCGAGCCGACCGAGAGGCTCGAGCTCGTACGGGCGGCCACGGCCGACATCGAGGGGGTCACCGCCGACCCGCTCACGGGGCTGCTCACCGACTTCTGCCGCGCGCACGGTGCGGACGCCATCGTCAAGGGGGCGAGGGGAGCCGTCGACTTCGACTTCGAGGTCGGCATGGCACGAATGAACCACTCGCTGACCGGCATCGAGACCGTCATCCTGCCTGCCGCCGCACAGTGGTCCTACGTATCCAGCACACTGGTACGAGAGATCGCAACGTTGGGAGGCGACGCGACACCGTACGTACCGGCCGTTGTCGCCCGACGACTCGCCACGAGGAGGGCACATGACTGACAACACTGCTTCGGACACGGACACCGAGCTCTCCACGACCGAGAAGGACCTGGCGAAGCTCAGGGGCATCGTCGTCGACGCGCGGAACGTCCCGATGTCCGCGAGCTGCATGGTCAACCGCGCCGAGGTCCTGAGTCTCATCGACCGCATCGTCGCCGGGCTGCCGGAGGAGATCGAACGGTCCCGTGCCGTCATCAGCGAGCAGTTCTCAGCCCACGCGCATGCCCGTGAGCAGGCGGCGGAGATCATCGAGAGCGCCCGCAACGAGGCCAAGGAGATCGCCAGCGTCTCCGGTGTCGCACGCCAGGCGAACGAGTACGCCGAGACGACCAAGGCCCAGGCGGACGAGGAAGCCCGCCAGATCCGCATCGAGGCCGACATGTACGTGGATGGCCGGCTCGCCGAGTTCGAGGCGTCGCTGCAGAAGACGTCGAGCCAGGTCGTGCTCATGCGCGAGCAGCTCGCCAAACGGTCCAAGCTCGACGACAGCGACGTCGAGGCGCTCCCCAGCATCTAGTGGACCGTGCCCACTCGTGGCGCCAGGGATCATCGATTAGCAGAAGCCACGCAGCGGCAGGTAGGGTTGACCCTCGGTGTCACCAAGCCCGTCCGGAAGTTGAAGGGGTACGAGATGACTCACCGTCGTCAGCCTGACCCACGCTCAAGTCTCGTCTTCGAGACCCACGAGCTGGCGAGGTCGACTGGGACGATGAAGACTCTTCGTCGTACCGCTGATGCGCCAGCGGATCTCGGGATCGGTGTCATCGGAGTACCCGAGGGTTCTCCGGTCGAGCTGGACCTCAAGCTCGAGGCGGTGGGCGAGGGGGTGCTGGTCACCGGGACCGCAGTGGTCGCGTTGGCCGGGGAGTGCACACGCTGCCTGAGGCCGATCTCCGACACGATGGAGATCGACATCCAGGAGCTGTTCTACTACCCGGGCAACGAACCCGACGACGAGGCGGCACGGAACGAGGCTGAGCTCATCAACCTCGAACCGGTCCTCCGCGACGCCGTGGTGCTGGACTTGCCGTTCGCACCGCTGTGCCAGGAAGATTGTCTGGGCATCTGCCCGATCTGCGGCGCAGATCTCAATGACGATCCTGACCATGGGCACGACGAAGAAGGAGATCCCCGCTGGGGAACTCTGAAGCAGTGGTCGGCCACGCAGGACTAGCAGCATCGCCAGGCACAGCGCCTGGTCCGGACGAGGAGTAACACATGGCGGTTCCCAAGCGGCGGTTGTCGCGCAGCAACACGCATTCGCGCCGGTCGCAGTGGAAGGCCGCCGTGCCTACCCTCGTGACGTGCAGCAACCCGGCGTGCAAGGCTCCGCACCTGCCCCACACCGCATGCCCGACGTGTGGCCAGTACGGTGCCAAGGGCACCCGCCGGCAGGTGCTCGAGGCCTGAGAACCCGGCCATGAGCCAGGTTCTCGCCGTTCTGAGCCAGCTGGGGATCGAGCTCGAACCCCAGCTGTATCGCCTTGCCGTGACGCATCGCAGCTGGGCGTACGAGAACGGTGGCGTCCCCACCAACGAGCGTCTCGAGTTCCTCGGCGACGCGGTGCTCGGGGTCGTCGTCACCGAGTACCTCTATCTGACGTACCCTCGCGAACCCGAGGGCATCCTCGCGAAGCTGCGGGCGGCGGTCGTCAACGCGCAGTCACTCGCGGCTGTCGCGCGCTCCCTGGACCTCGGTCACGAGCTGCTCCTCGGACGCGGTGAGGCCACGACGGGTGGCCGGGACAAGGCATCGATCCTCGCCGACACGCTCGAGGCGGTCATCGGCGCGGTCTTCCTCCAGCACGGCATCGCGTCCGCCGGCCTCTTCGTCCATGCACTGTTCGACCCCGTCGTCGCGGATGCGGCCACGCTCGGCGCCGGCCTCGACTGGAAGACCAGCCTCCAGGAGCTGTCGGCGATGCTCGCCCTCGGCGTGCCCACCTACCAGGTGAGTGAGTCCGGCCCGGACCACGACAAGCGGTTCGAGGCGTTCGCCGTCGTGAGCGACGAGCTGTACGGACCGGGGCACGGCCTCAACAAGAAGCAGGCCGAGCAGGAAGCCGCGGCCGCAGCGTTCGCGGCCCTCAAGAAGCTCTGGGACTCCCAGCACACCGCCGTCGCCGGCGGGATCGGTGCCTGAGCTACCAGAAGTCGAGACCGTACGTGCGGGTCTCGCCGGGCTGATCACCGGTCGCACGATCCTCGCGACCCGCGTCCTGCACCCACGACCAGTTCGGCGCCACGTTGCCGGCCCCAACGACTTCGAGGCCGTACTCGTCGGACGCCGGTTCCTGGAGCCTCGGCGTCGCGGCAAGTTCCTCTGGTTGCCGCTCGACGACGGCGATGCGATCGTCGCTCACCTCGGCATGAGTGGGCAGTTCCGCAGCGACTCCCCGGAGACGCCGCTGCAGCCGAACACCCGAGTGGTCTGGGACCTCGACGACGGCCGACAGCTGCGCTTCGTCGACCAGCGCATGTTCGGCGGGGTGTGGCTCAGCCCCGGCGGGGCGGACCTTCCGCCGGACGTCGCTCACATCGCCCTGGACCCCTTCGACGAGGGCTTCGACCCGGTCGCCGTGGCGCACCGCATCGTGCGCCGCCACGCCGGGATCAAGCGCCTCATCCTCGACCAGACGCTGGTGTCCGGCATCGGCAACATCTACGCCGACGAGTCCCTGTGGCGGGCGCGGCTCCACTACGAGACGCCCAGCTCCGACCTCACGGTGCGCAGGGTGGCGGGGCTTCTGCGTCAGGCGCGGGATGTGATGGCCGACTCGCTCGTCCAGGGCGGCACGTCGTTCGACAAGCTGTACGTCGACGTCAACGGCGAGTCCGGCTACCACGAGCGATCGCTCGACGTGTACGGACGGGCCGGGCTGCCGTGCCGACGGTGCGGCCACGCCGTGGTGCGGGAGGCGTTCGCGAACAGGTCGTCGTACCTGTGTCCGTACTGCCAACGACTACCCGGTACGCTGGTTCGACCGTGACAATCACCTCAGCATTCACCCGCCACCGCCGGTCCCTGCGCCAGTTCGTGCAGTTCGGGATCATCGGTGGCGGCGGCGTCGTCGTGAACATGGTGGTCGTCGCCATCTGTGCCCAGATCGGCACCCACGTCCTCCACGTGCACGACTACAACCCGGCGTTCCCGATCCCGGGCACCTCGTTCAACGTGCGCTACTACCTCGTGTACGCGCTGGTCGCGTTCATCGGCGCCAACGTCTTCAACTTCGTGCTCAACCGGCACTGGACGTTCCGCTCCGTGAACCGCGCGCCGTTCATGAAGGAGTTCCTGCCCTTCCTGCTCGTCGGGGCTGTCGCCCAGCTCGTCGGGTTCGCCATCCTCGTAGCGCTCCGCAACCCCGCATCGCCGCTGTACCTGTCGAGCAGCTTCTTCGTCGACACGGAGCCGTTCTGGCGGCGGAGGCTGTACTGGGCGCAGATCATCCAGATCGTCCTCGTGATGCCGGTGAACTTCATCGTCAACAAGGTCTGGACATTCCGCGCGGTCCGGAAGCGCCATCACGGCGAGAACTTCGTCTAGGCCCTGCAGGATTCAGCGCTAAAGTCCCTGCCGTGTACCTCAAGAGCCTGACGTTGCGCGGGTTCAAGTCGTTCGCGTCCTCGACAACCCTGAACTTCGAACCGGGCATCACCTGCGTCGTGGGTCCGAACGGCTCGGGCAAGTCCAACGTCGTCGACGCCCTCGCCTGGGTCATGGGCGAGCAGGGCGCGAAGTCGCTGCGCGGCGGCAAGATGGAGGACGTCATCTTCGCCGGCACGTCGAACCGCGCGCCGCTCGGCCGCGCCGAGGTCCTGCTGACGATCGACAACACCGACGGGGCCCTGCCCATCGAGTACAGCGAGGTCACGATCTCGCGGACGATGTTCCGCAACGGCGGCAGCGACTATGCGATCAACGGCCACGCGTCGCGGCTGCTCGACGTCCAGGACCTGCTCAGCGACTCCGGGATCGGCCAGGAGATGCACGTCATCGTCGGACAGGGCCAGCTCGACGCGATCCTCTCGGCGACGCCCGAGGGCCGCCGCGGGTTCATCGAGGAGGCCGCCGGCGTCCTCAAGCACCGCAAGCGCAAGGAGAAGGCGCTCCGGAAGCTCGAGTCCACCGAGGCCAACCTCAACCGCCTGGCGGACCTCGTCGCCGAGATCCGGCGTCAGCTCAAGCCGCTCAGCCGGCAGGCGGAGGTCGCGCGCAAGGCGTCCGTCATCCAGGCGGAGCTGCTCGACGCGAAGGCGCGCCTGCTCGCCGACGACCTCGCACAGGCGACCACGGCGCTCGACGCGGAGATGGCCGACGAAGCCGCGCTGATCGCCGACCGGACGCGGGTCGAGAGCGCGCTCGCCGAGGCGCGCCAGGAGGAGGAGACGGCCGAGAGCGACCTGGCGTCCGCCCAGCCGCGCTTCCAGTCGGCCCAGGAGACCTGGTACGGCCTGGCAGCGCTCCGGGAGCGGATCACCTCCACGATCTCGATCGCGGCCGAGCGGATCCGTCACGCCGACGAGCTGCCCATCGACGGTCGGCCAGGACGTGACCCCGACGCCCTCGACGCCGAGGCTGCCACGGAGGCACGGGCCGAGGAAGGCCTGCGCGCGGAGGTCGCGCGACGCGAGATCGCACTCGCAGAAGCCACCGGACGCCGCGTGGCCGCTGAGCAGGAGCACACCGAGTCCGAGTCACGTCTCGCCGCTCTCGTACGTGCCGCTGCCGACCGGCGTGAGGGCCTCGCCAGGCTCACAGGTCAGGTCGGCTCGTTGAGGAGCCGCACCGAGAACGCGGCCGAGCAGACCACACGCCTCATCGCCGCCCGGGACGCGGCCCTGGCCAGGGCGGACGACGCCACGAGGGCGTTCCAGGCGCTGGAGTCGAACGTCGCCGGTCTCGACGAGGGCGAGATGGGCCTGGACTCGGAGTACGAGGCCGCGGAGGAGGGCGTCACGCGCGCGCAGCAGGAGCTCGCCGCGCTGCGGGACCAGGAACGTGAGGCGGGGCAGCAGCGAGCCGCGCTCACCGCACGTCTCGAGGCACTCACGCTGGGACTGGAGCGCGAGGGCGCGTCGAGCCAGCTGCTCGCCGCCACCGAGACGGTGGGTGGCCTGCTGGGCTCGGTCGCCGCGCTCGTCACTGTGGAAAGCGGCTACGAGGCGGCCGTCTCGGCGGCGCTGGGCTCGGCCGCGGACGCGGTCGCGGTCGCCGACCTCGACGCGGCGCTCGGCGCGTTCGCTCACCTGAAGGCCGAAGACCTCGGCCGGGCAGGCATGCTGCTGGGCGGCGCCACGGACACGGGCGAGACCTGGCCTGCGCTGCCGTCCAAGGCGCGGTACGCGATCGACGTCGTGACCGCCGACGCACCTGTACAGGGCGCCCTCCGGAGGCTGCTCCGCAAGGTCGCGGTCGTGGAGGACCTGCACGCCGCGCGCGCTCTCGTACGCCAGCTCGCGGACGTGACGGCGGTCACGCGCGACGGCGACGTGCTGTCCGAGTGGTTCGCGAGTGGCGGGTCGGGGGCCAGGCCGAGCCTCATCCAGGTACAGGCGGCTGTCGACGAGGCGGCCGTACAGCTCACCGCGGCCCAGCACGAGGTCGAGCGCGTGGGCTTCGCCGTGACGGCGGTGACCGCGACGCTCGACGACGCGCAGGCCCGGCTGGACGTCGCACTCGCGAGGCTCAACGAGTCGGATGCCCAGCAGAACGCGCTGGCCGAGCAGCTGGGCCAGCTCAACCAGACGGCCCGGGCCGCGCGTGGCGAGGCGGAGCGCCTCGACGCCCAGGTGGCCGAGACGGAGGCCTCGAAGGCCCGCGACCTCGCGGCGCTGGGCGAGATGTCGGCTCGCCTCGACCTCGCGTCCGCCGAGGGGGAGCTGGCAGAACCCGATCCCACCGAACGGGACGCGCTCGCCGAGGCCGCGCGCAGGGCACGGTCGGCCGAGATGGAGGCGCGGCTCGCGCTACGTACGGTCGAGGAGCGCAGCCGTGCCGCTGCCGGACGTGCAGAGTCCTTGCGCACCGCGGCACAGGCCGAGCGTCAGGCACGGGCTCGGGCCGAGGCCCGCCGCGACCAGCTGCGCCGGGAGGGCGAGACCGCCAAGGCGGTCCACGAGGCCGCGTCGTACCTGCTGAGGCGGCTCGAGGTCTCTCGCGCCGCAATCGCCGCAGAGCGGGACGCCGCCGACCGGGACAGGGTCGACGCCAACGAGGTCCTGGGACACGCGAGGGCGTCGTCGAGGATCCTTGCGAAGGAGCTCGAAGGGCTCGTCGACAGCGCCCACCGCGACGAGCTGGCNNATCAGCGAGTACGGACCCGACCAGCTCGTACCGGTCCTCGTGACCGACGACGGACTCCCGCTGACGGCTGAGGACGAGGCGCCGGAGCCGGTCCCGTACGTACGTGACGAGCAGCTCCGTCGGCTCCGGATCGCGGAACGCAACCTCCAGGTGCTCGGCAGGGTGAACCCGCTGGCGCTCGAGGAGTTCGACGCGATGCAGGAGCGACACTCGTTCCTGTCGAACCAGCTGGAGGACCTGCGACGTACGAGGCAGGACCTGCTCGAGATCGTCGACGAGGTCGACGCCCGTGTCAAAGAGGTGTTCGCGCAGGCGTACGAGGACGTGGCGCGGGAGTTCGAGGGAGTCTTCGCGCGCCTGTTCCCGGGCGGTGAGGGTTCTCTCGTGCTCACCGAGCCGGGGGAGTGGCTCACCACCGGCGTCGAGGTCGAGGCGCGCCCGGCCGGCAAGAAGATCAAGAGGCTGTCGCTGCTGTCCGGAGGGGAGCGGTCGCTGGTGGCGGTCGCGTTCCTCGTCAGCCTCTTCAAGGCCCGGCCCAGCCCGTTCTACATCCTCGACGAGGTCGAGGCGGCGCTGGACGACACGAACCTCGGCCGCCTGTTGGAGATCTATGAAGAGCTGAGAGCGACCTCACAGTTGCTCGTCATCACGCACCAGAAGCGTACGATGGAAGTCGCTGACGCCCTCTACGGCGTGACCATGCGTGGGGATGGGGTGTCGGCGGTCATCTCACAACGACTTCGCGACGACGGCGACTAGCCGGCGGCGTGGCGTTGTGCACTCTTCGGGGTGGCGCGCGAGACTGAATGTGCGCTTCCCCTGCGAAAGGTTTTGTCATGCTCTCCGCCATCGTTGCCATGTCCGTCGTCCTCGCGATCATCGTCGGCCTCGTGCTCGTCGTCACCGTGGGTATCGCCGACAAGGGGAGCCGCATCACGGGCACCCGGTTCGCCGCGATCATGCGTCGTACGGCTGAGCACCTCAACGGTGAGGCCGACCCGCCCCAGGCACTGCTCCGCCTCCTCGACGCGCGTCACTGACCCAGCTCGTACCTCCCTCGGCGTCGGTCCTCGTCTCAGCGCGCCCCATAGGATGACCGCGTGAATTCGGTCTACTGGGTCGCCATCGCTATCGCCGTCGTCGTCCTCCTTGTCGGTGCCGTTGTTGCACGAACCCGAGCCAACAGGATCTCTGCTGCGAACGAGCGGCCGAGTCTGGCACCGGCCGCGCCCACCACCACTGATGAACCACTCGAGATCCCGGCACCGTCACCCTCAACGACCAGTCAGCCTCATGCCGCCGACCTCGACGTCCCCGAAGCTCCGGCGTCACGACTCGTGCGGCTCCGCCGGCGCCTCGCGGGGAGTCAGAACGTCCTCGCGCGCGGCCTCGCGGACCTGCTCTCCCGTGACCGGATCGACGAGTCGACCTGGGACGACTTCGAGACCACGCTCATCACGTCCGACCTCGGAGTCGGTCCGGCCACCGAGCTCACGACCGCGCTCCGGAAGAGGCTCGCGATCGACGGCGTCGTCGACCCGGTACAGGCTCATGCGGTGCTCCGTGAGGAGCTCATCAAGCTCGTGGGTCCGGACATGGACCGTACCGTCCACACGACGGCGGCCCCCGGCCCGGAGGGCGAGGACCTTCCGGGTGTCGTGCTCGTCGTCGGCGTGAACGGCACCGGCAAGACCACGACCGTGGGCAAGCTCGCACGGGTGCTCGTCGCGGAGGGCCGTACAGTCGTGCTCGGCGCCGCCGACACGTTCCGTGCCGCCGCCACCGAGCAGCTCACGACCTGGGGCGAGAGGGTCGGCGTCGAGACCGTACGCGGGGCTGAGGGAGCCGATCCCGCGTCCGTCGCGTACACGGCTGTGGCCGCCGGGCGTGACAGCGGCGCGGACGTGGTCCTCGTCGACACCGCCGGCCGGCTGCACACCAAGACCGGCCTCATGGACGAGCTCGGCAAGGTGAAGCGGGTCATCGAGAAGATCGCCCCTGTCACCGAGGTCCTGCTCGTGCTCGACGCGACCACCGGCCAGAACGGGCTCACCCAGGCCCGCATGTTCAGCGAGGTCGTGGACGTCACCGGCATCGTGCTGACCAAGCTCGACGGGTCGGCCAAGGGCGGCATCGTCGTCCAGGTCCAGCGCGAGCTCGGCGTACCGGTCAAGCTCATCGGCCTCGGAGAGGGCGTCGACGACCTCGCGCCGTTCGACCCGGTGCAGTTCGTCGACGGTGTCCTCGGTGACTGACGCGGTCATCCGGGTCGCCGGCGAGGAGGACCTCGAGGCGATCACGGCGATCTACAACGACGCCATCCTCACCACGACGGCCTCCTGGGACGACGAGGTCGTCACGCTCGAGAACCGACGCGCCTGGCTGGCCGAGCACGGCGCCGAGCCCAACGTGACGCTGGTGGCCGAGGTGGACGGCGAGGTCGTGGGCTACGCCGGGTACGGGCGGTACAGGGAGAAGGCCGGGTACGACTTCACGGTCGAGCATTCGGTCTACCTCGCGCCGGCCGCCCGTGGCCGGGGGCTCGGGACCAGGCTGCTCACCGAGCTCGTCGCCGCGGCNNCGGATGCCGCAGGTCGGCAAGAAGTTCGGCCGCTGGCTCGACCTCGTCTTCGTACAGCGCATCCTCGACGAGCGCGAGCGTCCAGGGGATCGGTTGCCGACCGAGTAGGCTTGCCCGGTCCCGTCTTCCTTACCCAAGGACCGCCTGTGTTCGACACCCTGAGCGACCGTCTGTCCACGACTTTCCGCACTCTGCGCGGCAAGGGACGGCTGTCCGACGCCGACATCGACGACACCCTCCGCGAGATCCGCATCGCTCTGCTCGAGGCTGACGTCAGCCTGGCCGTGGTCAAGGAGTTCGTCGCGGCCGTCCGCGAGAGGGCCAAGGCCGAAGAGCTGAGCAAGGCTCTCAACCCCGCACAGCAGATCGTCAAGATCGTCAACGACGAGCTCGTGAGCATCCTCGGCGGCGAGACGCGCCACCTGAGGTTCGCCAAGAAGCCGCCCACCGTCATCATGCTCGCGGGCCTCCAGGGCGCCGGCAAGACGACGCTGGCCGGGAAGCTGGCTGTCTGGCTCAAGGCGCAGGGCCACACCCCGATCCTCGTGGCCGCGGACCTCCAGCGCCCCAACGCCGTCACGCAGCTGCAGGTCGTCGCGCAGCAGGCCGGAGTGGCCTCGTACGCGCCGCAGCCGGGCAACGGCGTCGGCGACCCCGTCGAGGTGGCGAAGCAGTCCATCGAGATCGCGACGCACCACCTGCACGACGTCGTCATCGTCGACACCGCCGGCCGGCTGGGCGTCGACGCCGAGCTGATGCAGCAGGCGGCCGACATCAAGGCCGCCGTGAACCCCGACGAGGTCCTGTTCGTCGTCGACGCGATGATCGGCCAGGACGCGGTCAACACCGCNNGCACGAGGCGGTGCCGCGCTGTCGATCGCGCGGGTCATCGGCAAGCCGATCATGTACGCGTCCAACGGCGAGAAGCTGGTCGACTTCGACGTCTTCCACCCCGACCGGATGGCCGGCCGGATCCTCGACATGGGCGACATGCTCACCCTCATCGAGCAGGCCGAGCGCCACCTCGACAAGGAGGAGTCGCAGAAGGCCGCGAACAAGCTCCTCGGTCTCAGCGGCGGCGAGTTCGGGCTGCAGGACTTTCTCGGACAGATGCAGGCTGTACGGCGGATGGGCCCGCTCTCGAAGGTCTTCGGGATGCTTCCCGGGATGGGTCAGATGCGTGAGCAGATCGACTCCATCGACGAGAAGGAGATCGACCGCATCGAAGCGATCATCTACTCGATGACGCCGGCCGAGCGCGCCAACGTGTCGATCCTCAACGGGTCGCGCCGCTCGCGCATCGCCAAGGGTGCCGGGGTTCAGGTGAGCGACGTCAACAACCTCGTGAACCGCTTCGTCGAGGCGCGCAAGATGATGTCGTCGATGGGCGGGATGCTCACGGGGGCTGCTGCCGCGGGTGCGAAGAAGGGCCGTACGGCTCCGGCGTCCAAGAAGAAGGGCCGCGGCGTGTCCGGCAACCCGGCCAAGCGCAGCCAGCCGAAGGACGTTCCGGAGGTGGCGGCCAAGGTGCCGGATCCGAGCGTCTTCGGCGCCGGCGCGGTGCCGACCACCGAGGCCGAGCTGGCCGAGGCGATGAAGGGCTTCCAGCTGCCTCCCGAGATGCAGAAGTTCCTCAACACGCAGAACAAGGGTCCGCGCTAGCCACTCCTCGTGGCCGTCAGCCCGACAGAATGACCTCATGACCGGCCCCTTCCACACCCACGACCTGCTGGGTGGTCTCGTCCACACGCATACCCACGACGGCAGCACGCACACCCACGCGAGCGACGGCATGGTCATCGACGAGCCGCTCCATCTTCACGGCACGGTGCTGCCCCAGGGCGAGACAAGGGACGTGTGGGTCGTCGAGGGACGGATCACATTCACCAAGCCGACCTCCGCACGCACGCTCGGTCGCGATCTGTGGATCCTGCCCGGTCTCGTGGACGCGCACTGCCACATCGGGCTCGGTCCCCAGGGGGCCGTGGACGCCGCCACGGCCGAGACGCAGGCGATCACCGACCGCGACTCCGGGGCCCTGCTCCTGCGCGATGCGGGGTCACCCGCGGACACGCGCTGGATCGACGACCGGGAGGACCTGCCATCGGTCATCCGGGCGGGCCGGCACGTGGCCCGTACGAAGCGGTACCTGCGCAACTTCGCCGAGGAGGTCGAGCCGGCCGAGCTCGTCGAGGCGGTCGTCCACCAGGCGAGAAGAGGCGACGGCTGGGTCAAGCTCGTGGGGGACTGGATCGACCGCGACACCGGCGACCTGTCACCCAGCTGGCCCGCGGACACCGCCCGTCAGGCGATCGACGCGGCTCACGCCGCCGGCGCCAAGGTCACGGCGCACTGCTTCGGCGAGCAGTCCGTGACGGAGCTGGTCGAAGCCGGGATCGACGGGATCGAGCACGGTACGGGACTCGACGACGACACCATCGAGGCCATGGCGGCGCGGCAGGTCGCGCTCGTCCCGACCCTCGACAACCTCGACATCTTCCCAGGGATAGCCGACCAGGCCGCGGAGAGGTTCCCGACGTACGCCGCGCACATGCATGACCTGTATGCACGACGCCACGAGACGTTCGGGAAGGCGTACGAGGCGGGCGTGCCCATGTACGCGGGGACCGACGCCGGTGGCGTCGGGGCCCATGGTCGGATCGGCGCCGAGGTCGTCGCGCTGTCCGCCATCGGCGGTACGGACTTCGCGCTCGGCGCCGCGTCGTGGCGTGCGCGCGACTGGCTCGGCCGCCCGTGCCTCGCGGAGGGGGAGCGGGCCGACCTCGTCGCGTACACGTCCGACCCTCGCGTGGATGTGGCCGTCGTGCGGCACCCCCGGTACGTGGTGCTGCGCGGACGGATCGTGGTCGACACCTCGGTCTAGGGTTCCGCTGCCTGAGGGAGGCGCACGGCGCCAGGCGGGCGGACTCGTCACGAAGGCTCGTTCGGCGCTCCACGGTTGGCATCGTGGGATCGGGAGCAACAACTGGCCGCACGCCCCTCATGCCGAGGTCCTGGCTAGTGTCGAAAGAAACCAGGAGGACACCCATGGAGTACACCCAGCTCGGTCGCAGCGGACTGTCAGTGAGCCGCATCTGCCTCGGCACCATGAACTTCGGACCGGAGACGACGGAGGCCGATGCCCACTCGATCATGGACAGCGCCCACGCCTCGGGTCTCAACTTCTTCGACACCGCGAACGTCTACGGCGGCAAGGTCGGCGAAGGCATCACCGAGCAGATCGTCGGACGGTGGTTCGCCCAGGGCGGCGGCCGGCGCGAGAAGACGGTCCTGGCGACGAAGATGTACGGCGGGATGGGCGACTGGCCCAACGAGCGGTACTGCTCGGCGCTCAACATCCGCCGCGCCTGCGACGCGTCGCTGAAGCGGCTGCAGACCGACTACATCGACCTGTACCAGATGCACCACATCGACCGCGCGACCCCGTTCGACGAGGTCTGGGAGGCCATGGAGGTGCTGCGTCAGCAGGGCAAGATCCTGTACGTGGGCAGCTCGAACTTCGCCGGCTGGAACCTCGCACAGGCGCAGGAGGCCGCGAAGGCCCGCCACTTCCTCGGCCTGGTCAGCGAGCAGTCGATCTACAACCTGCTCACGCGCTGGGTCGAGCTGGAGGTCCTTCCGGCCGCCATCGCGTACGGCATCGGCGTCATCCCGTGGTCGCCGCTGCACGGCGGCCTGCTCTCGGGCGCGATCCGCAAGGAGCGCGAGAACGTCGGCGTACGGACGACGAAGGGCCGCTCAGGTGAGGGCCTCGAGGCGCACCGGCCGGCGCTCGAGGCGTACGAGGCGTTGTGCGCCGAGATCGGCGAGGACCCGGCTGGCGTCGGCCTCGCCTGGCTGCTCAGCCGTGAAGGGGTCACCGCGCCGATCGTCGGTCCGCGCACCCAGGCCCAGCTCGACGGCGCGCTCCACGCGGTCGAGATCACGCTCACCCAGGAGACGCTCGACACGCTCGACGAGATCTTCCCGGCACCCGGGCCGAACGGGTCGAAGCCCGCGCCGGAGGCGTACGCCTGGTGATCAGGGCAGGAGCCAGGTGGCCACGAGGACGAGGTTGAGCAGCACGACGACGATCACGACTGCCCACGCGACCACGCGGAGCACGCCCTTGATCCGCCATTCGCCCATCACGTCCTCGCGGCTGCTCAGCCACACCAGGGGAGCCACCGCGAAGCCGATCCCGAAGCTCAGCACCACCTGACTGGCGACGAGCACTGCTGTCGCGGGGATGCCTGCCAGGAGCAGCACGACGGCCGGGGCGATCGTCACGGCGCGCGTCACCGTCGGAGAGACCTTGGCGGGGAACGCGTCGGACGCGATCCCGCTGCCCGCATGGGTGCCGACGATGGCGGAGCCGATCCCCGATGCCAGAAGGCCGATCCCGAGGAACGCCGCCGCCACGGGGCCGAGCGTCGCGCTGAGGATCCGGTGGGCGTCCTCGATCGTGTCACCGTGGAGTCCGTTGAGGGCTTTCGCCGCGTAGAGCAGCATCGCGATGTTCACGGTGCCGGCAAGCGCCAGAGCCGCAAGGACGTCGGCACGCTGAGACCGGAGCAGGTGGGGGATCGGCGCCACCCTCACGCCGTCCTTGTGGTAGCGGTCGACCGCCAGTCCCGAGTGCAGGTAGATGGCGTGCGGCATGACCGTCGCCCCGAGCATCGCGGCCACCAGCATCCACGCTGCGGTGTCGGGGACCCGCGGTACGAGCCCGGCGAGCGTCTCGAA
Organism: Propionibacteriaceae bacterium; assembly: GCA_003153855.1. Classification (GTDB taxonomy): domain Bacteria; phylum Actinomycetota; class Actinomycetes; order Propionibacteriales; family Propionibacteriaceae; genus Fen-668. The sequence goes on from PMBM01000067.1 coordinate 33,049, forward strand.
CAGGTCCGGCGGCGCCCAGACGAGGCCCGCGAGGAACACGGCGGCGATCAGGACGATCAGAGCGGCGACACCACGCTCGAAGAAGACCTCGCCACGGGAGCGCATGAACGGCAGCAGGAGAAGCGTCACGACCCCGACGATCAGGCCGCCGAGCCACAACGGGGTCCGGAACAGCAGGTACAGGCCGAGGGCGCCGCCGATCACCTCGGCGAGGTCGGTGGCGATCGCCATCACGTACGCCTGGGCCGCGTACGCCAGCCGCCACACGCGGTGCCTGTCCTTGAGTCGCTCGGTGACCAGGCTCGCCAGCGAGCGACCTGCGACGATGCCCAGTCTCGCCGACAGGTACTGGACGATGACCGCGATGATGCTGGCCGCAACGAGCACCCAGACCAGCGCGTACCCGTAGTTGCTCCCTGCGCTGAGGTTCGCGGCGACATTGCCGGGATCCACGTATGCGACAGCCGCGACGAACGCAGGACCGAGGAGCGCCATGATGCGTGGGGGGCGCACGTGACCGGGCGAGAGCATCCGGTCACCACCTTCACGCGTGCCGCTCGAGCGGCGGTTTCGTCCAACAGGGGTCAGTCTGGCAGACTTGCCCACGCATCCGTTGTGCCGTGCCCTCTCATCACGTACATGACGGATCCCCCGGAGGCTTTCGCGCGACCCCCACTCGCGGTCGATCGCATCCACCAAACCGTCTGGGACGTCCAGACATGTACGCACAGGAGAACCACACACGTGGCTGTCAAGATCCGACTGAAGCGGCTCGGTAAGATCCGTTCGCCGCACTACCGCATCGTCGTCATGGACGCGCGCGCCAAGCGCGACGGCCGGGCGATCGAAGAGATCGGGCTCTACCACCCGAAGAACGACCCGTCGGTCATCCGCGTCAACTCCGAGCGGGCCCAGTACTGGCTCGGCGTCGGCGCTCAGCCGACCGAGGCTGTCGTGGCACTGTTCAAGCGCTCCGGCGACTGGCAGAAGTTCAGCGGCGACACCTCGCCGTCGGGCATCGACCCGCAGCCCGAGCCCAAGGACAAGACCGCCGCCTTCAACAAGGCGCTGGCCGAGGGCGACGGCGCCTCCACCTCGGAGGCCATCTCCAAGCCCAGCCGCAAGGCCAAGGCAGCTGCAGCCGAGCCCGAGGCTCCGGCCGACGAGCCCGTCGCGGGCAGCGACGATGCGGCCGAGCAGGCCTGACGTGCTCGCGGAGGCTCTCGAGCACCTGGTGCGCGGCATCGTGTCGAACCCTGACGACGTCGTCGTCAAGGACCTCGACCTTCGCCGTGGCCGGATGCTCGAAGTACGAGTCCATCCGGAGGATGTCGGCAAGGTCATCGGTCGGCAGGGACGTACGGCGACAGCCCTGCGCACCGTCGTGAGCGCCCTGGGCGGTCGCGAGCAGGTACGCGTGGACTTCGTCGACGTCGACCGTCGTCCAGGCCGCGGTGGTGGCCACTACCGCTGATCCCGGCCGCACCACCCCGGGCGACCTCCTCGAGGTCGTCGTAGGGGTGGTTGGCCGGGCACACGGCCTCCGCGGTGACGTGGCGGTCGACCTGCGCACCGACGAGCCCGAGGTGCGCTTCGCACCCGGTGCCGTGCTCGGCACCGAAGGCTCCACGTCCACGCTGACCGTCGCCGCGATGCGCGACGGAGCGGCCGGCCGCCTGGTCGTACGGTTCGTCGAGGCGCCCGACCGTACAGCCGCCGAAGGTCTGCGCGGACGCGTCCTCACTGCGACCGTCACCGCGCACGATCGGCCGGCCGGTGACGATCCCGAGGAGTACTACGACAGGCAGCTTCGCGGCCTCCGCATCCTGGACGCGGACGGCAACGACGTCGGCGTCGTCTCGGACGTCATCCATCTGCCCTCGCAGGACATGCTCGCCGTGACGACGGACGGGGGAGAGCGGCTCGTACCGTTCGTCTCCGACCTCGTAGGGCACGTGGACCTTGCAGCCGGCGCCGCGCAGCTGTCGCGGGCCGCGGGCAGCCTCCTCGACGACCTTCCCGAGGCATGACCTCGTCCGCGACGCCGCTGATGCGTCTCGACGTCATCTCGATCTTCCCCGACTACCTCTCGCCGCTGTCGCTGTCGCTCGTCGGCAAGGCGATCGCGTCCGGGCTGGTGGGCCTCGGCGTCCACGACCTGCGCGACTGGACCCACGACCGGCACCGGACCGTCGACGACACCCCGTACGGCGGCGGCGCCGGCATGGTGATGAAGCCGGAGCCCTGGGGCGAGGCCCTCGATGCGGTGCTCGGTGACGACGTCCAGGGCACCACGCTCGTCGTCCCCACACCGTCGGGCGTCCCGTACACGCAGGGCGTCGCGGCCGAGCTGGCGACCCGTCGGCGCCTCGTGTTCGCGTGTGGCCGGTACGAGGGCATCGACGCCCGCGTCATGACTCACTACCGCGACCGTGTCGACCTCCAGGAGATCTCGCTGGGCGACTACGTCCTCAACGGGGGAGAGGTTGCCGCGCTCGCGATCATCGAGTCCGTCGTACGGCTCCTGCCCGGCGTCATCGGCAATCCGGAGTCGCTGGTCGAGGAGTCGCACTCCCCGGACCTCGACGGGCTCCTCGAGTACCCGGTCTTCACCAAGCCCCTCGAGTGGCGCGGGCTGACCATCCCGGACGTCCTCGTCTCGGGCCATCACGCGCGGATCTCGGCGTGGCGCAGGGAGCGGGCCGAACAGCTGACGAGCGACAGGCATCCGCCGGTCGCGTGACGCGCTGGAGCGTCCTGGGGGCCGCCGGGTCCCTACACCATCCGTGCCGCGCGACTTGATCTGGGGGCGGTGGCCCTGCGGAGGGTGCAGCCAGGTTAAAGTGACCTCCGTGGCGACTCAAACTCTCACCGTTCACCAGAAAGCAGTGCGTTCATCCGTCGCGATGAAGGTACTGATGGCCGTGACCGGCATCTTCCTGATCCTCTTCCTCCTCATGCACGCGTGGGGCAACCTCAAGGCCTTCTTCGGGCCCGAGGCCTACGACCACTACGCCGAATGGCTGAAGAGCGACATCCTGTACCCGCTCATCCCCAAGGGCTGGTTCATCTGGATCTTCCGCGTCTTCATGGTGGCCTGCATCGTCGGGCACATGGCCTCGGCCTACGTGCTGACCCTGCGTTCCCTTGGTGCCCGTGGTCGGTACCAGCGCAAGGAGCGCAGGCAGCAGACGTTCGCGGCCAGCACGATGCGCTGGGGCGGCGTCATCCTCCTGATGCTGCTGCTGTTCCACCTCGGCCAGTTCACGATCAAGTGGTTCCTCACGGGCTTCACCACGGCGTCCACGCCGTACGAGGCCGTCGTGCTGACGTTCTCCCAGTGGTACATGGTGCTGCTCTACGCGCTGTTCGTCGGCACGGTGTGCATCCACATCCGGCACGGCATCTGGAGCGCGATGACCACCCTCGGCGCCAACACCAGCCCCAAGGCGCGCCGTGTGCTCAACTACACCGCGATCTTCGTGTCGGTCCTCCTGTTCGCCGCCTTCATGGCCATGCCCGTTGCAGTCCTGTTCGGAGGGATCAAGTGACCACCACCGCCCCGGCCAAGAAGGCCAGCGTCAAGGAGATCGACCCGGCCCTGGCGTACTACCGCCTCGGCGACGAGATCTCCGACACCAAGGCCCCTGACGTCGACATCGAGAAGATGTGGAAGACGCGTCAGTTCCAGGCCAAGCTCGTCAACCCGTCCAACCGCCGCAAGCTCACCGTCATCATCGTCGGCACAGGGCTGGCTGGCGGAGCCGCTGCCGCGACCCTCGGCGAGGCGGGCTACAACGTCCTCAACTTCTGCTACCAGGACAGCCCGCGCCGCGCCCACTCCAT